>NZ_JBRFVG010000003.1:0-465468 GCF_052950655.1 Ralstonia sp. VS2407
AACTACATCGAGATGTTCTACAACCCAACACGGCGCCATTCGAGCGCCAACGGACTATCACCGGTAGAGTTCGAACAACGTCATTCCCAACGGCTCGGGGGTGTCTAGGAAAGTCGGGGCGATTCACCTTTGCTGCCGGACGGTAGGCCCATCGTTACAATAGGACAAGCGCAACGGCAGGTTTCCGGGCGTTCATGAAGGGGATAGGGAAGAGATGACAAGGGCGCGCGCAGGTATGATGCGCCGCTTTTCCCTAACAGGCGTTTTCCTGTATGCCGAATCGCGTTGATCCATCCATGATTGAACTCAGCTCGGCCGTGATGCTGCGCCGACGGGCTGAAGCCATTGCGTGGGTCCGCATGCAGATTGCACGCTATGGCCTGAAGCATGCCGACCTAGTGGTGGCAGGGGTTTTCCCGTCGCGGCGGCGGATTGTCCGGAAAGACCGATACCGCAGCGCCGACGGCCAAACGTGGGACGGGGAGGGCGACATGCCGGATTGGCTCCAGCGAGCAGTCAACGCTTGCCAGAGTCCGGAGCACTTTCGGGTCTGAGCGAACAGGGGGGGAGTGGGCTCCCTGTGGTCCATCGCGGCTGCAGCAAGAATGTATGGGGCCAGCTCGGGCTGATGTCGATGGCCACGTAACGCTGCCAGCGGCGCTCACGTCATCGCCGCTTCGATGTGCCGCTTCATGCGTGCCAGCGGCGATTTGCCTGTCACCTTCGAGCCCTCGTCGCGGCAGCTTTTGACGTAATCGGGTTCCGTTGCGATGGTGACGGCGACTGCGTTGCGCACGAGCCGGTAGAAGGTCGCTGGATCGTCCGGTTCGATCGCCTTTTCGGAGTGGAAGTAGTCAAGATCGATGTCGAGGACGTAGGGTTTGGTCTCGACGGCCGGAACGGCGTCCTTCTGCGCCATGGTGTTGAGTTCACCCAGTTCGTTGTCGAGGTAGACCGATTCGAGAACCTGGCCTGAATGAACCGGCGCGCAATCGTCGTCGTGCGGCATCTTTTTGCAACCGATCGCGCAGATCGAACTGGTCAAGTAAATGATGCCGTGCTCGCTGTGGTTTTCGTTGGAGAGGTTCACCACGAAGCCATGGGACATGATTCCCCCCCCCCCCCATGATCGCCGTCCGAACGTGCTCGTCGTTATAGAGCTTGTAGATGGCCTCCAGCACCGAGGCTTTGTCGTCGTAGCGCAGTTCCGCGATCATGACGGGCAACAGAGCATCCATCGCATCGCGCTTGTCATCGCCCGGCGTCCGATGCGTGGCGTGGTATCGGTGCCGGAGGAACGGCTCGTATGCGTCCGTGTGATGATCGAGCGTGAGGAGGGCCGGCGCGGCTGACAGGCTGCGACGGATCTCAGCCCAAGATTGCAGGACGTGATGGTGTGACCTGACGATGTAGACGTCTTTGCCGCCAATGTTGATCTTCTCGTGAGGTTTGGCCATAGGCGATGCTCGCGTGCAACTGCATCAGCATACAACGGTGGTGTAGGGGGGGCGACCGACCGTCGAGCCGACGCCGCATTCACCGCGTTGGGGGTACGCTGAGCGCGGCATCCTCTGCGTCTAGAACCAGCGCGAAGGAGTCTCCACTGACTTCGGATTGCTTGGCAAATGCCGCTTTCACCCACGCCTCTGCTGCGGTGTCGGCGTTACATCTTTAATCTTGATATACACGTTCCAAAGCCAACAAGTCCCAAATTCGTTCATCCGAGGACTGCATGTTAAGGCGTGCTGCGTCGACGCATCCAATGATGCGGCATGGAGTAGTCCCAGGCATGCTTTGCCTTTGACGGTTTAGTTGCGGCTGTCGGTACTGTCGCTGGGCTAGAATGACCAATTGAGTTGCTGGGAGGTAGTCTCCCGGCACTGCGCTACAAAACTGGCTCGCTCTCGAACGCCAGCCGTGTCGGGGTTGATGGGGCAGCAACGCGTGCAGACGAAAATAAGGGCTACCGTGTCTATCGATATCCTAGTAACGACGGATCGCATCAACGATGATCCGATGGGGCGCGAGTTCGTTCGTCATTTGGAGACCCACGCGACAGCGCTGGGCCTCGATGACGCAGCACTCTACTACGATTTTCCAACGTACTCGGACTACGAAACCGTCACACACAAGCCAGACGCTCTGCTGCTGAGCCCCGTGCACGGTATCGTTGCGATCCGATTCGTCAGCGGGCATCAGGCTGAACGGCAACCGAGCCATGTGCTAACAGACCTAGACGAATCGCTTGGCCAGTTTTGCAGCATCCTTATTGGCCGGTTGCTGAAGAGCAAGACATTGCGGCGTGACCGCTCTAGTCTAAACATGGCTGTTACGCCTGTTATCTTCTGTGACACTTCTCGCGCCGACGAACTGTTCAATGAAGCTGAGGGCGAAGTCATCTCGTCATTAGCCGCATTTGACGAGTTTCTCGCCGCTCAAGCAGATACCCCAATGCCTGACAATGCTTTTGCCGAAGCTAGATCGGTATTGGAGGGGGCGAAAGCGCTAACGCGTGCCAGTAAGCGAGTCGTGGACGATCCGGAGGCGCAACGTCCTGCGGTAGCGCTCGCACAGCTTGAGGCGGAGATTGCCAATTTTGACCAAAAACAGCGTCGCGCAGCTTTGGTCACAATCAATGGTCCACAACGCATTCGCGGTTTGGCTGGTTCTGGAAAAACAGTCATTTTGGCAATGAAGGCGGCTCACCTTCACATGACTAGGCCAAGTGAGCGAATACTCGTGACGTTCTTTACGAAGAGCCTTCGCTCGCCGATCAAGAATCTGATCACGAAATTTTATAGGCACTATAAGGAAGTCGATCCGGATTGGAATCAGATCCATATCCGCCATGGGTGGGGAGGGGCCAATACCAGTGGAGCTTACGCTGATGCCTGTCGCCGTTCTGGAATAACGCCAAGATCGTACGGCTCAGCACGAGATGCAGCACCGGCTAAGACTGACCCGTTTGAGTTCGCATGCCGAGAGTTGCTGGACAATGCGAACATCGAGCCATATTACGATCACGTATTGATCGACGAAGGGCAAGATTTTCCTGCCGCTTTCTACAATCTTTGCTTCGAACTAGCTTCGGGCAATCGAGATAATAAAAACATCGTTTGGGCATATGACGAACTTCAAAACATTCTGAATGTTCGGATGCGCTCACCAGAGGAGTTGTTTGGTGACGACGCCGACGGTACACCGCGAATTTCACTTGCTCGTGCCGAACATGGGCTGCCGCCAGGCGCGACGAACGACACGGTACTAAGTAAGTGCTACCGTAATCAACGCGAAATCCTGGTGACCGCGCACGCGCTTGGATTCGGAATTTATTCGGACATCGTTCAGCTACTGGAAAGTCCTGATCACTGGCAGGACGTAGGATATGAAGTCCTGACGCCGGATTTTCGTGTGGGAAATCATATCGAAATCGTGCGGCCTGCCGAAAACAGTCCCGTATCGATCGAGCGAGAAGGCTTGCCGCCGCTCATTGAGCACATGATTGCAGGCAACCTTATCGAAGAGGTGGAATGGGTTGTGGAAAAGGCTCGCGAGTTCTTGCGAGGTGGACTACAGCCTGAGGATATTTTGGTCGTGGCGCTTGATGACCGAAATATGCGTGACTATTTTAAGCTGCTTTCAGCGAGTTTCGCTGGCCACCAAATTGCAACGAACAACATACATGCGGACCCATACACTGAGCCGCCTTTTACGATCCCTGGGAAGATAACGCTTTCGACGGTCTATAGAGCTAAAGGCAACGAGGCTGCCGTAGTTTTTGCTGTGGGTGTTGACGCGCTAGCGCTCAATTTGCGATCTGATCGGAATAAGTTATTTGCGGCATTCACGCGAACCAAAGCGTGGCTGCGGGTCTCCGGTTATAAGGATTCTGCTCGTAGAGTTGCTGCCGAAGTCGACGCTGCCGCAGCGTGTTTCCCGTCCCTGAAATTTGTAATGCCCGACCTCAGCAAGATCAACCTGATTCAGCGAGATCTGAGTCAACGATCGATTAGGGCAAAGCGGATTAGAAACGAATACTTTGCTAAGTTGAAAAGCGAAGGGTTCAGCGATGATGAGATCGCCGATCTGCTTTCCGCTGAGGAGAAAAATGGATCGTTCTGATGTGGTTCGGGGAATAAATCGGACTTGGGAGGCTGCGGAGCTTTTGGGTGTTGCGGAAGTTTTCGGGAGCGCCGGGCCTCTTCCTGTCAATGATGAGTTTCGTGACCTGCTATTTTCAGCCGACACGTCGTACATGGACGTGTATCTGGCCGGATTAAGCATGTCCCACTACAACGTATTGTTGGCGGACTACTCCTATTTTCAGTTCAGTTGGGAGCGCGAAGGCTACGTTCGTTATGCCTTCTATCCGAATCCTTTTATCTCGGGGAGGGAGGGGGGGCTGGCCAACTTTAAGCGCCTTAGGGAGCTTGTGGTGGCCGAAATGATTACCCATGAGGAGTATCTGTCGCTCATTGAGAACGGTTCGCTAAGCAGTGGTGTGCCGATGTTTAGATATGAAAACGCTCCCGATCAGCGAAAAAAATTTCGACATCCTTGTTCGCATTTTCACATCGGTTTTCATTCTGAAAATAGATGGCCTCTAAAGAGGGTTTTGACACCGCTCGCGTTTTCGCTGTTGGTATTCAAGGCTTACTACGGACTTCCGTGGAAAGCGAAGGGTGACGACGATGAAAAAGACGTAAGCAACGTCTTTGAGCGCATGCTTATCGAAGAAAAGGCTAACTGTCGGTTAGTCTCTAATGTGCTGTTCGAGGAAATCGAAGAACGAACTTTTTTCTTTAACTGAGGTTGATACGGTTCGTTGCTCCCCCATCCAAGCCTGCGATGTTGACCGTTCAAGACAGCTTGCCGCCGTCATTTCGTATTTGACCGGCCGCGACAAGCTTTTCCCGCAATTGCGAGTTCTCGCGCTCAAGCGATGCAATATGAGCATGGGCCTCGGCCAGAGCTTCCAGGGCGTGTTGAATTGTCTTGTTGTCTTCGTCGGATCGAGCAAGCAACGATTCCAGCAATTGGCGTGCGGCAGCGGGGAGCGCCGCACTAGTCTCGATCGCTAAAGGTGGACGAGGGTGTGCGCTACGAGCACCAATGGTCTCTTGGTTTGCTTCTCGATAGCGTTCAATTGCTCTTTGGATGGTAGGGGCCGATGGACGGCGCTTCGTGCCATTGACACCAAGTGCTGCCCGGATCAATCGGTCGTAAGTGGACTGGCCGTAAACCCGGCCAGTCACTTCCGCGATCTTGCCGATCAGCTCGCCGAGGAACTGTTCATTGTCAGTTGGGTGGTTTCGATGGGATCTATTGATCACATGCATGATCGCATCCATCTCGTCTTTCTGCCAACTGAGCGATGTGCGTCCCATTACGTTAGGCCCCCCGGCTTCAACTGCAAGTGCGGGAGCCAGTCCGACAAATCGTCCGCGACTGCACCTTCAAAGCCGTTTGGCCAGATACGTTTGTCGTGATTGGCTTCGATATAGGCGTCGAACTCAGGCAGGTCATCACTCTCGTCAGCTAGCAGAATCGGGCGCACGGCTTCGTGGCGCAGTTCCGCGAAAATCTCGCCGACCAGTTCCCCTCGATAGTGTTTGCGCATCGTGTGGAACGCAGTGGGGTGCAGGATGTAACGGGGCGGGTCGTTCAGTGCAATCGGAACACGGTGGCCACCGTACTCCAACTCGACGATGTTGATGTAGTAGCCGGTAAGACGAGAAGTCAGAGTGATCTCGAAAGTACGTATGGACGTGGTCAGGCGGCCGCGTGGCTGAAACCTGATTGTGTATTCGGATTCGTTGTCGGAGGACATCAGAAGAAACCTGTAGAGTGTGGCGGGTAGCCTAGGGCTGTAGATCCAGCGCTAAGGTGCTGGGGCTGATGACATTGTGGCACAGAGTTATAAAAATAACTATAAAAGTTATGCTGCTTGGCCGTCGTGTCTGTCGACTTTGCGTATGCCCTGTAAAGGGGCGATGGTCTCCGCCCGTACAAAAAAATGCCGGCCGTATAGGCCGGCACCATGCTCCGCCACGGTTAGATAAGTGGCTCAGGCCGGTGACAGCCCGCATTGGCTACGCCATTCGTTCATCATGTCGTTGCTGACAGGTGCTTCTTCCCCCATGCCGTTTCGGAAGTCCTTCAGCTTGGCGTCGTAGCAGTCTTGGCCTTTGCTGGACGGCTGAGGGGCGTTGATGCCCTTCGGGGCTGCTGGCGATTCTGATGCCGTGGGCTGCTGGCCGGGGACGATGTTGTCGGGGACGTTGAGCACGGCGTGAACGTGATCATCGCCCCGGTAATGGAGCAAATCCCACATCGTCTGACGCCAATTCCTGTCAAGGCGAGCGGTACTACCGTCCTGCTTCGCCAATTCGACGCCGGACCAAGCCGGCACGACTTCATCATCCTGCACGAACCACTGGAACACCTCGGTTGCCTTGGTGACGCCGCTGTATGCCTTGTCGATCTGCGCGAGCGCGTCTTTCTCGGCTTGCTCAAAACGGACGCGTTCTTGCTGCACGCCCATCTGGCTATTTCGGGCGTCATTCAGCTCCCGTTGTGCCCGCTCGACGGAGGACTGGGCCGCCTGCATTGCGCTTTCGTGGTTGACGATGGACTGTTTCAGCGCTTCAGGCGTGTCTGAACCCGATGGCGCACTATTGGCTTGCAAATGTGCAAGCTGCCTTTGGGCATCGGCGAATCGTTTCTCCAGCGTATCGGGATTCGTCTGGCGGATGCTCTCGGCGGTCTGATCGAGGCCGCGGTAATAGCCTTGATAGTCGTGCTGCGTATCGCTGACCTTCTGCTGTCGGAGCGCCGCAAGAAGCTCCGCGCCGTTTTTCAGAACACAGCGGTATTCCACCACCGTACGGCTCGTGTCGTCCTTGAACGAACGCCATTCGTCCTTCTCACACGAACTACGGTTCGACAGCGCAGTGTCGTAGGTATGCGTCGAATCTTGCGGAACGGCTGCAGCCTTGACCGTGTTCACCTCGGAATGACCGCAACCGGCCAGCGCCAGGAGCAGGACAGCCACCAAGGCAAGGGGGATGGATTTCATGTTCATAAGCGAAAGATGGTGCGGTGAGAAAGGCACATCGGCTGAGAAGTGGTCAGCCATCGCCAGATGGAGAAAGGCGCGGCGGACCGGAAGAACCAGCCCCTGCGCCGAGGGAATACGCCGCCGCCCGTCTGTAGGACGCGGCATAGGCAACGTGGTTACTGCGACACTCCGATCGTCACGTACTTGGTATCGGTGTCGAACGTGAGCGAGCTATCGGCGCCCGTCGTGCTGTTGACGGTGAGGTAGGCGTATTTCGTGATGCCGTTGGCCGTGTACTTGTAGACCTTGGCGTGCATGACCGAATGAAGAGCAGGGTCAGGACGACCCGCATAGGTGAGCGCCTGCACAATGCTGACTGGAGCGTCGGGCTGGCCGGGCGTGTCTTTGCTCGTGAACGTCGCATTGCCATTCGCATCGAACGTCGTCGTACCCGACTGCGTACAGTCTTCATACTCGGCAAAAACCACACCGCTAAGTTCTGCGAGGTTCGTCACTTCCACCATGTCGCTCGACACATAGACATACTGACCAGGCTGATTGGCGACGATCGCGCCGACGCCATTGGCCGTGCATAGCTGGCCGACACGGTTGCCCAGAGTGGACACGACGCCAGTGAACGAGCCTGCATCGGTAAACGAAGTCACGTTGCCGTCCGAGTCGATGGTTGCCTTCGCCACGTACTGGCCGCGATGCGGGTCAGCGATGGCGATGGCGAACGTGCCGTCGAGATTGATGGACGAACCGAGTCGGATGGCCGTGAGGCCCGGCGTGGTATACGCCGTCGCGGCATAGGCTTGCTGAGTCAGTGCCTGACCATTGGCCGTGTTCACTGATGCTTGGGTCTGGGTCAGACCAGAAGCCATCAGCGAAGCGCCATAGGTCTCAAGCAGGTTGTCACCCGCGTCGCCTTTTTCAGCCTTGAAGGCAGAATTGAGCGGGTTGAACCCGTTAGGCAAAGTTGGTTTGCCCGGCAGGGTCGTGAGCGCCGTTTTCAGTTTGCCCAGTGCACCGTTCAGGTTGTCCGACGTGACGGCACTGGCCAAGTCGCCGTTTTTCGCACTGTTGAACCAAGCGTCAGGGGCCTGCTTGCCGAGCACTCCGACGATGATGTCAGTCAGCGGCGTGATATTGGTCGTACCCGGCGCAGCAGCAACTGAGTGCAGCACGGTTGCCGGATCCTTGACATTGGCTTGACCACCGACAACACGGACAACACACGGATAGTCGCTGATCTTGAGCGAAGCGCTCCAAGTGCCGTCCGCGGCCGTGGTGGCAGAAGCCGTCGCACCCGATGCGCATTTCAGCATCACGCTACCGCCAATGATGGGAGCACCGATGGCGGCAACGCCAGTTGTGGTGACAGCCGCCGGGCCATCGTTGGATGCTGTGGGGCCGCCGTCGCCTCCGCCGCCACAGGCCGTCAGGGTGGCCGCCATCATGGCGCTGAGGACGAATTGACTACCCCCTAGATAGATGTTCTTCAATTTCAGATTCCTTGTTGATGGTTGGAGTGCGTGCCCGACAAGCAAACGCGAGCTCGATTCTGTCGTGTTTACTCTACAAAGCAGGGCATGAAGAAACCCGCACAAGGCGGGCGTGATGGTGTGACAGCATTGGATTGTAGAGTAAACACGTCCTAAAATGATGTGTTTACAGCGTCGTGAATCAGTCGTCAGGTGGGCATCCTGCACGCCATGACTGCCAAGCGCTCAGACACCCCGTCCGCTCGACCGGCCCCGATCTCGGTGGCCCTGGGCAAACGCATCAAGCAGTGCCGCCATGCCGCCGACAAGTCACAGGAAACGTTGGCGTTCGAGGCGCACGTCGACCGGACCTACATTTCCTCGATCGAGCGCGGGATTGCCAACCCTTCGGTGGAGACCCTGGCGAACATCTGCTACTGCCTGGGCGTGACGCTCGCCGAGTTGTTTGCGCCGCTCGATGGCGTGTCGCTCAAGCCGACCGGGCTGCGGCGCGTCAATGCCGCTACGCCGCCCGAGATCAAGCGCAGTCGCCTACGGTAGCTACGGGGGCTTGAGCCGGATCGACACGGCACCTTCCGCCGTCACGCGCCGCGTTGCCGTCGCGGTGAGCCGCAGCGGACGTTTGGCCGTCTCCAGGCGAGCGTTGAAGCCGGCCAATCTAGGCTCGGATGCGGCGGGATCGAGCAGCAGTAATGCAAGGGTCATGAATCGGCGATGGGACTGCTGTCCCTCGATGCCCACCGCCAGCGCCACATGGGTTCGCCGTCGGGTGCGCAGCGCCACGATTACCGGCCAACCTTTGGACAATTCCTGCACACAGAAGCGCAGCGCCGCTGACGGATTCCCTTCGGCGGTGACAGGCCGCACGCCGCAGTTCAGTTCAGCGAGTTGGCGGCGCAGGGCGATGGCCCGCGATTGGGAATAGCCAAGAAACTGGCGGATGCCGTTGACGGTCGGGCGCAGTTGTCCGGTGGCGAAGGCATGCTTGAGTTGCGTCACGTCGAGGTCGTGCGACGTGCCTGGCGGTACCCGTAACCGCCAACTGGTGCTGCACCTGGATTTGCACGTACTCCGGCACGCCGTCCTGCCAATGACGCGCACCGAATAAGCCCGCCGTTTGGCACTCCAGGATTTGCACATCGGGCACGCCAATGACTTCCCGATCCAGGTTGGCCAACATGAAGTCAATGGCAGGGTGTCGCAGCACGGCATTGACCTTGCGGACACGATGACCCGTCTGCTGGGTATAAGCCGCTGCCACGATCGGTTCGAGCCACGTTCCCCAATAGACAGGTTCGGTGGTGTCGTTCGGATCGGGCTTGGGGAGCTCGGCAACTTTGCCGGTCTTCTCCATCCACAACTCCGGCAGGCTCTTATAGGGGTTCAGGCCAACCGCTGCAGCGGCATCCGAGCCGCCAATGCCGGTCTTGCGAACTTCGAGCCAATGCGCGCGGGACAGCTCGATGGTCTTGACGAGCTTCAATGCGGCGCGCCGCGGCTTGTGCCGGGTGGATTCGGGTGCAGTCACGCAACCTCCAAAAAGAAGAAGGCCCGGTGAGCGAACTCCACCAGGCCGTCAGATAGGGAAAGGAGAGAGGGAAAGCTGGCTACACCACGAGCCGAAGGGCTTCATCCCACGCCTTCTGCTTGAGTGTTGCGCCGGCTCCAAACCAGGCTGAATCTCGCCGGTTATCGTCACTGCGTGCCCGGCGGTGGTGGTCCGTGTACTCGGTGATTGCATTCAACAGGCCCCACGCCGTACCGGTAGCCGATGCCATGTCGGCCCCCTTGCCGCGACCAGTGAACAGTTCCTGCACGGTCTTGATGGCACTGTCGTTGGTGGCCGGCACGCGCGTATTGGCTCCGGTTGCGTGATAGGTCAGCACGCGGCGGAAGAAGGCTTCTGCCGCTGTATCGTTGACCTTGCATTCGGACAGGGCTTTCATGCGGACCATGAACCCATCCCACGAGGACACAGCGATACCCAATTGGCGCTTCACAGCCTGCGCGTCGAATTGGCTGCGATGAGGCACTTTGACGGCGCCAGTGTTGTCGCCCAGCGCAATCGCCAGTGTGTTGTTGCAAACCACGCGGACGGAGGTGAACTGAGCAGTGGTCGCGAGCGTGCCGTCACACGCTGTTGCAAGTAGCAGATAGCCATTCACGCGATCAAGGCCCTTGAGCGTGGCGCTCTGGCCGGTCTTTGCGAGCGCCCACAGCTTCTTGCCGTCCTTCAACACACCTGCGGTCTCTAGTTCATAACCCCCTGCGTCCACCAAATCGCGATAGAACTCGATAATTTCGGCCGGCTGCACAACTTGGAATCGACGGGAGACGACCGACAACGGCAATTTCGTATCGCTTCGGTACAGCACCTTCTGCTCGGGGAAAGCGTGGATCGAACCGAGTATGGAGCCGGCGGCGCCGGAGACGAAGCGCACTTCGGCTTCTTCGATGGTCCAGTTCATGCCGGCACGTTCTGCCCACACGTCGATGGGTTGGTTGGGCGCGAGTTGGTTGCCGAGGCCGTGCCACGGAGTTTCGTTTGAGTAGGCCATACTGGTGACAAGATGCATAAAAAATCTCCTGATAGATAACGGGAAACAGAAAACAAAAATGCCTAGAGCCCGAAGGGCTCTAGGCATTGAGTAAGGAAAGGGAAAAGCGAAAGAGCCGTCAGGCGTCAGGACGCGTGTGGCTTGTCGAGAAAACATGACCACACGCCTGGCACTCGTAATTGTCGAGAACACTGGCGTCGATCTGCCCACCGATAGCCGAACCAGCGGCACAGCCGGCCGCGCTACCGAATAGCGCCCCCATCAGCCCGCCCGCCAAGCCACCGAAGATCGAGCCAACGGGACCAGCGATCATGCCGAGTGCGGCGCCGGCTTCGGCACCGCCGAGTGCGGCAGCGGCGCTACCGAGAGCGCCGGCAGCAGCGCCAACCGCACCACCAGCCTTGCGGGCATAGTCACGTGTGGCGATGCGGGTGGAGTTACAGCGGGGACAGGAAGAGCAAAGAGTCATATCAGCCTCATGAGAATTCAGGGCAAACGGCGTTGCCCAGGCATACCGGGATGGATGCTCAATGTGGTGATATATGTGCGAAATTTTCTGCGATTTAGTAAGTACCGTCGTCTGATGCCGCCCAGAGTTGGACGTCCGACGCGCGGAGCCACCATAGCGGAAGTGGCGCCGGACGGCACCATCTCCGCTTTCCATCAGGATTCTTTTGGGGCTGATGTTGCGGCCTGCAGGCCGGGCCATGGTTGTCGCTACGTGCTACTGCATTCTGGGTAGGAGTTAGTCGATTTTTCCGAGGACGAGGCCAAACAGGCCGGTTTATGATGGAAAGGAGCGCTCGCCGTTTCTCTCTCGTAACAGCCCCGAAATTCGGGCGTATTCCGAGATGGAGAAACGATGCACGTCAAACGCGCTAAGACCCTCAAGCCTTCCCAAATCCGTCATCTGCTTCGCGTCACCGAGGCCACCAGCCGCCATCCGGAGCGCGACGTTCTCATGCTGCTGTTGGGGCTCACTTGCGGCATGCGCGTGTCCGAGGTAGCCCGTATCGAAGTGGCAGATGTGATGTTGCCCGGTGGGCAGATTCGCGAAGAGGTAAGCCTGCGCGCCGCAATCACGAAAGGATGCCGACAGCGATGCATCTATCTCAGCCACCCGAAGACGATCGCAGCCTTGGAGCGCTACGTCGAACGGCGGTGGCAGAACAACAAGGGCACGGCAATGGACCGGAGCATGTGGCGCGGGCTGATGCCACAAACGACCCTGATCCTCACGCACAAGGGCGGCCCGTATGAGCTTAGCGTCAAGCGCCGTATCAATGATGCAGGCGAGCGGGTCGAGTATCTGGCGGCAGACAGCCTACAGAGCTATGTCACTGGCCTTTATCGTGCGGCAGGCCTCGGATCAGGTTACAGCAGCCACTCGGGCCGCCGCATCTTCGCTAGCCGACTGCTGGCGCAAGGGCACACGATCGAGACCGTTCAGCTTCTGCTTGGGCATGCGGAGCTGGATCACGTCGCCCCTTATCTGGAAGTGACGAAGCAAGAACTGCGAGAAGCGATGGCCGAGGTGGGCAATCACTGGGGGTAAATTACCCAGATTGAGTTAATCCATCTCTTCAATGGCTGAGCGTGCTCCTCAACCTATACCATTCAGGAAAGCTGATCGAGCGGGGCTGATATGACACGGTGCAGAGTTCGGGTGAGGGATGGTCGAATCATAGCCGGATATGCGCACGATGGAGCGCGCCTCCGAGTCATGCCTGGTGAATATGAGGCGCAATGGATTTCCATCGCCCGCGGGCAAGACCCTACCTTTCATGCGGCTCTTCGGATCATAGATGCGGATACTCGTGGCGGCGACCTCGACGTGTTCCGTACGGAATACGCTGACGATCTCCAAGATTTTCCGAATCTGCCTGAGGACAGCAAACTCGAGGTGCTTGCGATACTCGGATGACAGGGAAAAGATGACGTTTCCATCTGGTGCCACTCCCAGCAGCAACAACCCTCCAGTTATCCGATTGCTACGTTTTCGCCATGCCTGATACTCCGTCGAAGGATGCTTTGATTCGTGCGCTGACAACGCCCTTGTACTCGGACTTTGATGCAAGCAAGCACCTGCCGCAAAAGCGGCCGCTGCTCGCGCATTACACGTCGGTCGACAATATGCGCAACATCCTGATCGGCGAGGAGCTTTGGTTTTCCAACCCGCTGAGCATGAACGACTACGAGGAGCTGTATTTCGGTTTGCAGCACGGCATGCAGGCAATCCGCGCGCACAAGAATCTGTTTCAGACCTGCACCACGTTGGGCTGCTATGAGGAATTCACGGGCCAGCTTGAGGCCTGCCAGCACCGGTTTAACAGCGAACACGCACTTGACACTTACGTCGCCTGCTTCTCCGAGCACGATCCGCGCGAGGACGCAGATGGCCGCCTGTCCATGTGGCGCGGCTACGGTGGCAACGGCAGCGGTGCCGCGATCGTCATCGACACTGCGCGGTTGAACATGAATGAGCAATCCCCTTTGCTGATCGCACCGGTCGAGTACCTGAGCCGGGAAGCTCGCCTGGCGTGGATCAACCAGCGGCTGGACCTCTTCACTACCGCCCTACAGGGCTTGCGGATCAACAAGGACAACGTCAGCGTGGCCGCCACGGTGCTATTTCACCGGCTGCTCCAGGCTTCGCTCTTTTCGAAGCACCATGGCTTCTCAGAGGAGCGCGAGTGGCGGGTCGCTTATTTCCCCGGCAGGGATCGCGCGAACACCTTCAAGAGTATGTTCGGTTACTGGATCGGTCCCAGCGGCGTGCAGCCCAAGCTGAAATTTCGGCTAGCTCCGCTTGAGGGCATCACCGACCCGGATTTCGGGTTGGATAAGCTGGTGCACAGCATTATTCTCGGCCCAAGCCACAACCCCCTGTCGCAGCGAGCGACGTTGCGCATGCTGGAGCTGGAACGCCCCGTATTGGCCGAGCGCCTGCGCGTCTCGTCTACACCCTTCCGGCCAACCTGAACAACGTCAAGGAAAAACAGTATGGCACGTCGAAAATATCAACGGAAGAGTCATTTGGCCGAAGCGATAAATCGTTCCAGTCCGGGTTGGCAAGTATTTTGGGCCATCGTCGTCGCGCTGGCGTTTATCTTCTCGATAGTGATGTACTTCTCGCACTGAGAGCAAAGGAAAAGAAATGAATGATGACCCGAACGATGAGTTCGTTGCAGACCACGACGAATATGTCGACGTATGCGTCGGAGCAGCGACGTGGCAAACGGGAGATGGCCGCTACATCCTTGAGGAGGACTTTAAAGTGTCGGGCGAGGTTTGGCGCGTACACAAAAGCGATGCTGACCCGTATCCATCAAATCCGCATGCCCACTGTGTCGGCGGCGCAAAACGGTTCATCGGCTGCACCCTGCACCTCGGGACCGCACAACTGTATCGCAAGCGCGACGGTCTCGGCCGGTTCTTGGAGTCGTCACAGTTCGAGCGGCTTCTTGAACTCATTCGGCCCAAGTTTCCGGGAATTATTTTTCCGTTGGAGGCGTAGAAAAAATCCAATTTCACAAAACGTTAGAGAACATCGGTAATGAAAAGAACGGTCGCAATCGTCGGTACAGCATGCGTCTTCTACACCCTTGGCCTATTCACCCCACACTGGATTGCGCGTTACACACACAAGCAAGATATTCAGGGCATAGCCGACCACTGCAACAAACTCACTTCCGACAGCGGGAGAATGGGAGATGCCAGCAAGACCCTCTTCCGAGAGTGTTTCAGCCAGAATGTTGCCTCTTTGGTTGAGGCACGCGAGAAGTCGGCTGCGCGAGAAGCTGGTGATCTTGCAAGAAGACTGGACCAATTCTAGTAGTGGGTCGGAATAACATGAAGAAGATTTCATCTGCGCTCGCTGCCGTCTGCGGGACGGTAGTTGCTACACATGCTTCCATCACCAACGGTTCCGAGCCGACGAAGGCACCTCAATCGGTGTATGAGCACGACGTTCGTCGTGCCACGACGAGCGAGGGCCTGACGAAAGCAGACATCGCATGGCACGCGGTGAACACTTATGGCTGGGACTGCGAAGAGGTCGTCAAACAAGACGCGCCGACAAGGGATGGCTATTACGTCGTTACTTGTAGCAGCGGCAAGAAGCTGCGAGTCTATCCGCGGCCGCAACAGCATCCGCGCATCACGAATATGAGCGGCGACTACAAATAATTTGGATCGAAAAAAGCGATGCAAGCCCAAGGACCAAAGTGTCTCGCCGGTGCGATCGCGTTCGCGGTTATCGTATTTTCCGTGATGTTTCGATACGAATACCAGCATGCAGGAACCGTTCGTCTCAATCGATGGACCGGCGAGAGGTAGGAGATTTGCCAGCTTGCACGCGGCAACTGGATTTGGACGGTCGACTGCTTCGCGGCGCAAAGTGGGCGAGAACCAGGAAAAAAGTCATGAAGGTATTCGTTGTAATTGATAGCGCAATGGGTGGGAACGTGTACGCCGGTGTTCATCGGGCTCGACCTGATGCGCGGCCGGGAACCTGGGTGCTTGAAGTCAACGTCGTTGGCCTGCAGACGGACCCTGATTTTGTGTACGTCGCGCAGACCCTTGATCCGGTGATGGACGTCTATCGTTATGAAGGCGTGTACGGGGACTATGACAGGGCGCATCGCGCGTCTGGTCAAGGGGGCTCAGCGCTTCGCATCAAGATTTGAGCCTCGAAAAAGCAATGGCGGCATTCCCAGGCCCCGACAGAGAGACGTGGAAGAAGATGAGTCCATTGGCGCGCAAGGTGTATTGCGCGGCAGTATTTGCCGTCTTCCTGACTATCTGTGCGGTGTGGCTGAAGTAGCGTTGCGACAACGGAAAAGCAGATGAACGAACTCGACCTATTGAAGGCCATTCCTCCTGAGGTTGCAAAAGAAGCCTACAGCGATGCTGTGTCTGGGCCTCTAAGAGAGGCCGGCAAGATCGGGACCGACTTTGTAAAGACGGTTCGCTTGATTTTGTTCCCGTTGCAATATGGTGCCTACCTGCAGGATAGGCTCGCACGTCGGCTTAGTGAGGCTATCGCACGAGTGCCAGAAGAGAGGCGAGTCGCGCCCGTGGAGTCGATTGCGATAGAGGTGGCAGATCGTCTGAAGTACCAAGGTGACGAAAGCGTCATCGCAGAGATGTATGTGAGCCTACTGGCAAGAGCAATGGACCGCGAGCGAACTGGCGAAGCACACCCGGCTTTCGTTCATATTGTCAGCCAACTCGCTCCGGACGAGGCATTGTTGATCGAACAGATCTCCCGAGCGCAACCGTCAGCATACCTGCGCCCTCCTAACAACGGTCACGCAGTTTTCAAGGGAAGCGAGCGTGCATCCGTGATTCAAGCGTCAGCAATGTCAGATTGGCAACAACAGCAACTTCAGACTATCGCAGTTCGGCCTGAAGATCTCGCCCAGCCTAGTCTGCTGTACACATACATCGAGCATCTAGTGTCCTTGGGCATTGTGTCCTACACGAACGCACCATGGGGTCGGGACTTCCAAAATTCGAAGTCGAACGATTTCGAATTTTGGTTCATCGAACTCAATGGCCTTGGCGAGTTGTTCCATCGGGCATGCCTGTCGGATCGGGCCAAGCAGTTGCTTGGCTAGGAAAGCGATATGGCAATATCCTCGATCAGTGGCATGCCGCGCCGGGCCAAGATCTAGCAGAGTTCATGGAAGGCAACGTGCAAAACAGCGACCGCGTGCTCGTAGTTTGTACTGAACTTTACGCATATAAGGAACAGAAGCGGCAGGGTGGCGTCGCATACGAGCAGCTGCTCGTAACAAGCGAGATGATGCGGAATGTTGATACGACGAAATTCATTCCAATCGTAAGGCAGTCGACGCAGCAGCGCGTTTTGCCGCCGTGGTTGGCTGGGCGCATGCACGTCGATTTATCTGATGGCGCCGTCTACCACGGCGCCGTGGAGGACCTTGCTCGCCATTTGCACAATATCCGCCCGCCGATCCCGTCGCTGGGTCAACCGCCGATGGCGTTGAGAGGCTAGCCACCTGAAGGCCAACGAGGAGAAAGGGGGGCGTATGTCGGCTACTGGTCTATCGAGGCGGCGGCAGCGACGTTTCTGCTCGAACTGAACGATTCAAGCTACCGCGACCATCTGTTGTATCCGAAAGATCTCGTGGATTTCGCACGCAGATTCCCATCGGGCCAAGATGCAGTTGTCGACGGGGCGCACAGGCACAGTTTGCGTTGTGAAGCAGGCCAGCCATGTCCAAAGTCCGGCTACTGGTTGACCCCAGCCAAAGCAGGATCGCGACGTTCCTTCCAACTGGGCGACGTGATGCCCGAAGTCGCATCCGACTATGGAACCACCATCTGGCAGTGGGACAACGATCAATCTGATCCGAAGCTGTAGTCGTCTTCTTTTGATCGCGACGCATCGAGAACGAGCGCAGTACGTCGGAGTACTGTTGCGATAGAAAACAGAGTGAGGCGTGGTGTTCTCCAACCTGATGTGTCGCTCTCCGGCAAACATCGGGTTGAGCACATCTTGGCTACGGATTGTTCGGTCAATGTGGGTGGCCCGGGCGGGCCGCCCTTCTTAAGCACTATTTCCGCGATCTGCCCAGCGGTATTGGCCTCGTTGGAGGCAGGCTCGCCCTCCTGGGGTGATCAATAGGGCATTTTCTGTCGCTTCGCCCGGAGCGTTCGGCGTGGCCCGAGTGCGTATCGAGACGTGCGAGTAGTGGAGCTACGGTGAGTCAACGATCCGCATCAAAGCTTTTCATAGGTAGGTCCCTGAAGGGGTGGGTGCCTCTAGAATTAGATAAGACTAAATACTGAATCTTAATTTATTGAATTGGGCTCGCCGCGCTGCTGAGGTGAATGCTAACCCTTCCAATTGGGTAGATCGATTTAGGTAGATGCGACCTGATTCTCGATTTTGTTTGCCTCTTTCCCCGCTTGAGAGGGGTAAATGACGCATTAAGTTGTCGCTGCTTTCTCCGTTTACACCCCGAGTGTCCGTTGTCGCGATCACGGACTGCGTTACCCGCGAACAACTACAAAAACTGGGAGTGTCCCGCCTGATGCGGGCGGTGAAGCAGAGATGGCCGAGTCGATCCATATTGAACTGCGTGGCAAGCATGCCGTGTTTCGCCACATTGCATGCCTCTGCGCGCTCGCTTGGGGTATTCCCACATTTGGGGCGGGCGTGGTGCCAGACGGCGGAACTGTCACGACTGTGGTGTCGGGGGCAAATGGCCGGCAGATCGTCAATATCGCTCCTGCCGTGTCGGGCGTTTCGCAGAATACCTATACGCAGTTCAACGTCGGCACCGCCGGTGTCACCCTCAACAACGTCGGCATCAATGCCCGCACGATCGTCAACCAAGTCACCAGCACAAACCCCAGTCTGATCTCGGGTGAGCTGTCTGTAGCGGGGCCCAGGGCCAACGTCGTACTCGCCAATCCCAATGGCATTACGGTTGACGGAGGCTCATTCGTCAACACCGGCCACCTCGCACTATCCACAGGCCAAATCAGCTTCACCGACGTGCAGATCGCGCCGGGTCTCAATCAACGTAACGTCAACCTCGACACTAGCAGCGGCACCATCACCGTGGGGCCGAACGGTTTGACCGGGACGTTGATCGGTTTGGACATGCTGGCCAGAAACATCAATGTGCAGGGGCCAGTCACCAACACGTTTTCTTCCCCAACGGCAGTAACCCGGCTGACCGCAGGTACGAGCCGCGCCGTTATCAACACAGGTCTATCGCCAACGGACAACGGTCACGACTGGCTTCAACTGGCGCCGCCTAGTCAGCCGCAAACCGCAAGCAGCTATGCCATCGATATCACGGCGGCGGGCAGCCTTACCAGCGGCCGCATTGAATTGATCGTCACGGATAAGGGCCCGGGCGTACGCAGTGCCGGTGCATTGAATGCGTCGTATGGCGATTTCGTGCTCACGTCCAACGGAGGCGTTCAACTCACCAACGCTGCGCTGACTGCGGCTAACAACGTGAGTCTCACCGCCAAGGACGCGGTTCAGCTTAGTGGCATGAACATCAAGGCCAACAGTGGCGGATTCAACGTGGCCGCAATTGGAAACATTGGCCTGTCTGAAAGCAGCGTTGTCGCCAACGGCGCCGTGATTCTGGATGGCGCATCGGTTGCGCTTCAGAACAATGGATCAGGAACAAGCACGCTCGCATCGGTCAATAGCGGCGTGCTGATCAAGAGCGCAGGCGATATTTCCAACGTAAACACGCTGGTACAAGGTAATACCAGCATCAGCGCAAACTCGGACTCGCTCGGTGCGGTGACCCTGAATGCAGGCGGGAACGTACTGAACCAGACGACGCCAGGCAGTCAGTTGGGCATTCTGTTCGGCCAGAACGGCGACGTTTCGGTCAATGCCGCTGGCAACATCACGAATCGGAACGCGCGCATCCTGTCGAATCAACAGGTCGCCTTGTCAGCGGGTGGGGATCTCTTCAACGTCATTGACCATACCGATGGCGCTGGCGCAGGGACACCCGTGACCTATTCGAGCCGCGGCACGCGTTGGCTGGTTTTCTCCAAGCGTGAATCCGGCATGTCAGTCGACTATGGCGAGGTGATCGATCCTGCCCGGTTGGCTTACATCACGGCAGATGGCGGTAACGTCAAGATCTCCGCCAACAACGTTGTCAACGCTGGCGGTTCCATCCTGTCGAACAACGGTGATATCTCGATCCGAGCAGCCGGTGCGTTGACTACGTCGGCCGTCTTTACGGGTCAGGCGAGCTTTGGCCAGAGCTGCCTGTTCCTCTGCTCGTATCGTGCATCCAGCACTGTCCAGGCGTACGGCGGTGTAGTGCAGGCCGGCGGCAATATTGACATGACTGCCGGTTCGCAACTGTTGAACGTGGGCGGCATCGTTCAAGCCGTTGGGACATTGACGCTGTCGGCGCCAAAAGTCATTGCGCAGGGCGTGACGGGCTATTCGGGGTTTGTGCGCGAACACGACATGAAGGCTTGGTTCGGTAACAACTGGGCAGCCATCTACCGCACGGATACGGGCGGCATTTTTCAGGCAGGAACGGGGCAAATTCAGATTGCCGGCGAGGCTGATATCAACGGGGGACTGTTTTCGGCGCCGGGTGGCGTACAGGCAAGCAATGGGGTGGTCACCATTCGTCCGAGGCAGCGTACGCCCGTCACGATTCAGAACCATCTGGGTCTGATTTCCTGGGTCGGGTTCTGACATGCGACGCATCGGATTGGCTGCCGGCATGGCGGTGTTGAGCATGACCGGGGCCTTCGCGCAAACGCTTCCACCTGGGGCGTTCGTACTGCCGCGTCCTGAGCAAGACCCTGCTCAGCGTCTGCTGCAAGATCAGAGGAACCGGGAGCGTCAGCAGGAAGCGGATCAGGCGCCTGCGCAGATTGCTTTGCCACAGGCGCCCACAGTGCCAGACATTCCAAAAGATGCAGACGTTGACTCGCTAGCGGATGTCGAGCCCATGTTCGTGATTCGCGAAGTGGAATTCACCGGCGATAAAGTGCTGCCGCCCAGCGACATGCAGGCCATCGTGGCGCCGTTCCTGGGCCACAAGCTAGGTCGTAACCGAGTGAATCTGCTGCTGCGGCGGTTGACCGAGACCTTTATCGAGCGCGGGTATATCACCACGCGCGCTTACCTCGGGCCGCAGAACCTCGCTTCTGGTGTGATGAAGGTCAACATCATCGCGGGCCGGGTGGGCGGCTATACGCTGAACGGTACGCAGTTGCGTCCGCTACCGGCCGATGTGCACCCTTTCCAGACCGAAGGCGGCGGTGTGCTGACTGACGCGGGAACCGCATGGGCGTTCGGGAGCGGCGTGGGCAACGTGCTGCGCTTGCCTGACCTAGAGCAAGGCGTTGACCAGATCAACCGACTGCGCCGCAACCAGGCAGAGATTCAGATTCTGCCCGGGCAGTCGCCGGGTGACTCGATAATCGCTATCGCGAATCGCCCCGGCGACCGGTTCTTTTACGACGTGGGGATGGACAACTATGGCAGCACGCAGACCGGCAAGCAGCGCTACCGAGTGAGCGCCGAAGCGGACAACGTGATCGGCTTGCAGGAATCGATTGGGCTGAACTACGTCGGTACGCGGGACAGCAACGCAGTCGTCTTCTCGACCGCTGTGCCGGTGGGGTACCAGACCTTCAGTTACACCACGTCCATATCGGAGTATCAGCAACTAATCGGCGATGTAGCCTTGCTGCAGGGCCGGTCCTTCAGCCAGATTCTGGGCTGGAATTCAGTGTTGGGCCGCTCACGTGCAGGGCGATACAGCTTCGATCTGACGTTCACGAAAACGCGATCAGAACGCAGTGTCAACGGCCTTGATCTGTCGCCGCAAAGCCTATCGGTGCTGCGCGCCGCGCTCAACGGCTTCACGCGTTTTACAGCGTCGGGTCAACCCGCCACGGTGACGTACGAGGTCGGCTATTCCCGTGGTGTGCCATGGCTGGATGCAGACCATGATGCGCCGGGCATCACCAGTGGCGATGCACACAGTCAGTTCAACAAGCTCGATGCAACGTCGACTGTGCAAATGACGCTCGGCTCTGTCGGGCCAACATCGTGGGCGTACCGCGGGACCATTCACGGCCAACTGAGCCATGTTGCCCTGTTCGGGACGCAGCAGATCTTTCTTGGCGGCATGAGTTCGGTTCGCGGCTTCGCCGAGGGCGGCATTGCCGGCGACAGCGGCGTCTATGTACGCAACGAACTGGCTTTGCAGAACGCGCCCGTATGGCATGACGCACGCATCGAACCCTATCTTTTCCTGGACGGCGGTAAAGCGCATCTGGTGGCGCAAGGCGGCTGGCCGACGCTGGCGGGCACCGGCATCGGCGCTCGCCTCCAATGGAAATTCCGCAGTCAACTCATCACCAGCGAACTGCTGGTGGGGCAAGCACTGATTCAGCCCGCATCGCTGGGCAAGAAGGCCACCGTATTGCTGGCCACACTCAACTGGTCGATCTAATTGAAGGACTCTCCATGAAAAACCATCGCACTGTTCGCGTACTCGGGAATGCACTGCTGCTTGGCATGCTGGTGCTTGGCGCACAAGCGTCGTGGGCCGCAACGAAGGCCACTGCGCAAGCTGCCCCCGCAGACGCGGGCCCTCTGCCTGCCGGCGTGGTAGCACGAGTGAACGGCACTGCGATTACGCAGCAACAGGTGGATCAGGCAATCGCTGCAGCCAACGTGCCGGCCAGCCCGCAGGCACGCGAGGCCGTCAAGAGCCAACTGATTGCACGCGAACTCTTTCGTCAGGTCGCAGAAAAGGGCCACTACGATGCGCGGCCCAACGTGCGCGCAGCCATGGAGCAGGCCAAGACGCTGGCGATGACGCAGGACTACTTGCGTGACGCGGTGAAGCCCGCGCCGGTATCCGAAGCAGACGTACGCGCCAAGTACGACGCCATCGTGGGCTCGCTTGGCGAGTTTGAGTACAAGCCCAGCGCCATCGTTGTGAAAGACGCCGATACCGCGCAGAAGGTGCTCGACCAGATCAAGAAGGGGACGGACTTCGCGCAGTTGGCCAAACAGTACAGCCAAGGCCCCACCGCAGCGCAAGGCGGCGCGTTGAACTGGGTCTCCTTCAAGCTTCCGTTGCAAGAGGGGAAGACGCAGAACTGGCCCCTGCCGTTGGCAACTGCGCTGACGCAATTGCCTGACGGGGCAGCCTCGGCATCGCCGGTACAGGTCGACGGCGCGTTCTGGATTCTGCGTGTCGAGGCGAAGCGCCCGACGCAGATTCCGCAGTACGACCAGATCAAGGATGTCCTGCGCAAGCAACTTGAGCAGGTCGAAGTGCAAAAGGCGACCACCAAGATCGTGGTCGATCTGATGAAGAACGCCCGCATTCAGCAATAACGAAAGCGGCCCTTAGGCCGCACGACACTCGCGCACGCTCTTTTCTAGGGGGAGAGCTGCGGCTATCGCTCGAACAAGAAGCGCAACGACCATGAACACGCGCCAGCGACTCCATTTTCACCAACTCGAACAAGCCAATCTGGCACGGGATACCGCTTGCTCCGATGCGATGTTCTCGCATGCGGATGCGCAACGGCATCTTGCACAGCGCAAGTCACTGTGGAGGCGGGCTGTGGCGGGTTTGGTGGCGGTGTTCATGTGGCTGAGCCCGTTGACGGTCACCATTGAGCAGAGCCGCAGCGCTGCTGGGGTGTTGAATGCCGGCACGCACGCAACCAGCCCCGAGGCTTGGTCCGATTGGGCTGCAATGACGGCGCTGCGTATTCGCCTAGCTTGGCATGCAGCGCAGGCAGCCCCCATCGTCGACCCCAACGCACCGATTGTCTTCCGTCCCGGCGTGACGCAGACGACCGGCGTGGGCGGTGGCGTGCCGGTGGTCAACATCACGGCGCCCAACGCTGCGGGCATCTCGCTGAACCAGTTTCAGAGTTTCAATATTGATCCGGTCGGGTTGATCCTCAATAACAGCCTCATGGGCGGCACGTCTTTGACGGGCGGCCAACTGAGCGCTAACCCGAACCTGAGTAACCGTGTCGCCAGCACGATCATCAACGAGGTGACGGCAACCGGGGCGAACTACGCCAGCCTGCTTGCTGGACCGCTGGAAGTCTTCGGCGCGCCAGCCACCGTCATCATTGCCAACCCGAACGGCATCACCACGCGTGGCGTGGGATTCGTCAACACATTGGGTGTGACGCTCAGTACGGGCAAACCGCAATTCCTGTCAGGGCCGAACGGCACCACCACGGACTTCACCAACGCGCAGGCGATTGGCTACAACGTGACGGGTGGCCACATCCAGATCGAGGGAAATGCAGGTGTCAACGGACCGGGGCCCGGTATCGAAGGCACGGTCGGTACCATCGATCTGATTGGTCAGACGGTCGGCATAAATGCGCCGCTGTATGCGGGTTCGCGCATCAATATCATTGCAGGTCGCCAGTTCGTGGCGCCGACTTCTACCACTGATAGCGGGACGGTCTACGGCACGACATCGAACGGATCATCGAATACCGCAACTGCCATCAATGCAGCAAACGGCGGCGCGAACAACGGCTATGCGATCGACGCAACCGCATTCGGCGCGGTCACGGCAGGACAAATCCAGGTGGTGGGAACCGCTGCCGGGATGGGCGTTCGGATGGATGCCCAACTGGCTGCGAATGCCGGCGATCTGAACATCGCATCGAACGGTGATGTCTCCCTGGCAGGCACAGCAGCACAACAGCAGGCGAATGTGCAGGCCGCCGGAAATGTGTCGCTCACTGGCACCCATGTTGGTGTGGGTGGCTACACCATCTCTGCTGGTGGTGATGCGACGTCTACTGGTCAGGTGCAGTCGGGCAAGCAACTGAGTGCGACTGCTGGTGGCAATATCAACGTCGCCAATACGCAATCGACGGGAGATACCACGCTTGCCGCGGGCGCGAGCCTGCAAGCCGGTGCTGTGCAGAGCGGTGGCGCGCTCGCCATGAGCGCGGCCGGCAACGACGGTAGCGGTGATATCACCGTCACCGGTGCCACCGGCGCAAGCACAGCGGCGACGCTGACTGCGGCGCGTGACATCAACTTGACAGGGCAACTCAGCGCGGCGTCCGTCACCGCGCAGGCTGAGCGTGACGTTAATACGCAGACGGGCGCGAACGTACAGTCCTCGGCGGATACTGCATTGTCTGCAGGGCGCAATCTTGCGAGCCAAGGCACGCTTAACAGCGGTGGCAATCTCACGCTGACAGCGGGACAAGGTCTGTCTATTGTCGGGCAGGCTACGGCGATCGCTAGCGCTGCGTTGAACGCCGGTGGCGATACGCAAATCTCGGGTTCGCTCGCCAGTGGCGCCGCAATGACGATTGCGACAGGTGGCAATCTTTCTGTTCCAGGCTCCGTGCTGGGTAGTACCAATGTCAGCCTGAACGCCGGCCAGGCGATCGATATCGGCGGCGTCCTGATTGCACAGCAGAATGGAAACATTCATGCAGGCACAAACCTCACAGGTGCAGGGTCGCTTGCATTCGGCCAAGGCGCCACGCTCCAGACCGGAAACGATGTAGCGCTTACAGGCAAGCTGCTGTCGAACGCACTCACTGTAAAGGCTGGCAACGGCGCGAGTTTCCAAGACGTTCAAGCAGGCGGCGCCTTCAACGTTGCTGCAATGGGCGTCGCTGGCGGTGGCGATGTCGTCTTCAACGGCAACGTGGCGTCGGTAGGCGCGGTGAGTGTCACCGCGCAGCGTGATGTTGTTGTGGCGGGCAACGTTGCCGGCGGCGATCAGGTCACCTTGGCTGCCGCGCGCAACGTCAATGTCAGCGCGAGCGGTGGTGTGCAGACGGTCGGAGCGCTGAATCTGAATGCGACCACTGGCAACGTCGCTTCGGCCGGCCAGTTGACCGTTGGTAGCACGCTTGCTGCCAACGCTGGAACCGACGTAACGCTGGGTGGCAGTACGAGTGCCATCGGTGATGTCAGCGTGGGGGCAGGGCGTGATATCGCGCTGTCCGGTTCGGCATCGACCCAAGGCAACGCGCAGCTCACTGCTGCCAATAACGTCACCCTGGCTGGCAACACCGCGGTGGCAGGCAACGTGGCCGTCAACTCGGGGCGCGACACCAATGCCAGCGGCAGCCTGCAGGCCAATGCCGTGAATCTGGTGGCCGCTGGGTCGGCGACGCTGAACAACGTACAAGCCAATGGCGACCTGACCGTACAGGCGAAAGGGACCGCCGGCGGCGGCGATATCTCTGTAATTGGCACGGTGCAGGGTGCTGGAGTCGGCAATCTCGTCGCAGCTAGGGACGCTCAGGTCACCGGGAACCTGCAGCTCGCATCGAAGCTGAGCGTGAATGCTAGCGGCAATGTCACGGTTGGCGGCATGCTGCAGTCCAATGCCGATGTGCAGTTGCAGGCAAATGCGGGTTCGATCACCAATACGGGGGGAGTCCAGGCAGGCGGAAATCTGACGGCTGGTGCCGCCCAGGCCATCATTCTAGGCCCGCAGTCGAGTACCTCTGCTTTGGGTGATACGGCGCTCACGGCCGGGACCAACCTCACGCTGGGTGGCACCCTAGTGGGCCAAGGTAATGGCTCGTTGTCGGCGGGAGGCGCAATCAGTGGCAGTGGCAATACTGCCTTCGGCTTGGCAACGACGTTGCAATCGGCTGGCGATACCAATCTGACCGGGTCCCTGCGTGGCGGAACCGTGCAGATGACTGCCGGCGGCACAGCGACCCTGCAGGACGTTCAAGCAGGTTCGACTGTGAACTTGTCGGCCGGACACGATTTGAACCTGACTGGCGCTACCGCAGCGGGTGCCAATATCACGGCGTCTGCCGGCGGCAATCTGAACGTTAGCGGCAGTGTCCAATCGGCGGGCAATACCACACTGACGTCCATCAATGGATCGATGACGTCGACCGGCACCATCGCTAGCCAGGGCGCGCTCGGCATTCAAGCCGGCACGGACATCAATCTCGGCGGCGCCACTACGGCCAGTGGTGATGCGACGCTGTCGAGCGGGCGCGATCTGGTCGTATCGGGTACGTTGAATGGGCAAGGTAGCGGCACGCTGTTGGCTGGTCGCGATCTGACCGGTGCGGGTGTGATCTCGTTCGGCCGACAGGCCACGTTGGTGTCGGGGCGCGACGTTAACCAAGGGGGGCTGGTCCAGGCGCAGGCCGTCAACGTCACTGCGGGCAATAGCCTCAGTGTGAACAACATCGAGTCCGCCTCGACACTCGACCTGCAAGCACAGGGCAACAGTGGCGGCGGCGCAATCCAGGTCAACGGTTCAGCGGCGGCTGCAGGCGCTGTTCAACTGACTGCAGCGCAGGATGTTTCGATCGGCGGCAAGCTGGCGTCGGGTTCCACCGTCACCGTCAATGCGCAAGGCAATATCGGTGTGGCGGGTGCGATCGAAGCGGTCGGTAATACGTCATTGACGGCGCAGCGAGGCAGCCTCAATGCGAGCGGGGGCATTAGCAGCGGCGGCAGCCTTTCTATCGGTACGGGCCTGGATTTGTCTCTGGGTGCCAGCACCAGTGCCGTCAGCACCTTACTTCTGAGCGCGGGACGCGACGCGATCTTGAACGGCGTACTGGTCGGCAACGCGGATGGAACTGTAGCGGCTGGCCGCAATATCACTGGGGCGGGCACGCAAGCAGTGGTTCAGGCGCTGACGCTTCTGTCAGGTCAGGACGTAACGCTGACGGGCTCCATGCAGGCCAACAGCGTTTACGTCAATGCGGGCAACAATGCAGCGCTGAATAACGTGCTGTCTTCCACCACGCTAGGTGTGATCGCCAACGGCAACGCTGGTGCCGGCGACGTTGTGCTGAACGGAACCGTTGGCGCACCGGGTTCGATTGGGCTACAGGCCGCTCGTGATGTGGCGGTCAATGGCGCGTTGACGGGTGGCGCAGATGTGCAGTTGCTGGGCGCCCGAAACGTGACTGTTGCGGGGGCGGTGCAGTCGGCAGCGGATCTTCTTTTGTATGCACAGGGCGGCACGGCTTCCGTCACCGGTAGTCTCGCGACCAACCAGACGCTTTCTGTCGTTGCCGGCCTCGATGTCAACCTGGGTGGGCAAGCGTCTGCCGCCAGTTCCTTCCTGGCATTAGCCGGGCGCGACATCGCCCTTAGTGGTGCGGTAGCGGGACAGCTAGACGGCACGTTGTCTGCCAACCGCAATGTCACCGGCGCAGGCGGTGCCGCATTCGCTCAGTCGGCTACGGTAACGGCTGGCCAAGACACCAGCCTGACCGGTACGTTGCAGGGCGCAAGCGTGACGGTCACCGCCGCCAATACGGCTGGCTTGGGCAAGGTCCAGGCTGTGAACGGTCCCTTGAATGTCACCGCCAACGGCACTGGGGGTGGTGGTGATGTGACAGTTGCGGGTGCCATGACCTCGGCAGGCGATCTGACCCTGCAAGCGGCTCGCGATGTCAGCGTGACGGGGGCAGTCAATAGCGGTGGGATCGGTTCCGTTCAGGCTGGTCGCAACGCGGGTTTTGCGGATGCGCTCAACACTGTGGGCGCCTTGTCGGTTGCCGCGAATGCCGGTCAGGTGAACCTCACGACCGTGGCGACGCAGGGCAACTTGACGGCGTCGGCCGGTACGTCCCTCTCGGCGACGGGCGTTGTGGTGTCGGCAGGCTCTGCCAATCTGTCTACGGGTACGGATCTGACACTGTCTAGCGGGGTTGCCGCTCAGCATTCGGGTGCATTGGCCGCCGGCGGCAATTTGAGTGCAGCGGCTGTGGCATTTGGTGATCAGGCCAGCTTGTCTGCCGGCGGCAATATCAGCGTGACTAATGGCGTTGCCACGAATGGCACGCTGACGGCTACCGCTGGCAATAGCCTGACGCTGGGCTCCGCCCAGGCCGGCACAGCGCTGACGCTGACCGCAAAGGGGCAGGGTGGTGGCGGTGATATTGCTGTTGCGGGTAGCACCGTGGCGGGCGGCTTGCTGTCGATGACGGCGTCACGCGACGTCTCGCTCAATGGTGCCGTTCTTGGCTATGGCGCGGCCAATGCAACTGCCGGTCGGAATCTCTCGATCAGCGGTGCGTTTGGCGCCAATGCGGACGCTACGCTTGCTGCGACGAGCGGTAGCCTGAGCGTTGCCGGTCCTCTGACGATCGGGGGCAGCCTGACGGCTACGTCAGGAGCAGGGCTCTCTTTGTCGGGCGGTCTCGTCAACGGCGATACCGCTTTGACTGCGCAGGGCGGCGTGACACTCACGGGTAACCTGCTGGGCCTCGGGGCAGCCACGATCCAGGCTGGCAGCGCTATCGCTGGCGGTGGTGCGCTGAGCTTTGCCAAAGACACCAGCCTGCAAGCTGGCAACGGCATCGCCCTGGGCAGCATCGAAACGGCTGGCAAGTTCAGCGCCAATGCTGGCGGCGATATCGCCTTGGGCGCAACGACTGCGGTCGGCGACGTCAAAGTTCAGTCGACCGGTGGCAGCACCACATTCGGCGGTCAGATCGCGACGGGCGGCAACCTCAACGTGCTGGCCGCGCAGAACGTGTCCGCCACGAGTGGTGTGTCGGCCGTCGGCGCCGTCAGCATGACCGGCACGCAGGGCAACGTAACCGTTGGGGGTGTTTCTGCCAATGGCGACGCCACCTTGCAGGCAGGTCAGACGCTCGCGTTGTCCGGGACCAGCACCATAGCGGGCCAAGTCGGCCTGAGCGGGAACAATGTCACGCTGACTGGCACATTGGCAGGCTCCAAGAATGTCAACATTGCAGCGCAATCCACGCTGGATAGTAGTCAGGCACAGGTTGTCTCGACTGGAAATACAACCCTGAGCGGCACCAACGTTAAAACGGGCAACCTGCTGGTCGGTGGTGCACTCGACGCGCACGCAAGCAACCAACTGTCGCTCACGGGCCAGCAGGTGCTGGCGGTGGGGAATGCCACGCTGGCTGCAGGTGGAACGCTTGCCAACACGAGCAGTGTGCTGGCGGGTGGCAATCTCAACGTATCCGGCAATGTGGTGACCAACGCCTCCGGCGCATCGCTTGCGTCGACGGGCACCACCACGGTCTCGGCGGGCAGTTTCAGCAATGCGGGCATCGTCAATGGTGGTACGAGCAATGTTGTTGCCAGCGGCGCGCTGACCAATAGTGGGTCGCTCCTTGGCCTGAACGCACTGAACATTACGGCTGGTACACTGAACAACCAGGGTGGGTTGATCTTTGCAGGCGATCCGAGCGCCGCCGGTGGGCCGACCACCGGAGATTTGTCGCTCACACTGACCGGGGGAAATGGTGCATTCAGCAACGCCAGCGGCAACATACTGGCACAGCGGAACATGGGCATCTCGGCCGTCAACATGGCCTTTGATCCCACGCAGGGCACGATCAGCCAGGGCGGTCAGCTGAACATCAATGCCGGTTCCATCTATGTGTCGGGCACATGGAAACTGGGCGGCCAGAGTGTGACGGCCAACGGCATCAATGGCTTCACCAATGCCGGCACCATCACCGGAACATCCGCTGTCGCGCTGGGTACTAGCGGCCTGTTTACTAACGTGGGGCAGGTCAGCGCTTCAGATCTGACGATCAATGGCGCATTTTCCAACGCCGCAGGTGCCCTGCTCCATGCGGGCAATTCCCTGACGCTTAATGGCTCTGGCACGAACCGCGGCATCGTGGAATCGATGGGTTCTCTTACGGTCAACGGCGGCTCGTTCGATAACCAACTTGCCACGACACAAGCGGCAGGAAATGCCGCCTTCAATCTGAGCGGCACGCTGCAGAACACCGGCGGCACGATTACGGCGGGGAATAATGTCTCTATCACCGCGGCCAGTGTGGTGAACGACCAGACTGCACCGTCGGGGCAGCAGACCTATACAACGCAAATCAGCGATCCTTCTCTACTGTTGTCAGCAGGGATCGGGAGCGTGAACTATTGGTCCCGTGTTCACGTTTGCTGCACGATTGAGGCTTCTGACGACGTTCTGAAAACGCAGGCAGCAACTCTCGGCGATCTCTTGTCTCCGCTAGGCGGTGGGGCCGCGAGCGCTAGCGCCGTGTCGCTGCAGTACACATGGGTGTCGAATTCCAGCGTCAGCAACGCACCTTACTGGGTTGTTACTGCATCGCCCAATGGTGGCTCGCCAGTGCAAACCATCGCATTGCCCACGGTCTATCAAAGCGTGACAACGCAGACGCCGGGGACATCGGGAGTGATATCTGCCGGCAATGGGCTGACGATCACTGCAAACTCGTTGTCCAATCGTGGCGGTCAGATTTCAGCGCTGAATGGGGTTGCGCTCAATGTGCAGTCGCTCAGCAACGGCGCCGTTGCTCCCCTACTGTCGAATCAAGTGAACACCTGGGTAGACCAGGCAAGTTTTTCCTCTTTCCTGGCGCAGCTGGCATCGCTATCGGCCCCAGTCGAGTCACCGGTTGTCGGATCCTGTTTCAATAGCGTTAGCTGCGACTTCGCTCCGTCGTATTACACGTTCAATACGGGGGCGGCGGCTCCTACAGCGTCCGGTACGGCCACCACCAGCATGCCACTCGGCATGATCGCCGCTGGCGGCAATCTCACCGTTAGCGGGGGCAACCTCGTCAACGAGGGCATTCTCTACGCCGGCAACAACGTGGTGATCAACGCCGCGAGCCTGACCAACCAGGGTGGTAACCAGCAGAACTATTCCTCGCAGGTCGGCTGCGCCTCGGGTGTGCCGGATACCGCTTGCGGTACCGCTGGAAATCCGCGTGGCACCAATCCGAACACCAATACGTTCAGCTATAGCCAGCAGAACGCCTCGATCTATGCGGGACACGATCTCGTCATTGCCGCAGGACAGGTCAACAATACTTACGGCAACCTGATTGCGGGGCATAACGTTGTGGTCGGAGGCGTCGGTTCAACTGCCAGCTCCACCACGCCGGCACAAAGCCTGACCAACACCTCTGGCAACATCGTCGCGGGCAACAACGTTGAGTTGAACGTTTCGGGTGCCATCACCAACACATTGCCACCGCCGGTGACGGTGCATCAGAACTACGGTACGCAGCAGCAGTACGCCGGCTGCATGACCGCCAACGGCTACAAGGAAAGTTATTGCGAAGGCTACGTCGACCAGCAGTCGGGTAGTTCGTCCGTCATCTCCGCGGGTAACACGCTGACGATCAATGCTGGTTCACTGACAAACGTGGGCAGCCTGATCACCGCGGGCGCAAGCGCCGTGATCAATGTCGCAGGACCGGTTGTCAACAGTGCGCAGACGCTGAATGCCTATTGGCACTCGCATTGGGTGCAAGAGACGGGCATGTTCAGCAGCGACAAACGCCACGACATCTGGGCGTGCGGCTCTGCAGATCAGTGCGCGCAGCTGTATGGCAGCGCCTATACCGGTACCGGAGGCGTAATCAACCCGCCGACGCCGGTGGGCAATATTGCTGCCACCATCCAGGCGCCGAACCTGAGCATCAGTTCGAACGGCCAGATCCAAAACGTGGGCAACGTGCTCGGTACCAGCGTATCCCTGGCTGGCCAGCAACTGATCAACGGCATCACTACGTCGAACACCTACACGCCGCATGTGAATGCGCCGTCGCAGGTCATTTCGCTGTCGCCTTCAACGATGCCGGGCTTGAATCTGGGCGTCCCTCGCACCGTCGGCAGCGGCCAGTTGCCTACGCCGGTGCCAGGGAAAGCGTCTTACGTGGATGGCGAGCTGAGCCCGGCGCTGTCAGCCGGGATTGGCCCGCAGACGCTGCTGAGCAATCTGCCGGCCAACCTACAACCAAGCTCGACGCTGTTCTACTACAACCCGGACGAAGAGAACCTGCTCTTGCAGCAGGCGGCTCTGGCGCAAACCGGCAAGGCCAGCTTTGTCGACGGCCTGACTACTGACAGCCAACAAAACCTGTCAGTCACGCAGATCGAGAAAGAGGTGCTGTATCAGAATGCGCTCAACTACGCGCAGGCTAACGGCCTCCAACTGGGCACAGCGTTGACGCAAACGCAGGTCAGCCAGCTTGACCGGCCGATGCTGTGGTACGTGGAACAAACCGTTCCGGACCCGAGCTGCGCGGCCACGGGCACCGCGACGTGCCCGACCATCACGGCGCTGATGCCTCAGGTGTACCTGCCGGCCAACACCAGCGCCATGTCCGCCGGCGGCAACATCAGTGGGCAGAACGTCACGCTGAACTTCAACCAGGACGGCAACGGCAGCATCCTTAATACGGGAAGCATCAGTGCCAGCGGCACCCTGGCGGTCAACACCAACTCGCTGACCAACCAAGCGAACCAGGTCGACGTGGGCCAGATCTGGAGCAGCGTCAGCGGCGGTTACATCAATACCACAGGCACACAGGTCCAGCCGGGCGGCTTCATGAGCGCGGCCAACATGGACCTGAACGTCCAGACGCTGCAGCAGATTGGTGGAGCGCTGCAGCAGCTCAACGCAGATGGCACGGTTGATCAGGCGGGTACGCAACAATTGTTGGCGAACCTGCAGCACAGCCTGGGCGGCAATTTCACGCAGACGACGGTTGCGGACAATCTGCACCAAGATTTTGTGAAGGAAGGCGGCTCGTTTGGCGTCGAGCAACTCGTCGCTATGGTGGCAGCGGTGGCGCTGTCTTGCATTCTGGGCCCCGAGGTCATGGCGGCGTTTGATGCGCTGATTGACCCGATTGCGTTTGCAGCGATCGCACCGGGTCTGATCGACGTGGCCAGCGCGGCGTCATTCGCATTGGCGGCAGGCACCACAGCCTTCGTTTCCAGCAGCGCGAGCCAGCTTATTGCCACTGGCCATCTTGATATCGGGTCTAGTTTCCAGGGGGCGGCCGTTGCTGCTTTGACGGCCGGGTTGACGCAAGGTCTGGTTGGCAACAGTGGAATCGACACCCTCGGACCGGTGACGGAAGCAAACCCCACAACGACCCTAGCGAATCTGGGCAATACCGCTATTAACGTTGGTGAGCGTGGTTTGATCAGTGCTGGGGTGAGCACCGCGATCAACGGCGGGAGCTTTGGGCAGGCGCTGGTTGGTAGCGTAACGAACGATCTGGCTGCGATAAGTGCAAATGGGATTGGCGCTAGCGACACGTTTGGATCGGGTCCGCTCAATGTGCTGGCACACGCGGCGTTGGGGTGTGCTGCGCAGAGTCTGAACGGTGGGGATTGTGCAGGCGGGGCGATTGGTGGGGCGACGAGTGCAATCGTAGCGCCGCTAGTGCGAGATGGCCTGTATGACGGCACGCAGACCGTGACTACCGTGGATAACGGCGATGGCACTCAAACGGTAGCCACGAGCTATGACAATCGGACGTATAACGCCATAACGACTGCAATCTCGATGCTGGCTGGTGGGACGGTAGCGGGCATGTTCGGGAGCAGTTCGACCAGTGCCGCTTCCGCAGCGCAGAATGAGGCGCTCAATAACGCGACGAGCACAAAGGTTCGGCAGGTCAGCAATCAGATCCAAGCATGCAATGACCAGTCCTTTGGCTGCTATCGCAACGCGCTGGCAGCGGCACAGGCTGCATACCAGCAAGCGCAGCAGGACGTATCTGCCAGTTGCGGTTCGGGGGGCGACGCGGGAACGTGCCAAACGGCTAGGAGCGACGTTGCCCAGCTTGGGAGAACTGTGAGCGGCTTGAAGCAGTTCTTGCAGAACACTCCGGACTGTCAGTCTGTTGGATGCGTGGCAGCTACGACGGCAGGTACCGATGTGGTCGGGCTAGTTGCCGGCACGCTTATCGGCAAAGCAATTGGAGCAGTGCGTGGAGTGTTTGTGAGCGCGCCGCAGGTGGCGAGCGGGGGGCCTTCTGCATCTGCTTTGGTTCCTACCGGCGGTGATTTTGATCTGCCGAACGTCTACGCAAATCAGGTGCAGACACCTGTGGGAGTCATCTCAGGCAACGCTGTTGTGGGGACGTATGGTCCTTTGAGCCAAGGCCCACTCGCATCAGGCATCGCCAACACGTTTAGAAGTGGCACATACACGCAAGTGATTGCGCTACAGCCGACTACTTTGTATCGCGTCTACGGTGGAACCGCGAATGAGATGGGGGGCTACTGGACACAGACCCCGCCTGCAGGTCCAGTTCAATCTATTATTGATAGTGCGCTGCTACCGGAGTGGGGGAATCCAGCAACAAATGTCGTGAAGATTGAGATTCCGGTTGGAACGACATACTTTACTGGCGCCGCCGCTCCTCAGGGAGGGTTGGTTGGTGGTGGAAATCAAGTGGTATTCCCCCGTGGATTCAAAATTAATCCATCATGGATAAAAGCACCTTGAGTTTTTGCAATTGGGAACCGATTGACGGATTTGAATCACCTGGTGAATACAGGCGATTTTGCTCGTGGCTATCGGGACAAGTTGATGCAGGGATAGCGGAGATCGTGCCGGTTACCGAGCCAAGTGGTGACCTGATATTTGGCGTGGATGAGATCTGGTATCGGTGTAAAGCATCAGGTGAAACATGGCGCCTAGTAGTTCCTCAAGCACCGTTTAGGGGGTTGTGGGAGCCTCTCCGCATGAGTTCTTCGAGTTGACGGGCGCGGCGTACTACTACGGGGAATTCCAGTGTGAGCTGGACGAGGCTCACGCGGATTGGCGTGCGAATGATCGCGCGCCTTCACGGTGCTTGATATCGACAGGGTATTGATGATGGTACGGGAGATTGCAGCGTTCCTGACGCATTTAGTGTTGGGCGTGGTTTTTAACTTTGCGGCCGGTGCGGCCGCGTGGGTGATCTGGCCTAAGGTGGTCGGGGATTTTCCGAGCCCCTTATCGGGAAAGGGGCTCACAATTTGCTTACTCGCACTGTTTGCGATCTACCAAATTTGGGAGTTTGCTGGTTTCGTCTCCGATCGGCTGTACCGCATCCCGCGAAAAGAGCGGGACCCTAACGATTGGCCTCGGGCCTATTGATGGTAACTTGCCGAATCGAGTTGCGGTGCTCCGTGCGGGAAGGCAGGGCAGGCGGTCCATCACGGATCGCACGCCTTTTGGCAAGTACCGCACGTAGAAGTAGGCCAAACAGGCCAATCAAGCGAACCCGGCACGCAGGCGCATTCATTCCCAAGCGCGCTGAAGTCTCCCTGTTTGACGCAACGTGGCGATCATTCTTAGAACGCCCGTTTACCAACAAGCTGCCATGCGGCGACATACCACCGTCCGAATTGCCATCTACGCGTTGACCTTGCAGGCCGCGTTCTCACTTGTTTCCGTTACAAGTTTCCTAGTCGGGTATTGGGGGGAATGGGGGCAAGTGTTTGCTGCCTACCCGACCAAGCAACGCTGGTTGTGGCTTGTCGCGATACTTTGGTCTGTGGCCGCGCTGGTGGCCGGTGCCGCGTTGCTGCGTAGGCTTGCATGGGGGCGCACCCTCTATGTTTCGGCTGCGACGGTGGCCGGGCTTACATACTTCGCTCTCCAGCCTTGGCCTTTGGCGCTCAGCGCTGTGCCCATGTTTACGTTGACCGGCGCAATCCTGTTCAGCCGCCTCGGGGCACGTTATCTAAACGACGTGTCAGCCGCGCCGGTGGTGCGAAACAAGCGAACCATACTTGCCAGCGCTGTATTGGTAGTGTCCTCCCTTGTGTTTGCCGTTAGCTATCACGCCGTACTTTTCCGGATTGGATGGGCGACGGGGCTGCACCGTGCAGTTGTATGGTTCCTTGCATCCCTGGTCGGTCTCGTAGTCGGCGCATTTGTTTTGCCCAAGGGCGCGCGAGCTTGGGGTTTCGGTCTGGGCTTGATGGTGTCGGTGGTGATCGTGAGCGCCACCGTACTCGGTTATCTGCCATATGCACCACCGATCGTGCGTTTTCTTGGGGCCGGCTATCGCGAATACCTGCTCGACATAAAACAGATCAACTCCTTTCAGGCTGTCCTCAGCATTCTGGCGCTCGTAATGTTGCGCTGGAATGGTGTCGAACATGCCAGAAGATCACACACATGGCCCGATCAACATTGAAGGCCGCGTGTATGCACACGTTTGGGAATCCGTTTGTCTGCCGACAACCGACTGTGTCTATGCCGAAGTCTCGTTTCTTCTCAATGCTGATGTGTGTCCTTACGGCTGCGCTATTCGGACAGGTGCCGTGCGCCAATGCGGATATAGAACGCGCGGAGCAAGCGTTCCGGGACCAGCGTTTCGGAGACGCAGCCGCCGAACTCAAGCCGCTTGCACAGCATGGAGACGCGCGTGCTCAAGCGACCCTGGGCACGCTCATGATGTATGGCTATGGCGTGCCGCGAGACGATAAGGCTGCACTGCAGACGTTCACCAGGCTCGCGAAAACGAACCCCGCGCTGGGGGACAACGGACTTGCGGCGTTCTACGTGCTGCGACAACCGGGGCCGGAGGGCTATGCAAAGGCGCTTGCGTTGTACCGCAAGCATGCCCTGGAAGGTGATGCGATGTCGCAGTACGGGCTTGGCACCATGTACCTGTATGGGTACGGCGTGCCAGTCGACTATGTTCAGGCCGCACATTGGTACCAACTGTCTGCTGATCAGCACAACGTCTGTGCGTTGAGCGGGCTTGCCTATCTATACGACAATGGGCTCGGTGTTCTGCGCGATGGCGCCAAGGCGGTGAGCTTGTATCAACAGGCATTCGATGGCGGTTTTGCGTATGCCGGCTATAACCTGGGATGGTTGTACGAGAGTGGCCGCAACGTTCCAGCAGACCCGCGACGCGCGCTTGCCCTTTATGAGAACGCGGCCGCGCATGGCGTTGTCTACGCACAGACCCGGATCGGCGTCATGTATCGGGACGGACGGGGCGTCAGAGCGGATGCCGCGAAAGCGCAAGCGCTGCTGAGCAAGGCGGCCGAGCTTGGAGACCCGAACGCTTACGTCGAACTCGGCAACTGGGCGTTCGAAGGCGTTGATGGAAAGCCGGACTACGCTATAGCCATGCGGTGGTACGTCAAGGCACAGCAAGCCGGCGCGTCTGCCGGTGAGGTGGGCATCGCGATGCTGTACGAGAATGGCCGCGGGGTTCCCAAGAACGACGCAAAAGCCTTCGAGTGGTACAAGAAGGCCGCCGAGCACGGCAATGCGGAGGGACAGAGATACCTTGGGGCTTTCTATATGCGTGGGCGTGGAACTACTCAGGACAACACCATCGGCATGCGCTGGCTATTGCGGGCAGCGGAGCAGGGCGATCTGATCGCAAGGCGGATTGTGGGGCGGGTGTATCTGAATGGCACATACGTGCGTGCGAACTATGCGGAAGCGATCAAATGGTTGCGGTTGGCTTCTATAGCCGGAGACGCGCCGGCGCAGTACAGCCTCGGCTGGGCCTACTACAACGGTAGGGGCGTCAAGGCAGACTGCGTGCACGGTTACGCCTGGCAGGCAATCTCTGCAGCCCAGGGGTACGAGTTCGCGAAGCAGCACTACGCAGATACTGAGGGCAGCTATTCGTTCGATGAGATTCAACGGGCCAAGCGTATCGCTTCCAGATGGACGGCTGGGCAGGATCTGGCATTTGAAGCTGAGCCGCCGGGTTTTGTTGGGCTGGGCATCGTCAACCTAAATGCTCCATTTGCACCGGGCAACTGAAGAAAAGCTAGGTACTCGATTGACTTGGTAATGCTAAAGCGCCAGGCATCCCCAACATATCGGGATGGTCTCCGCGAGATCGATTCGCACAGAAAAAGTGACAACCGGAGAAGACCGTTGCAGCCAACATTCCAGTGCCTAACGCTGCCACTTGATGAAGTAACTGAACTCCACCACGTGCATCGTGCTCGCCAGGGCACGTTCACTACCTTCAACTTCCGAAGCGGCAATCTGGTGCGACGAGGTCAGGAGTTGCGAGGGCAGCTTGGCATTCATGCAGGCATGCGTATTACAGCAGTGCTGCGTGTTCCCGGTCGGTGGGAGACGCTCGTTGCGTGGCGCTTTGACGACGACGGACGAGAGGTATGGAAGCTAGGTAGCTCACCGGCGGCGAGCTTTACATGGTTCATTCTCGCGACGTTGGCCAGCGCCATTACCGGAGCGTGGATAGTACTAGGCGCATTGCAAGACATCCGGCCGGCATTTGGGCTCGGATTTGGTGGCTTCAGTCTTGTGCTGGTTGTCTGGAAGCCTTTCTTTGACTGGCGGAACAGTAAGAAGATCGCCGCCGCGCTCAGAGCGCATAAGAAGGCTGCCTAGTGGCACGGACGAGCCTTTGGCACAGAGGGAAATCAGGAGAGGCGCAAAGGGCAAGGTTCAGTGTGTGGCATCACGTACCGTTCTGGTCCGCTGCCGAAGCGCTGTGGCACCTGCGGAGAGGGCTTCTTGGTCCAACGGCCCAGCAAATTCGGTAAACCGTTCCTCGGCTGTACTCGCTACACGCCCGCTGGTGGTTGTCGCCACCAAGAGCCGATATAGCGAGCCTTGCTCGATGGCCGCTCCCCGAGTGGAAGGGCTTCGATCCTATACGCCTTCCCATCGAGCGTACCGGTCCACCACCTACTGTACTTGGCGGATCACGATGTCCTCGCACGCTGATGCTAACGGTAGCGACGCCCTGAGCAGCCTTGCAACGGTAGGTCTAGTCGATTGCAATCCAGAGGCTCATGTGTGCGGCCAACGGCAATGCGCGGGCACTGGCTTCGTTTTTTCCGGGAGGCGTTGGCAAGGCTCACGACGTCTTGGGCGCTAACCACGATATGGCGTATGCGGGGGTCAATACACGCTGGGCGTTTCCGGCGGCGCTGGTCGGAAAGGGCACGACTGACTCCAGAAATATGCTTCAGGTTTGCCGCGCAAGTACCGGAGTATGCGAATCCACGAAGGCCTTTGATTTTTTCGGACGTTATGCGCGTCGTCGAGGTGGCAGGGGGTTCCATCGGAGCGGATGCAGTGCCATACGTTTTGCATGGATCGGCATGGACTTATGTCCGCTTAATTTGCCTACACCGTGCCTACACGGCGATGGGGTGTGAAAAAGGGTTGCAAGCGAAACTGTTGCAACCCTTTGTTTTTATTGGCCTGCCCAGAGGGATTCGAACCCCCGACCGTCGGCTTAGAAGGCCGATGCTCTATCCAACTGAGCTATGGGCAGATATGCAGATGCAGGCTGCCCAGGCAACCCAAAAACGCGCGGCCTCCGGGTACCTGGGAGGCCGCGATTCTAACAGATGGGATGTTGCGCAGCGCTAGTGCTGGGGCGGGATTTCCGGCGGTAGCTCCCCGGGTGGCAGTTCGATTGGGGGTGTTTGGGGTTCTGGGTCGTGCACCGGGTCGTGGGCCGGTTCGTCGGGCGGCGGCATTTCCGGCGGCGGGTGCGGGGGCTGTTCGGGGGGCTGCGGCGGCGTGATGTGGGCACGCTTGGTCAGATCAGGCGAAGCGGGCATGGGCTGCCTCCATACGTGGGTCGAGTTTCGGGTTTGCCCTAATCGAGCCCGCAAGCGTCGTTCCCGCGCATCATCCAAAAGGTGATACCTAAAATACGTACCCCCCAATTGGGGGGATTTTTGATACATTTCGTGGCGTCGGGTAGTGCCACACAACAATAACGTTTCATTCGAAATTCCGCGCAATGACGCGGGACACCGTGCCTACGCACGCCAAACGGGCGTGACGAAGCCTTTTCGGTTCGGACCAGACGGGAAAAGAGGGAGTCTTGTTTGGGCAGCCAGGGAGCAATCCATGGGGCTGCTGTGTTTCGCCATGGCTGCAGGGGGCTGGGCGAGGCGCTAGCCATGGGGCAGGGAGGAAACCACAATGAGCACACGTCATGCACGACGCCCGGCAGGGTCGTCACGTAGCACTTACATCCGTAGCGCCCAGAGCGGGCGCATCGGTGACCGTTCCAACGCAGGCGATCATCGTCTGCCGCCCAGCGGCGTGCCGCGCATGCTGCTGTGGCTGCTGGCGGCGACGGTCCTCTTCGCGGTGGCGAACTACACGTTCAAGCTGTTCGGCTGAACCAAGGCCGGATCGCCTTACAACACCTTCCCCGGATTCATCAGGCCGCGCGGGTCCAGCGCCTGCTTGATTGCGCGCATCGCCGTCAGTTCAACGGGGCTCTTGTAGCGCGCGTTGTCTTCGCGCTTGAGCTGGCCGATGCCGTGTTCTGCTGAGATGGAGCCGCCGTGCGCATGAACGCTGTCGTGCACGATGCGGTTGATGCCGTCCTGGTGGGCGAGAAACGCGTCGTGCGCATGGCCTTGCGGCGGCGACACGTTGTAGTGCAGGTTGCCGTCGCCAAGGTGGCCGAACGTCACCATGCGGATGTCGGGGTAGGCTGCCGCCAGCGCGCGGTCGGTTACGTCAATGAAGTCGGCAATGCGCGAGATGGGCACACCAATATCGTGCTTGATGTTCTTGCCTTCATCGGCCTGCGCCAGCGGAATGTGTTCGCGCAGGCTCCAGAAGTCGCGCGACTGGGCCACCGATTCGGCCACCGCCGCATCGTCGATCACGCCGCGCGCGAGCGCGTCTTCCATGAGCGATTCGAACAGCGTGCGCGCGTGGGCTTCGCTTTCCAGATCGGACAATTCCAGCAGCACGTATTGCGGATATGCCTGCGGGAACGGCACGCGCAACTGTGGGTAATGCTTGCGCACCAGTTCCAGGCAAAACGCCGACATCAGCTCGAAGCCCGTCAGCAGCGTCCCTGCATGGCCTTGCGCCAGCGATAGAAACGCCAGCGCCTGACGCGGCGATTGCAGCGCCGCCAGCGCCGTCACCTTGGCGCGCGGCTGCGGAAACAGCTTCAGCATCGCGCCTGTGATGATGCCAAGCGTGCCTTCCGCGCCGATCAAAAGGTCACGCAGGTCGTAGCCGGTGTTGTCCTTGCGCAGGCCGCGCAGGCCGTTCCACAGTTCTCCGTTAGGCAGAACAGCTTCGATGCCCAGACACAGCTCGCGCGCATTGCCGTAGCGCAGGACGGCGGTGCCGCCGGCGTTGGTGGCAAGGTTGCCGCCGATCGTGCAACTGCCCTCTGCAGCGAGGCTCAGCGGGAAGAGGCGCTCCGCATCGGCGGCGGCCTGTTGCACGTTGGCCAGGATGCAGCCGGCATCCACGGTGATGGTGTTGTTGATCGGGTCGACGGCACGTACGCGCTGCATGCGCTGCAACGAGATCACCACCGCGTTGCCTTCCATGTCGGGCGTGGCGCCGCCGCACAGGCCGGTGTTGCCGCCTTGGGGAACGATCGGCACGCCATGTTTGCTGCACACGCGCACGAGCGCTGCCACCTCGTCAGCGCTGGCGGGGCGCAATACTGCGCGTGCCCGGCCCGAGAAACGCTTGCGCCAATCGGTGAGGTAAGGCGCCTGGTCTTCCGGTGCGGTCAGGACGTGCGTTGCCCCGATGGCATCAACGCAGGCTTGCAGGAAGGCATCGTGAGTCATGTCGGGTCAGGTGCTGTGGCCAGCGCGGGCTTTCGCAGCGCGCTTGAACGGGCGCAGGTAGAAGATGGTTGCGGTGAAGAACACCACGCTGAGCGTCACCTCGCCCCAAGCCAGCGAGCGCGACAGCCCAACGTCCGATGTCGCCCGTACGATGCCCTCGGTAAAGAACAGCAGGATGAACATCGACGCCCATTGCATCGTGTAGCGGTTCTTGCGCAGGACACCGGGCAGCGGCCACGCCAGCAGCAGCGCCTTGAGCGCCAGCCACGAACCGCCCGGGCGCACGGGTGCGAGCCACAGCTCCCACGCGGCGCATAGGACGATCAATACGATGAGGCTGCCTGCACTGAGCAGCGCCAGTGCCCGGGATTCGGCGACGACGTTGTTGGCGGGAGTCATGCGGCGAGCTTGAGAGCGGTCTGCGCCAGCCTCCGGCCCATGGCCGTGGCGAGCGTGCGTTCGTGGGCGGTAAGCGGTGCGGTATCGCCGCGATGCGCAACGTGTGACGGCCCGTACGGTGTGCCGCCGGCATCGGTGGAAAGCAGTTCGCTGTGCTGATACGGCAGACCGAGCACGACCATGCCGTGGTGCAGCAGCGGCAGCATCATCGAAAGCAGGGTGGTTTCCTGCCCGCCATGCATGCTGCCTGTGGAGGTGAACACGCATGCCGGTTTGCCCACCAGCGCGCCCGCCAGCCATTGCGGCGTGGTGCCATCCAGGAAGTACTTGAGCGGCGCGGCCATGTTGCCAAAGCGCGTGGGCGAGCCCAGCGCCAGGCCCACGCATTCCTCCAGGTCGCGTACTTCCACGTAGGGCGGCCCGCTATCGGGCACGTCGGGCTGCGTGACTTCGCAGACGGTGGAGACGGCGGGCACCGTGCGCACCCGCGCCTGGGCGCCGTCGACGCTTTCAATGCCTTGCGCAATGGCTTCGGCCAATGCGCGCGTGCTGCCGTGACGGCTGTAGTACAAGACCAGGATATCTTTCATAACAAAGCGTTGAGAGCGTCGCGGTATTATAGTTGCGCCCCCCAACCCCGCCTCCCGCCTCATTTTTCATGCTTTTCAACACCCGTGCGCTTCGTCAATGGAATGCCGCCAAGCTGCGTGCGCTGGCGCGTTACGCCCTGCGCCGCGCCGGTGAAGACCACCTGCCGCAAGTGGCCAGCAGCCTGACATTCACGACGGTGCTGTCGCTGGTGCCCATCCTGACGGTGGCGTTTGCGCTGTTCACGGCATTCCCGATGTTCAAGAGCTTCCGGGCGGACATCGAAGGCTACATGTTCAGCAATCTCGTGCCGGGCAGCATCAGCCGGCCGATCCTGACGTATCTCAATCAGTTTTCAAGCAACGCCAAGGGGCTGACGGCAGCAGGCCTGATCGGCCTGGTCGTGACGTCGGTGATGACCATGCTGACCGTCGAGAACGCATTGAACGCCATCTGGCGCGTGCGCCATCGACGGCCGCTCGCGCAGCGCGTTCTGGTGTTCTGGGCGCTGATGACATTTGCGCCGGTGCTGATCGGCGCGAGCCTGTCGGTCAGTTCGTACCTCGTGTCGATCTCGGCGGGCTATGTGCACAAGCTGCCGTTCGGCCTGGGCGTGATCGTGAGCCTGGTGCCGATCCTGCTTTCGGCGATTGCGTTTGCGATGCTTTACGTGTTCGTGCCGAATACCAATGTGGAACGGCGCGATGCCTTCGTTGCCGGCCTGATTGCAGCGGCGGCGTTTGAAATTGCCAAGCGCGTTTTTGGCGCTTACGTCGCGCATATCCCCACATACACAGCGGTCTACGGCGCGTTTGCCACGCTACCGATCTTCCTGACGTGGATCTATGTGAGCTGGCTGGTGACGTTGCTCGGCGCGACCATCGCATCGACGCTGCCGATCATCCGCCAGGGCTACTGGCAGCGCCGCACATTTCCGGGCAGCGAGTTCTTTGATGCGCTCGGTGTCCTGTTGCTGCTGTATCGCGCACGCGAACAGGCGCCGCGTACGGTGGCCGAACGCGATATCGGCCGGCGCCTGCAATTGGAAGCCGATTACCTGGTCGACCTGCTCACCAAGCTGAAGGCGCTGCACCTGATCGGCAAGCTACAACAGGATCGCGGCGAGGCCCATTGGGCGCTGCTGTGTGATGCGCACACGACCACGCTGCGACCGCTCTATGAAAGGCTGGTGCTGAACCTGCCACGCTTGCCGCGCACCGCCCTGGCACGCCACCTGGGTAGCACGCACGCGCTGGTCAGCCAACTGCAGAATCCGGCGCTCGACGCCACGTTGGAGAGCGTTTTCACGACGGGCGAACGCGGCGTGGCGGCGGCGGCGCAGGCGGCTACCGCACCGGCGGCGTCTGCAATGGCCGCTGCCAGCGCCGACGCCTGACGCCTCAGAACGGGATCTTCCCCGTCCAGATGTCGCGGTACATCACCCAGTCGCCTATCAGGCTGTAGAACGGATGGCGAAACGTGGCGGGCCGGTTCTTCTCGAATCCGAAGTGCCCGACCCACGCGAACGCGTAGCCGCTCACGGCCGCGCCCAGCAGCCACCACAGGTTGCCCGTGAAAACCAGCAGGAGCAGGCATACCAACGCGACCGTCGAACCGGCAAAGTGCAGGCGCCGGCAGGTGCGATCCTGGTGCTCGCTCAGGTAATACGGATAGAACTCAGCGAAGCTGCCGAAGCTTTGGGTGTCGGTGGTGGCCATGATGCGTCTCCGGGAGGCGACTGCGACTTATGCGACGACCGGGTCTCGTTCGCGCGCAAAGGCGATCAGCGCGTCGAGTGTGCCGTCTGGGCATTCTCCCATGATCGCGTGCCCGCCTGGCAGCCCGACAACGCGGCTGCCGGCCAATCCTGCTGCAACCTGGCGGCCAGCTTTCGCCGGCGTCATCTGGTCTTTCTCTCCAACGATTACGAGTGACGGGCACTTCACGGCCGCCATGGCTTCGGCGCCGCGTGCATAGGCGTTGCAGGCCGCAAAGTCTGTGTGGAAGACGGGCGCCTCGGTACCGTGCGCAATTCGCTCCATCAGCCGTTGGCTGCCGCCATGCATCCAGAAGCCTGGCCCGGGCGACGATGGCTTGTTTGCGAGGCTGGAATGCGACCACGTATTCACCATGTCAATGGCGCTGGCCGTGTTGTTGAGCGCCGCATCGAGCAGCGCATCCGACACCTTCATCGGCCAAGCCGTTGCCACCAGGGCGACGCGGCGCACGCGACTTGCGTACCGTGACGCGCACTCCAGTGCAATCAACGAGCCCATGCTGTGGCCGACGACGATGACTGGCTGCTCGACGCCAGCCGTATGCACCAGAGCCATTACCCAGTCGGCCATCGCTTCCACGGTCTGCAGCGGGGCGCCAGCGCTGCGGCCGTGTCCGGGCAGATCCACCGCCAGTACGCTGAAGCCGTGGTGCGCAAACCAGCGCGTCTGCAGCCCCCAGACCGAATGGTCGTTCTGCGCGCCATGCACGAACACGACGCACGGCAATTCGGCGTTGAACGGCTTGCCGCCGGTGTAGGCGTAGGCGCGTTCGCCTTGTACGGTCCATTCCATTAGCGGGCTCCCGTTGCGTTGGCAGCGGCTTTGCCGGGCGCAGCGGACATCGCGCGCTCGGCGGCCTTCAGGCCGCGCTTGAGATCGTCGATCAGGTCGTCGGCGTCTTCCAGACCGATGGACAGGCGGATCGTGCCTTCGCTGATGCCGGCTGCAGCCAGCGCGCCGGCATCCATGCGGAAGTGCGTCGTCGACGCGGGGTGGATGACCAGCGAGCGCGCATCGCCCACGTTGGCAAGGTGCGAGAACAGGCCGAGTGATTCGATGAACTGCTGGCCGGCACGCCGATCGCCGCGCAGATCGAAGCTGAACACCGCACCGCAGCCGCGCGGCAGCAGGCGCTTGGCCAACGCGTGGTCGGGGTGCGATTCCAGCTCGGGGTAGGCGACCGACGCCACCATCGGATGGCTCGCCAGGAAGGAGACGATGCGGCGGGCGTTGTCCACGTGCCGTGCCATGCGCAGGGGCAGTGTTTCGATGCCTTGCAGCAGTTGCCATGCGGCCATCGGGTTCATGCAGGCACCGAAGTCGCGCAGGCCCTCGCGGCGCGCGCGCAGCAGGAAGGGCGCGACAGTGCTTTCCTCGGCAAACACCATGTCGTGGAAACCCGCGTACGGTTCGGTCAGCTCGGGGTGCTTGCCGGCGGCCACGTAGTCGAACGTGCCGCCATCGACCAGCACACCGCCGATGGTCGTGCCGTGTCCACCCAGGAACTTGGTGGCCGAGTGGTAGACGAGATCCGCGCCGTGCGCGAACGGCTGCAGCAACCAAGGCGTGGTGAAGGTGGAGTCGACCAGCAGCGGCACGCCCGCGTCATGCGCAATCGATGCAATGGTCGGGATGTCCAGCACATCCAAGCCAGGATTGCCGAGCGTCTCACCAAACAGCAGGCGGGTGTTCGGGCGAATGGACGCGCGCCAGCCGTCGATGTCGCCGGGCTTGACGAAGGTCGTCTCGATACCGAAGCGGCGCAGCGTGTAATGCAGCAGGTTGTGCGAGCCGCCATACAGCGCGGAGGAGGCGACGATATGGGAACCAGCGCCCATCAGCGTGACGATGGCCAGATGCAGCGCCGCCTGGCCCGACGCTGTAGCGATGGCGCCTACGCCGTTTTCCAGCGCGGCCATGCGCTCCTCGAACACGGCAACGGTCGGGTTGGAGATGCGCGAATAGACGTGGCCCGCGCGTTCCATATTGAACAATGACGCCGCGTGTTCGCTGTCGCGGAACACAAACGACGTGCTCAGGTGGATGGGCGTGGCGCGCGCGCCGGTGGCCGGGTCGGGCGCGGCACCGGCATGCAGGGCCAGCGTGTCGAAGCGGGCTTTGGACATGGATTCAAGCACCCGGAATGGGCGCGGGAGCGGATTTGGACGGGGCATGCTAGCACTGCTCCCTGTTGCAGCGCATTCCGGGCAAACGCCGAGCGGGCGCGGTTTTTGACAGGTTTTTTCTGCGCTGCATGCTTGTCGAAGCGATCCGGTTTGGGCTACGATCAAAGCACAACCATAACGACAACCCGCGCGCGGTCGCTCCCCCGGCAGACCGGCACCCCGAACTCTGGGAGACGCAACATGAAAGTCAGCGACATCCTCCACGTGAAGGGCAACACGCTCTACACCGTGGCACCTGAAACCAAGCTCCAGGTGGCCGTGCAGACGATGGCGGAAAAAGACATCGGCTCGCTTGTGGTCATGGAGTACGGCGAACTGGTCGGCATGCTGACCTTCCGAGAAATCATCAAGGTTGTTGCCAAGAACCACGGTTCCGTGGGCGAGGGCACGACCATCCGCAAGGTGATGGACGATCATCCCGTCACCTGCACGCCCGAAACCGAGGTCAATGAAGTGCGCCGCATCATGCTGGAGCACCATGTGCGCTACCTGCCGGTGCTCGACAGCCGCACGTTGATGGGCGTGATTTCCTTCTACGACGTGGCCAAGGCCGTGTTGGAAGACCAAAGTTTCGAAAACAAGATGCTCAAGGCGTACATTCGCGACTGGCCCGAAGAAAAGGCCAACGAAGACTGATCTGCGCGATCTCTTTACCGCATTCCTGAAACCCGCCCGCCGTTGCGAGCGGGTTTTTTGTTGAACCCAGAACCGCCCGCCGATGAGCCAATCGAGCCAGTTTTCCCTGCTGAAGCAGCGTCGCTTTGCACCGTTCTTCTGGACCCAGTTCCTGGGCGCGATGAACGACAACGTTTTCAAGGTGGCGTTTTCTTCGTTGGTCACGTATCACGCTGCGCTGTTCGGCAATGCGGACCCCGCTTCTGCGGCGTTCCTGATCTCTGCAATCTTTATTGCGCCGTTTGTGCTGCTGTCGGCCACGAGCGGACAGATTGCCGATCGCATGGACAAGGCGCGGCTGATCCGGCTGGTGAAGACGTTGGAAATCGCCATCATGGCGATCGGCTGCGCGGGTTTTGCGCTGCGCCACGTTGAACTGCTCTACCTGTGCACGTTCTTGATGGGCGTGCACTCGACGCTGTTCGGGCCGGTGAAGTATGCCTATCTGCCTCAGCACCTGCAGTCGGCAGAACTGGTGGGCGGTAACGGGTTGGTGGAAATGGGCACCTTCGTCGCCATTCTGATCGGTACCATTGGCGGCGGCGAGCTGGCCAATTACACCCGCAACGGCGAGCTGATCGGCCCGCTATTTACCGGTATTGCGTGCATTGTCATTGCCGTGGCGGGCTGGATGACGGCGCGCGGTGTGCCGGTCTCGCCGGCGTCGCAGCCGGACTTGCGCATCAACTGGAACCCCATCTCAGAGACTTGGCGCAACCTGAAGCTTGCCAGCAACCAGCGCGCGGTGTTCCTGAGTTTGATGGGCATTTCGTGGCTGTGGTTCGTGGGCGCGACGTTCCTGACGTCGTTTTTTGCCTTTGCGCGTAACGTGCTCGGCGGCGATCAGAACGTCGTGACGCTGCTGCTGGCTGTGTTTTCAGTCGGCATCGGGTTGGGCTCGGTGCTGTGCGAAAAGCTCTCGGGGCGCAGGGTGGAAATCGGCCTTGTACCGTTTGGCTCGATCGGCATGACGGTGTTCGCGGTGGATCTCTACTTTGCTTCGCATGCCGAGGCATTGGTCGCCCATGACGTGCTGACCGGCATTTCCGGTTTCCTGCAGAACCACCGCCATTGGCGCGTGCTGGCCGATCTGTTCCTGCTGGCCATGTTCGGCGGCTTCTACAGCGTGCCGTTGTATGCGTTGATCCAGAGCCGCTGCGAACCGACGCACCGCGCGCGCATCATTGCCGCCAACAATATCCTCAACGCGCTGTTCATGATCGCTTCCGCCGTGCTGGCGATGGTGCTCACGCGGGCCGGGTTCACGATCCCGCAGTTGTTCCTGGTCACCGGCATCCTCAACGCCGTGGTGGCGATTTACATCTACACGCTGGTGCCGGAATTCCTGATTCGGTTCGTGATGTGGCTGCTGATCCATACCGTCTACCGCGTGAAGGTGGAGGGCTCGGAGCAGATTCCCGATGAAGGCCCATGCCTGCTGGTCTGCAACCATGTGAGCTTCGTCGATGCCGTGGTGGTGGGCGCATTCGTGCGCCGGCCTGTTCGTTTTGTGATGGACCACCGCATCTTCAAGGTGCCGTTGCTGTCGTGGTTCTTCCGCACGGTCAAGGCGATTCCGATTGCGCCGATGCATGAAGACCCGGAAATGCTCAAGCGCGCCTACGACACGATTGCCGCCGCGCTGGCGGAGGGCGAGGTCGTCTGCATCTTCCCCGAAGGCAAGATCACTGCCACGGGCGAGATGAACCCGTTCAAGGACGGTATGCGCCGCATCATCGAACGCACACCCGTGCCGGTGGTGCCGATGGCGTTGCGCGGGCTGTGGGGCAGCTTTTTCTCACGCAAGGGCGGGGCGGCGATGTCGCGACCGTTCCGACGCGGCTTCCTCAACAGGCTGGAGCTGTGCATCGGCACTCCGGTGCCAGCGCATGCCGTGTCGCCCGAAGCGATGCAGGCCGCCGTGCTGGCGCTGCGCGGGGAGCGGCTCTAGCGCTCGGCCCGCCTTAGGACTTCGATACACTGCCGGTTGGCCTGCAACCGGCCTTCAAGCTTTTCCTGACCTCCAACTCTCCCGTTACCTGCCATGAAACACGTTTCCCCGCTGCTGTGCGCTTCGTTGCTTGCCCTGGCTGCCGTGACCGCGCAAGCCGCATCACCGGCATCCGAGACGCTGCCTTCCGGTGTGATCGTCCAGACACTGACCAAGGGCACCGGCCCGTCGCCCAAGGCCAGTGACACGGTCAAGGTGCACTACCGCGGCACGCTCACCAACGGTACCGAGTTCGACAGCTCCTACAAGCGCGGCCAGCCGATCTCGTTCCCGCTGAATCGCGTGATTCCGTGCTGGACCGAAGGCGTGCAGAAGATCCAGGTAGGTGGCAAGGCCAAGCTGACGTGCCCGGCAGCCACCGCTTACGGCGAGCGCGGCGTGCCCGGCACGATTCCGCCCAATTCCACGCTGAACTTCGAGGTCGAGCTGCTGGGTATCGGCGGCTGATCTGGCGGCCGGTGGATCGGCCTTACAATAGCGTTTTCCTGATGTTTCGCGCCGCGGCCGTCGCGGCGCCTTCCTGAGCACGATCATGTCTGGCAATACCCTGGGCCTGCTGTTTTCCGTCACCACCTTCGGCGAGTCGCACGGCCCCGCCATCGGCGCTGTCATCGACGGGTGCCCGCCCGGCATGACGCTGTCTGCAGAAGACATCCAGCCCGATCTGGACCGTCGCAAACCCGGCACCTCGCGCCACGTTACGCAGCGCAAGGAAGAAGACCTCGTCGAGATCCTCTCCGGCGTGTACGAAGGCAAGACCACGGGCACCCCGATCTGCCTCTTGATCCGCAATACCGACCAGCGCAGCAAGGATTACAGCAACATCGCCGAGACCTTCCGTCCCGGCCACGCCGATTACACCTACTGGCACAAATACGGCATCCGCGATCCGCGCGGCGGCGGCCGTTCTTCCGCCCGTTTGACGGCACCGACAGTGGCTGCAGGCGCCGTCGCCAAGAAGTGGCTGCGAGAGAAGTTCGGCGTTGAGATTCACGGCTTCATGTCGCAACTGGGCGATATCCAGATCCCCTTCATGGACTGGAACGAGGTGCCGAACAACCCGTTCTTCGCGCCGAACGCCGAGATCGTTCCCGAGCTGGAAACCTATATGGATGCCCTGCGCAAGGACGGCGATTCCGTCGGCGCGCGCGTTGAGGTGGTGGCTACCGGTGTGCCGGTCGGCTGGGGCGAACCGCTGTTCGACCGGCTGGACGCAGACATCGCCCACGCCATGATGGGCCTGAATGCGGTGAAGGGCGTTGAGATTGGTGCTGGTTTCCACGCAGTCAGCCAGCGCGGCTCCGAGCATGGCGACGAGCTGACGCCGGAGGGCTTCGTCGGTAACAACGCCGGCGGCATCCTGGGCGGGATTTCGACAGGGCAGGACATTTCCGTGTCGCTGGCGATCAAGCCGACATCGAGCATCCGCACGCCGCGCCGTTCGATCGACAAGGCGGGTGATCCGGCTGTGGTGGAGACGTTCGGCCGCCACGACCCGTGCGTCGGCATTCGTGCGACGCCAATCGCCGAGGCGCTGCTCGCGCTGGTGCTGATCGACCACGCGCTGCGCCATCGCGCGCAATGCGGTGATGTGTCGGTGCAGACGCCGGCCATTCCGGCAAAAGCTTCCTGAATCGATTCGCTCAGACAACAAAAAAGACGGCTTCAAGCCGTCTTTTTTGTTGGGCGCTCGCCCGGTACTTACATGCCGACGTAGTTCGGACCGCCACCGCCTTCCGGCGTGACCCACACGATGTTCTGCGTCGGGTCCTTGATGTCGCAGGTCTTGCAGTGCACGCAGTTCTGCGCGTTGATCTGCAGGCGCTCGGTGCCCTCATCGTTCTTGACGAACTCATACACGCCAGCCGGGCAGTAGCGCTGTTCGGGGCCGGCAAACTGCGTCAGGTTGATGCGCGTCGGTACGGTCGGATCCTTCAGCGTCAGGTGGGCCGGTTGGTTCTCTTCGTGGTTGGTGTTCGAGATGAACACCGACGACAGGCGATCGAACGTGATCTTGCCGTCCGGCTTCGGATACTCGATCTTCGGGCATTCCGATGCCGGCTTGAGCGACTGGTTATCCGACTTCGTGCCGTGCAGCGTCCAAGGCGGGTTGCTGACGCCAATCTTGGGCAGCAGCCACTGCTCGATGCCGGTCATGATCTTGCCCAGCGTCGGGCTCTTCTTGAACCACAGCTTGAAGTTGCGCGACTGGTCCAGTTCTTCCTTCAGCCAGCTCTGTTCGAAGGCTGCGGGGTAGGCAGACAGCTCGTCAGCGGAACGGCCGGCCGTCACGGCTTCGAACACCGCGTCGCCGCACATCATGCCGCTCTTGATGGCCGCGTGGCTGCCCTTGATGCGAGCGGCGTTCAGGTAGCCAGCATCGCAACCGACCAGCGCGCCACCTGGGAACACCGTTTTTGGCAGCGCTTGCGGCGTGCCGTTGTTGATGGCGCGGGCGCCGTAGCCGATGCGCTTGCCGCCTTCGATATGTGCCCGGATGGCCGGATGGGCCTTCCAGCGCTGCATTTCTTCGAACGGGCTCATCCACGGGTTCTTGTAGTCCAGCCCGATCACGAAGCCGAGCGTGACCTTGTTGTCTTCGAGGTGATACAGGAAGCCACCGCCAAAGGTGTCGTCTTCCATCGGCCAGCCTGCCGTGTGCACCACGAGACCGGGTTTGGCCTTGGCTGGATCGATTTCCCAGAGTTCCTTGATGCCGATGGCGAAAGTCTGGGGGTCCTTGCCTGCGGTGAGCTTGAACTTCTCCAGTAGCTGCCGGCCGAGATGGCCACGCGCGCCTTCCGCGAAGATGGTGTATTTGCCGAGCAGTTCCATGCCGAGCTGGAAGTTCTCGGTCGGCTCGCCATCTTTGCCGATGCCCATGTTGCCGGTGGCCACGCCGCGCACCGCACCCTTGTCGTCGTAAAGCACTTCTGCGGCAGCGAAACCGGGGAAGATTTCCACGCCCAGCGCTTCGGCCTGCGTGGCCATCCACTTGACCACGTTCGACAGCGAGACGACGTAGCAGCCGTCATTGTGGAAGTTGCGCGGCACGAGCCAGTCGGGCGTACGCTTGGCGTCGGTCTCGCTCAGGAAGAGCACGTCGTCGCCGGTGACCGCCTGGTTGAGCGGGGCGCCGTCAGCTTTCCAGTTCGGGATAAGTTCGTTGATGGCGCGCGGGTCCATCACCGCACCCGACAGAATGTGTGCACCGGGCTCGGAACCCTTTTCCAGCACGACGACGGACACGTCCTTGCCCGTCTCCGCAGCCAGTTGCTTGATGCGAATTGCTGTCGCCAGGCCGGCGGGACCGCCGCCGACGACAACGACGTCATACTCCATGGACTCTCGCGGGCCGTATTGTTCGAGGAGCTGCTGCTGGTTCATAAGTGTCTCTTCGCTGCTTTTGGGACAGTTAGGGGCGTTTGCTTATTGGTATGACGGATTGCTGCATTAGAATTTTCCGCATTGTCCGGGACACGCCCGGATGCGGCAAGGGAAATTTCTGAACGATCGTTCGATTTTTTGCTAAGCTGCGCCCAAATCACACGCCGGTGTTGCTTCGGAGCGGCTCGGCGCATGTCAAACCAACACACGGGGAACACGCATCATGGGTTTGTCGATCAATCTGGAAGGCAAGGTCGCGCTGATCACGGGCGCGTCGAGCGGCCTCGGAGCGCGCTTTGCACACACGCTGGCGGCCGCCGGCGCGAAGGTCGTGCTGGCCTCGCGCCGTGTCGAGCGCCTGAAAGAACTGCGCGCCGACATCGAATCGAGGGGCGGCAGCGCGCACGTCGTGCGCCTGGACGTGACGGACCCAGACAGCATCCGCGCCGCCATCGCGCACGCTGAAACGGAGGCAGGTACCATCGACATCCTTGTCAATAACTCGGGGGTGTCGACCACGCAGCGCATGGTGGACGTTTCGCCCGACGACTTCGATTTCGTATTCGACACCAACACGCGCGGCGCCTTCTTCGTTGCCCAGGAAACGGCCAAGCGCATGATTGCGCGCGCCAAGGGGGCAGAGAAGAACGGCTCGCCGCTGCCGCAGTCGCGCATCGTCAACATTGCCTCGGTGGCAGGACTGAAGGTGCTGTCGCAGATTGGCGTGTATTGCATGAGCAAGGCGGCGGTGGTGCACATGACCAAGGCCATGGCGCTGGAGTGGGGCCGTTACGGCATCAACACCAATGCGATCTGCCCGGGCTATATCGATACCGAAATCAACCATCACCATTGGGAAACCGAGCCAGGCCAGAAGCTGGTGCAGATGCTGCCCCGCAAGCGCGTCGGCAAGCCGGAAGACCTGGATGGCCTGATTCTGCTGTTGGCGTCGGATCAGTCGGACTTCATCAACGGTGCCGTCATCAACGCCGACGACGGCATGGTGTAAGACGTTGGGGCTTAATGCCCCATCAGCCGCTGCACAAGTTCGAGTGAGGTGTTGGCGGCGTACTTCTTCATCAACCGCGCGCGGTAGATTTCGACCGTGCGCGGGCTGATCTCCAACTGCTTGCCGATCTGCTTGCTGGTCTTGCCCTCGACCAGTTGCGCGGCGATGTCGCGTTCGCGCGGCGTGAGCGCTGCCGTGACCGGGCGATGCGCTGACAGGTCCTCGAAGGTCCAGATGCCTTCGCCCAGCGGTTTCGCGCGGTCCAGCGCGCGGCCGGTGACGTGGCACCAGAACAGCTCGCCATTGGCGCGTTTCATGATGCGTTCATCGGAGTAGCTGCCGCGCGCATTCATGACGGGGATGATGCGCGCGCCGGTACGCTCGTATTCATCGTGCGTTGGATAAAGCAGCTCGAACGACTGCCCGATCATCGTCGTGCGTGCGTGGCCGAAGATGCGTGCGGCTTCATCATTGACGTCGAGCATGACCCGCTCGCGGGACATCACCATGCCGACAGGGGCAAGCTGGAACGCAGTCTGATAGTCGAGGGCGGGCATATGTATTCGTACGTATTGCTGCGTCGCGCGACGCTTGCGTATTCTCGCCAGATTGTATCGTTACTATTTTCCGGCGCTGCATCGCACAAACCCCAACTGTGTGATCGGTCAAAACCCTGCCGGATTTGTTGGACCACCAAGGAAGGAGCACGCATGAACAAAATCTTCGCCAGCGCCAGCGAGGCGCTCGCGGGCGTCGTCAAGGACGGCCAGACCATCGCCGTGGGCGGCTTCGGCCTGTGCGGCATTCCGGAAGCGCTGATTGCCGCGCTGCGCGATTCGGGGGTCAAGGGCCTCACATGCATCTCCAACAACGCGGGCGTGGATGGCTTTGGCCTGGGCCTGCTGCTGGAAACCCGTCAGATCAAGAAGATGATTTCGTCCTACGTGGGCGAAAACAAGGAGTTCGAGCGCCAGTATCTGGCCGGCGAACTCGAGCTGGAATTCACCCCGCAAGGCACGCTGGCCGAAAAGCTGCGCGCTGGTGGCGCTGGCATCCCGGCGTTCTTCACCAAGACCGGCGTCGGCACGCTGGTCGCCGAGGGCAAGGAGCTGCGCGAGTTTGACGGCGAGACGTACGTCATGGAGCGCTCGCTGGTGCCCGATGTGGCGCTGGTGAAGGCGCAGGTGGCTGACAAGTCCGGCAACCTGCGGTTCAACCTGACCGCACGCAACTTCAACCCCGCTGCGGCTACGGCCGGCAAGATCTGCATCGTCGAAGTCGAAGAGATCGTTGAAGTGGGTGATTTGGCACCGGACGACATTCATCTGCCGGGTATCTACGTGCACCGCATCGTGCTGAATGCCACGCCCGAGAAGCGCATCGAAAAGCGCACCATCCGAGCAGCCAACTAAGGAGACCGACATGGCCTGGACACAAGACCAAATGGCGGCGCGCGCTGCCCAGGAGTTGCAAGACGGCTTCTACGTCAACCTCGGCATCGGCATCCCGACGCTGGTTGCCAATCACACCGGCGACAAGGAAGTCTGGCTGCAAAGCGAAAACGGCATGCTGGGCATCGGCCCGTTCCCCACGGAAGACGAAGTGGATGCCGACCTGATCAACGCAGGCAAGCAGACCGTGACCACACTGCCCGGCAGCGCCATCTTCGGCAGCGACCAGAGCTTTGCGATGATTCGCGGCGGCAAGATCAACCTGTCGATTCTGGGTGCGATGCAGGTAAGCGAGACGGGCGATCTGGCCAACTGGATGATCCCCGGCAAGATGGTCAAGGGCATGGGCGGCGCGATGGACCTCGTGGCCGGTGTCAAGCGCGTGATCGTGCTGATGGAGCACACCGCCAAGAAAAAGGACGGCACTGAAGACCTGAAGCTGCTGCCTAAGTGCACGCTGCCGCTGACCGGCGTGGGTGTGGTCGATCGGATCATTACGGACCTTGGCGTGATCGACGTGACCGCGCAGGGCCTGAAGCTGATCGAAACCGCGCCGGGCGTTTCGCGCGAAGAGATCCAGGCCAAGACTGGCGTCAACCTGCTGTAATTCGGAGACCGCAATGCTGCAAGGAAAAACTGCCCTGGTTACGGGCTCGACCAGCGGGATCGGTCTGGGCATCGCCTGCTCGCTAGCCGCGCAGGGCGCCAACATCATCATCAACGGCTTTGGCGATGTTGAAGCGCCCAAGGCGCAGATCGCGGCCGCCGGCAAGAACGCCATCCGCATCGGATACCACGGCGCCGACATGAGCAAGCCGGCCGAGATCGAAGCGATGTTCGCCTATGCCGACACCGAGTTCGGCGGTGTGGACATCCTCGTCAACAATGCCGGCATCCAGTACGTGGCCAATGTCGAGGATTTCCCGACCGAGCGTTGGGACGCCATCATCGCCATCAACCTCACCTCGGCTTTCCACACGACGCGGCTTGCCGTGCCGGGCATGAAGCGCAAGAACTGGGGCCGCATCATCAACATCGCTTCGGCGCATGGGTTGGTGGCATCGGCGCAGAAGTCGGCGTATGTTGCAGCCAAGCACGGTATCGTCGGCTTCACCAAATCGGTGGCGCTGGAGACGGCGCAGACGGGCATCACGTCCAATGCGATCTGTCCGGGCTGGGTGCTGACACCGCTGGTGCAGAAACAGATCGATGCGCGCGCCGAGAAGGACGGCCTGTCCGCGCTCGAAGCCAAGAAGGATCTGCTGATGGAAAAGCAGCCCTCGGGCGAATTCGTCACGCCTGACCAGCTCGGTGCGCTGGCGGTGTTCCTGTGCAGCGATGCGGCCGAACAGGTGCGCGGCGTGGCGTGGAACATGGATGGTGGCTGGGTCGCGCAGTAAGCCGATCTGCTTCAGAAAAAGCCTCGCTTCGGCGGGGCTTTTTTGTTTTTGATGGACGGTGCATGTCTGCTGCACCGCCGCATGCTTGCGGGCCCGCGTACAATCAGGCTTCGCTGTCTCCGTCATTCCCATGTAGGAGTTGTTCATGCCAGTTTCGCCGCGCCTTGCCTTCGTGCAGTGCCTGAGCCCGTCCGGCTTGCACCGGATGGCGTATCACGAGTGGGGCGATGCGCAGAATCCGCGAGTGCTGGTCTGCGTGCATGGCCTCTCGCGCACCGGGCGTGATTTCGACGTGCTGGCGCAGGCGCTGTGCAACGACTATCGCGTCATCTGTCCCGATGTGGTGGGCCGGGGGCGCTCCGATTGGCTGGCCGATCCGAAAGGTTACGTGCTGCCGCAGTACGCGTCCGACATGGTCACGTTGCTCGCGCGCGTGAATGCCGAGTCTGTCGACTGGTTTGGTACCTCGATGGGTGGCCTGATCGGCATTGGCTTGGCAGGCTTGCCGCAATCGCCGATTCGCAAGCTGCTGCTCAACGATGTAGGCCCGCGGGTGACGGAATCGTCGTTGACGCGCATTGGCGCTTACCTCGGTCTGAATGTCCGCTTCAAGACCTTCGATGAGGGATTGGCGTACCTCAAGACGATCAGCGCATCATTCGGCCCCCACACGCCGGAGCAATGGCGTGCGTTGAATACCGCGATCCTGAAACCGCAAGGGGGCGAGTGGATCCTGCATTACGATCCGCGCCTCGCCGAGCCCTTCAAGAACACCACGCCCGACATGATCGCTGCCGGCGAAGCCACGCTGTGGAAGTTGTTTGAGGCGATTCCCGGCGAGGTGCTGGTGGTGCGCGGCGCGCATTCCGATCTGCTTACGCGCGAGACCGTCGAGGCCATGATGCAGCGTGGCCAACATGTGAACACGATTGAAATCCCTGACGTGGGCCACGCGCCGACCTTCATCCAGCCGGATCAGGTGGCGATCGCCCGCAAGTTCTTCCTCGGTCAATGACCGTTTGTCCGATCCCACTCGATTTGCAAGATGAGCACTGAACTGAAGCGCTACAACGTCGAACATCGCTATTCCGACGCAGCCGTCTACAACGGCGTCGTCTACGTGGCAGGGCAGGTGCCTGAGTCCACGCTCGACGCAGGCATTGCCGAGCAGACGGCAGAAGTGCTCGCCACCATCGATCGCGTGCTGGCCGCCAACGGCAGCGACAAGACGCGCATCCTGATGTGCCAGATCTTCCTGAAAGACATCAGCGAGATTGGCGAAATGAACAAGGTGTGGGACCAGTGGGTCGCCGCCGATTCCAAGAACTCGCCGCCGCGCGCCACCGTTGAGGCCGCGCTGGCCAATCCGAAGTACCGCATCGAAATCGTCGTGACGGCCGCGCAGAAGAACTGAGCCCGTCGCCCAACAGGCGAGACGCAAGCAGGACGCATCATGGAGAACAAGACCGAACGGCCGGCCGAGGGGCCCGGATCGACGGCAGAGCAGGTCGCCCGGGCGATCGAATATCTCGCGGCGAATGCCGCAGACAGCGTCACGCTGACCGGCGAGCCGCTGGAGTCGCACGCGCGCGGCACGATCGCCATACTGGAAGCGCTGCGCGTCGACACGCCATCGTTGCAGGCGGCTGCACTGTTCCTGTTGCCCACGCTGGCAATGGACAACGAAAAGGCGCTCGAGCCCGCATTCGGCGCCGAGGTCGTCAAGCTCGTGCACGATGTGCGGCAACTGCTGCGCATTGGCGCAATTGCCGGCCTCGTCAGCCCGACCGATGCCAGCATCACGCGCAAGAACGAAGCGGAAGCGCGCCGCGCGCAGGTCGAGGCGCTGCGCAAGATGTTGCTCGCGTTCGCGCAAGATATTCGCGTGGTGTTGATCCGGCTGGCGTCGCGGCTGCAGTCGCTGCGCTGGCTCGCGCAGACGAAACGCCCGGCGCCGGAAGGCATGGCGCGCGAAACGCTGGACATCTACGCGCCGCTCGCAAACCGCCTGGGTATCTGGCAGCTGAAGTGGGAGCTTGAAGACCTCGGCTTCCGCTTTGAGGATCCGGATACCTACAAGCGTATCGCCCGCCTGCTCGATGAAAAACGCATCGAGCGCGAGAAGTTCATTGGCCAGGCCATCGAGCAACTCCAAAAGACCTTGCACGATGCCGGTATTCAGGCCGAGGTCAGTGGCCGGCCCAAGCACATCTACAGCATCTGGAAAAAGATGCGCGGCAAGGAACTCGACTTTGCTGATCTGTACGATGTGCGCGCCTTCCGTGTCATCGTGGACGACATCAAGGATTGCTACACGGTGCTCGGTTTCGTGCATCACATGTGGCAGCCGATCCCGAAGGAATTCGACGACTACATCTCGCGCCCGAAGGCCAACGGCTACATGTCGCTGCATACGGTGGTGATCGGCGACGACGGCCGCGCGCTCGAGGTGCAGATCCGCACGCGCGAGATGCACCACTTTGCCGAGTACGGCGTGGCCGCGCACTGGCGCTACAAGGAGGCCGGCAGCAAAGGCTACGCCGGGCAGTTCTCCGCCAGCGAGCGCTACGACGAGAAGATCGCGTGGCTGCGCCAGTTGCTCGCCTGGAAAGATGACGCCGAGCACACCGTCGCGCACGAGGATTCCCCGTGGGAGCAACTCAAGCACACCGAGCTGGATGACCACATCTACGTGCTGACGCCCCAGGCGCGCGTGATCGCGTTGCCGCAAGGCGCAACGCCGGTCGATTTCGCCTACTACCTGCACAGCGATCTCGGCCACCGCTGCCGCGGCGCGCGCGTCGACGGCACGATGGTGCCGCTGAACACGCCGCTCAAGAACGGCCAGACCGTCGAGATCGTCACCGTTAAGCAGGGCGGGCCGTCGCGCGATTGGCTCAACACCGAGCTGCACTATCTCGTCAGCCCGCGTGCCCGCACGAAAGTGCGTGCGTGGTTCAACGCGATGGAGCTGGAAGAGACGCTTGCGCAGGGCCGGGCGCTCATCGACAAGACACTGCAGCGCGAGGGCAAGACCGCCGTCAACCTGGAAGAGTTGGCGGCCAAGCTCGGCTACAAGACGTCGGATGATCTCTATGCCGTGGTCGCCAAGGACGAGTTGAGCCTGCGCCGCATCGAGGCCGTATTGCGCTCCGATGGGGCGCCGCCGCCGGCACCCGTGGATGACGAAGCGGCCTTCACGAAGAAGAGCCGCGCCACAAGCGTTGCTCGTGGCGCCAAGAGTGGCGTGCTGGTGGTGGGCGTCGATTCACTCCTCACGCAGATGTCGCGTTGCTGCAAGCCGGCGCCGCCGGACCCCATCGTTGGCTTTGTCACACGCGGGCGTGGCGTATCGATCCACCGGCAGAGCTGTGCGACGTTTCAGCAGTTGGCTGCCCGGGCCCCGGGTCGTGTGATCCAGACGGAGTGGGGCCAACGCAGCGATTCGGTCTATCCGATCGACATCCAGGTCGAGGCGCTGGACCGGCAGGGCTTGTTGCGCGACATCTCGGAAATCCTCTCGCGCGAGAAGATCAACGTGACCGGCGTGCGCACGCTGTCGAGCAAGGGCGTCGCGAAAATGCAGTTCACTGCAGAGGTGTCAGAGGCGACGCAGCTGCAGCGCGCGCTGACTTTGATCGAAGAAGTGCAAGGGGTGTTGACAGCCCGAAGGAAGTGACGGTATAGTTTCGTTCTTCGGCAGGCTCGTAGCTCAGCTGGTTAGAGCACCACCTTGACATGGTGGGGGTCGTTGGTTCGAGTCCAATCGAGCCTACCAACGCATTTAGCAGGACGCGTCGGGTAGGGTGTCCAAGCCGTCATCCTCGCAATTCCCGGGCTTGTCCCGTACAACTGAACACAAGGCGAAATATGATTCAGGCACCGCGAACTACAACCGCTTCGGAGCGACAGTAGTCAAGGTGCGTTTTTCGCCCTTTGCGGTCTGCCCAAGCGGTGGATGGCGCAAATGAAAACGCGGCCTTGGCCGCGTTTTTTTTCGTCCGCAGTTTCGTGTCACGCGTGGCGATCAAGCTGAAAGCGCTTCGAAGCATTCGATTCGACAACCTGCTGCGCCGACTTGGCGCGGCGCACGACAGAATAACGACCGCTGCGCATCTCTGAAGCCGGAAATGCGCAACGGTGACTCCACAGGAGCAAGCATGATCGCAATCACGTTGCCGGATGGTTCCCGGCGTGAATTTCCCGGCCCCGTGACCGTGGCTGAAGTGGCGCAGAGCATCGGTGCGGGCCTCGCCAAGGCTGCGCTGGCTGGTCGCGTAGACGGTCAGATGGTCGACACGAGCTTCTCGATCGATCGCGATGCGAAGCTCGCCATCATCACAGACAAGGACGCCGATGGCGTCGACGTGATCCGTCACTCCACGGCGCACTTGTTGGCCTACGCCGTCAAGGAGCTGTATCCGGACGCGCAGGTCACCATCGGCCCGGTCATCGAAAACGGCTTCTATTACGACTTCGCCTACAAGCGCCCCTTCACGCCTGAAGACCTCGTCGCCATCGAAAAGAAGATGACGGAGCTCGCCAAGAAGGACGAGAAGGTCACACGTGAAGTGCTGAGCCGCGACGAAGCCGTCAAACTGTTCCAGGGCATGGGCGAGAAGTACAAGGCCGAGATCATCGCCTCCATTCCGGAAGATCAGGAGATTGGCCTGTACCGCGAGGGCAACTTCGTCGACCTTTGCCGCGGCCCGCACGTGCCATCCACGGGCAAGCTCAAGGTCTTTAAGCTGATGAAGGTGGCGGGCGCGTATTGGCGCGGGGACCACAACAACGAGATGCTCCAGCGCATCTACGGCACGGCCTGGGCCAAGAAGGAAGACCAGGAAGCCTACCTGCGCATGCTGGAAGAGGCTGAAAAGCGTGACCACCGCAAGCTCGGCCGCGAACTCGACCTGTTCCACATCGACGAGTACTCGCCTGGCACGGTGTTCTGGCATCCGAAGGGCTGGACGCTCTGGCAGGAGATCGAGCAGTACATGCGTCGCGTGTATCGCGAGAACGGCTACCAGGAAGTGAAGGGGCCGCAGATTCTCGACAAGACGCTGTGGGAGAAGACCGGCCACTGGGACAAGTACCGCGAGAACATGTTCATCACGGAATCGGAAAAGCGCGAATACGCGCTCAAGCCGATGAACTGCCCCGGCCACATCCTCATCTACAAGCAGGGCATCAAGAGCTACCGCGACCTGCCGCTACGCTTCGGCGAGTTTGGCGCATGCCACCGCAACGAGCCTTCGGGTGGCCTGCACGGCATCATGCGCGTACGCGGCTTCACGCAGGACGATGGTCACATCTTCTGTACGGAAGACATGATCCAGGCCGAGGTGACGGCGTTTACGACGTTGCTGCAGAAGGTCTACAAGGACTTCGGCTTTACCGAGATTCTTTACAAGCTGTCGACGCGTCCGGAAAAGCGCATCGGCACTGAAGAAAGCTGGGACCGTGCCGAGGCTGCGTTGGCCGAGGGCTTGCGTGCGTCGGGTTGTGAATTCGAGTACCTGCCGGGCGAGGGCGCGTTCTACGGCCCGAAAATCGAATATGTGCTCAAAGATGCACTCGGCCGCCAGTGGCAGTGCGGCACAATCCAGGTCGACCCGAACTTGCCGGAACGCCTGGACGCCGAGTTCGTAGGCGAGGATGGCGCACGCCATCGCCCCATCATGCTGCACCGGGCCATCGTCGGCAGCCTGGAGCGCTTTATCGGTATCTTGATCGAGCAATATGCCGGAGCGCTGCCGACGTGGCTTTCGCCCGTGCAGGTTGCGGTTCTCAGTATTACCGATTCGCACGCCGAATACGCCCAATCCGTTGCGCAATCCCTGCAAAAACAAGGATTTAGGGCGGTCGTTGATTTGCGGAATGAGAAGATTGGGTATAAAATCCGCGAGCATTCCGTGCAGAAGGTCCCATACCAGGTTGTGGTTGGCGACAAAGAGCGGGATGAAAATCAGGTGGCCGTGCGTGCCCGTGGCAACGTCGATCTAGGCTCCATGCCGCTGTCGGCGTTCGTTGAGCGACTGCAGAACGATCTCGCCAACAAGTCATGAGCTGGGCACGGCCTGTTTTTTTGATTCTTCGAGGACATCAACATCGCTACTGAGAAATCTCACCGCATCAACCGCGAGATCAGCGCACCGGAAGTCCGGCTGACCGGGGTTGAGGGGGAAGCGCTCGGCATCGTCAAGCTGTTCGACGCACTGCGTCTGGCAGAAGAGAAAGACGTCGACCTGGTCGAGATCGCGCCGACTGCGCAGCCGCCCGTCTGCCGCCTGATGGACTATGGCAAGTTCAAGTATCAGGAACAGAAGAAGGCCCACGACGCCAAGTTGAAGCAGAAGGTTATCCAGGTGAAGGAAGTCAAGTTCCGCCCTGGCACCGACGACAACGACTACGGCGTTAAGCTGCGCAACGCAACGCGTTTCCTGGAGGATGGTGACAGGGTCAAGGTTACCTTGCGCTTCCGCGGCCGCGAAATGGCTCACCAGGAACTCGGCATGCGCGTGCTGGAGCGTATCAAGACTGACCTGGAGGAATTCGGCCAGGTTGAGCAGATGCCGAAGATGGAGGGGCGCCAGGCAGTGATGATGTTGGCACCCAAGAAGAAAAAGTAATGCAGTGGTGGCCGGACGTTTCCGGCTGCGCTGAGCAGGTTCCAGACGGAAACGTCGGAAAACGCGGCAGGTGTCAAAGCCTGCAGCGATACAACAAGTGAGCCCGGGTCTTGCAAGTGTCGGCGCCAGCCGTCCACCTGGCTTCATGTCAAAAGCGGAGTTGTTCCATGCCGAAGATGAAGACGAAGAAAAGCGCTTCCAAGCGCTTTACTGCCCGTCCTGGTGGCACGATCAAACGTGGCCAAGCCTTCAAGCGTCACATCCTGACCAAGAAGACCACCAAGAACAAGCGTCACCTGCGCGGTACCGAGGGCGTCCATGAGACGAACCTGAAGTCCGTTCGCGCAATGATGCCGTACGCCTAACCCTAACTAACTACGAAAGGAGCATTTCATGCCTCGAGTAAAACGTGGGGTCACAGCGCGGGCCCGTCATAAGAAGGTTATCAGCGCAGCCAAGGGTTACCGCGGCCGCCGCAATAACGTCTATCGCATCGCCAAGCAGGCGGTCATGCGTGCTGGCCAGTACGCCTACCGCGATCGTCGTAACAAGAAGCGTGTGTTCCGCGCGCTCTGGATTGCACGTATCAACGCTGGCGCACGCGAGCATGGTCTGACCTACAGCAAGTTCATGAACGGCCTGAAGAAGGCGTCCATCGAGCTGGACCGCAAGGTGCTGTCGGACATGGCCATTCACGACAAGGTGGCTTTTGCTGCCATCGTGAACCAGGTGAAAGCCAACGTCGCCTGAGTTGGATTGGCCGGGCGGGCTGCTGGAATTGCCCAGTGACTTTGCCGGCCGATCACCCTGACGGGGCTCTCACCGAGCCCCGTTTTTTATTCCGCGCATTTCGCGGACCCGAATCACCCGAATTTTTTCGCTCGCCTTCCCATGTCACTGGATCTGGATCAAGTCGTCGCCGATGCCCAAAACGCGTTTGCCTCTGTGGAGGACAACGCCTCGCTGGAAAACGAGAAGGCACGCTTTCTCGGTAAGTCCGGCGTGCTGACCGACTTGCTCAAAGGCTTGGGCAAGCTCGACCCGGAGACACGCAAGTCCGAAGGCGCGCGCATCAACCAGGCCAAGAGCCGCGTTGAAGAGGCGCTGACCGCCCGCCGCCAGGCGCTGGCCGATGCGCTGATGAACGCCCGTCTGGCCGCCGAGGCGATCGACGTGACGCTGCCCGGCCGCGATGTAGCCGAGGGCAGCCTGCACCCGGTGATGAACACCTGGGAGCGCGTCGCCAAGATCTTCGGCTCGATCGGTTTCGATGTGGCTGACGGCCCCGAAATCGAATCGGACTGGATGAACTTCACTGCGTTGAACAACCCGGACAACCATCCGGCGCGCTCGATGCAGGACACCTTCTACATCGATGGCCGCGACAGCGAAGACAAGCTCTTGCTGCTGCGCACGCACACCAGCCCGATGCAGGTGCGTTACGCCCGCATGCACGTTGAGAAATACAAGCACCTCGACCGCATTCCGCCCATCAAGGTCATCGCGCCGGGCCGCACGTACCGCGTCGATAGCGACGCTACGCACTCGCCGATGTTCCATCAGGTCGAAGGCCTCTGGATTGCCGACAACATCAGCTTCGCAGACCTGAAGGGCGTCTATGCCGACTTCCTGCGCAACTTCTTTGAGCGGGACGACATCCAGGTGCGTTTCCGCCCGTCGTACTTCCCGTTCACCGAACCGTCGGCCGAGATCGACATGGCGTTCGGCAACGGCAAATGGCTGGAGATTTCCGGTTCTGGCCAGGTGCACCCGACCGTGGTGCGCAACATGGGCCTGGACCCTGAGCGCTACATCGGCTTTGCGTTCGGCTCCGGCCTGGAGCGCCTGACGATGCTGCGCTATGGCATCAACGACCTGCGCCTGTTCTTCGAGGGCGATGTGCGTTTCCTGCGCCAGTTCGCGTAAGCGCCGAGCGCTCGCACTGGTACCTCGTCGCCCCGTTAATCGAATTTCTTTTCTGTCGCGCCATGCAATTTCCGGAATCCTGGCTTCGCAGTTTCGTCAATCCGTCGATCACCACGGATGAGCTCTCCCATCGCCTGACGATGGCGGGTCTCGAGGTGGAAGAGGTCGACCCCGTTGCGCCGCCGTTCTCGCAGATCGTCGTCGGCCATGTGGTCGAGGTCAACAAGCACCCGGATGCCGATCGCCTCAATGTCTGCAAGGTCGATGCGGGCACGGGCGAGCTGCTGCAGATCGTCTGCGGCGCGCCGAACGTGTCGGTGGGCATCAAGGTGCCGTGCGCGATGGTCGGTGCCGAGCTGCCGCCTGGCGAAGATGGCAAGCCGTTCAAGATCAAGATCGGCAAGCTGCGCGGCGTGGAGAGCTACGGCATGCTGTGTTCGGCGCGCGAGCTGAAGCTGTCGGAAGATCACGGCGGTCTGCTGATCCTGCCGGAAGACACGCCGGTCGGCGAAGACATTCGCAAGGTGCTGGATCTGGATGACCAGATCTTCATCATCAAACTCACACCCAACAAAGCGGATTGCCTGTCGATCCATGGGGTGGCGCGCGAAGTGTCCGCGCTGACCGGCGCCCCCATCACTGTGCCGTCGATGGCGCCCGTGGCGGTGACGCTCGCTGACAAGCTGCCGGTCAAGGTGGAAGCACCGGACCTGTGCGGTCGCTTTTCGGGTCGCATCATCCGCGGCGTGAACGCGCACGCGAAGACGCCGGCCTGGATGGTTTCGCGCATCGAGCGCGCGGGCATGCGCAGCGTGTCGGCGTTGGTTGATATTTCGAACTACGTGATGCTGGAGCTAGGCCGTCCGTCGCACGTCTTCGACCTGGACAAGATCCACGGCGGCCTGACGGTGCGCTGGGGCAAGGCTGGCGAACAACTGAAACTGCTCAACGGCGACACCATCACCGTCGACGAAAAGGTCGGCGTGATCTCGGACGAGCAGGCCATCGAAAGCCTTGCCGGCATCATGGGCGGCGACAAGACGGCTGTCACGCTCGACACACAGAACATCTACGTCGAAGCCGCATTCTGGTGGCCGGAAGCCGTCCAAGGCCGCGCGCGGCGCTACAACTTCTCGACGGATGCAGGCCATCGCTTCGAGCGAGGCGTTGATTACGCGACCACCGTTGAACACATCGAACGCATCAGTGCGCTGATCCTCGAAATCTGCGGCGGCCAGGCTGGCCCGATCGACGATCAGATCGTCAATCTGCCCAAGCGCGAGCCGGTGCGCATGCGCGTCGCACGTGCTGCACGTGTGCTCGGTATTCCGCTGTCGCACGATGTTGTGGCAGACGTGTTCAAGCGCCTAGGCCTCACGTTCAGCGTGGACGGCGATGTGTTCATCGTCGAGCCGCCGTCGTATCGCTTCGACCTGGAGATCGAGGAAGACCTGATCGAAGAGGTCGCCCGCATCTACGGCTTCGAGCAGATTCCCGCCAAGCCGCCAGTGGCCGAGAGCGCGATGCGCCCGACCGACGAGGCGCGCCGCACCATGCACGACGTGCGTCATGCTGTGGCCGCGCGCGATTACCACGAGGTCGTCAACTTCGCCTTTGTCGAAAGCGAGTGGGAGGCCGACTTTGCCGGCAACACCAACCCGATTCCGCTGCTGAACCCGATTGCCAGCCAGTACTCGGTGATGCGCAGCACGCTCATCGGCGGCTTGCTCGACAAGGTCCGTTACAACGTGAACCGCAAGGCTTCGCGCGTGCGCATGTTCGAGGTGGGGCGCGTGTTCCACCGCGATGCGAGTGTCGCCGACGGTGGCCTGTCGATCGCAGGCTACGCACAACCGATGATGGCGGGCGGCATTGCGTATGGTCCGTCCAAGGAAGAGCAGTGGGGCGTGCAGGCACGTCCGGTTGATTTCTTCGATGTGAAGGGCGATGTCGAGTCTCTGCTGTGGCCGCTGCAGGCGCGCTTTGAGCGGGCCGAACATCCTGCGCTGCATCCAGGCCGCTCGGCGCGCATAGTGCTGAATGGCCGTGCCGTCGGCTGGATTGGTGAGCTGCATCCGCGTTGGCTGCAGAAGTACGATTTGGCGACCGCGCCGGTGGTGTGGGAAGTCGAGCTCGATGCCATTACCGCAGTAGGCCTGCCGAAGTATCGTGAAGTGCCGCGCGTGCCGGCCGTGACGCGCGACATCGCGCTGGTCGTGCGCCAGGATGTGGCGGTGCAGGACCTGGTCGACACGTTCGAGAAGGCGGCTGTCGGCGCCCCATGGCAGCGTTATCTGCAGGGCGTTGTGCTGTTCGATGAGTTCCGTCCGAAGTCCGCCACCGCTGCCATTGGGGCGCAGGAGAAAAGCCTTGCCTTCAGAATTACGTTGCAAGATACTGACAGCACCCTTCAGGACGACATTGTCGAGGCCGCCACACAGCAATTGATTCGAGCGGCCGGCGATGCATTCGGCGCGCGCCTGCGCGCCTGACGTCTCAGACGTCCGCACTGCGCTAGAGACCGCTCGAACGAACCTCCGCATTCGGATCGAATACGCTAAGCGAATCCTATGAACGATCAACACGCGCCAGCGTTGGCGGCATCCTTGGGCGACTCGCTCGGTTCTTCTTCGGCAGCATTGGCCGACGCACGTGATGCGCGCGGTCAGGACGTGCCGACGCTTACCAAAGCCGAGCTTGCCGAGATGCTGTTCGAGCAGGTTGGCTTGAACAAGCGTGAGTCGAAGGACATGGTCGAGGCGTTTTTCGACGTGATTCGCGAGGCGCTCGAACAGGGCGACAGTGTCAAGCTGTCCGGCTTCGGTAACTTCCAGTTGCGCGACAAGCCGCAGCGTCCGGGCCGAAATCCAAAGACGGGGGAGATCATCCCCATCACCGCGCGTCGCGTCGTGACGTTCCACGCCAGTCAGAAGCTCAAGGCGCTCGTTGAAGAGCGCGTCGAGCCGCTGCCTGTCGACATCGCGTAATTTTGCTGCGTGATCTCGTTTAGCCGTCTGTTCAATCCGTTTCTCTCGCCAGCCCTGTAGTTCAGCCCTGTATGGCCGCCGATAAACACACGGAGCGGGTCAACCTGCCGCCGATTCCTGCCAAACGCTACTTCACCATTGGGGAAGTGAGCGACCTGTGCGCCGTCAAGCCGCACGTGCTGCGCTATTGGGAGCAGGAGTTCACACAGCTCAAGCCCGTCAAGCGACGCGGCAATCGGCGTTACTACCAGCATCATGAAGTGCTGCTGATCCGGCGTATTCGCGAGCTGCTGTACGAGCAGGGTTTCACGATCAATGGCGCGCGGAACAGGCTGGACGAGTTGCGGCATGGCGTGGCTGCCGCGTCGCCGGTCGAGGCCGATGAGCAGGAAATGGAAGCCGCGGCGCCGATCCCCGCCGCTGCGAGTGGTTCGGTTGATGTTCAGAGCTTGCGGCGTGAGCTGTCGGCCGTGTTGGAAGTGCTGCGTACCGACCAGCCATAAGCCGATATTGCAGACAAGAAGCGCGCAGATAGAAACGAAAAAGCCCGCGTAACGAGATCCGTTACGCGGGCTTTTGTTTTGGTCGGGGCGAGAGGATTTGAACCTCCGACCACCTGCACCCCATGCAGGTACGCTACCAGGCTGCGCTACGCCCCGAAGCCTGAAAGTATAACAGAGGCGTGGCGCCGATGACTAGTAGTTCGCTCACAGTTCGAGCACTTGCCGTGTGGTCGTGTTCCGTATGGCTGCGGCAAAGAAAGTCCTTGCGCTAGAGTGCGCTCTAGCACCTGTAATCGGAGCATTCACACTAGGAGGCTCCCATGAACGCGCTCGAGAACAAGCAGATCTTGCAGGCCGCTTTTGCCGAACTGGCTGTGAGCAACGCCAAGCCATTCGTTGATCTCATGACGGATGATTTCTGCTGGGTTTGCACCGGTACGACGCAGTGGTCTCGTCGCTATGCCGGTAAGCAGACGGTGCTGGATGAGCTGTTCGCGCCGCTGCGCGCGAAGCTCGGTCGCATCACGACGGTTGCCAATCGCTTTATTGCCGATGGCGATACCGTGGTCGTAGAGGCGCAAGGTCGCAACACGACGCGCGATGGCTTTGCCTATAACAATCAGTACTGCTTCGTCATCCACATGCAGGAGGGCAAGATGCGCGAACTGATCGAATACTTTGACACCGATCTCGTCAACCGGGCGCTTGGCCATCCGGCAGCTGTCTCCACCGCGTCCCATGGCTGAGCGCGATTCGGCTCGGTTGCTGATCGGTGCCTTGGCTGAGCGCACGGGCCGCAGCATTTATACGATTCGCTGGTACGAGGCGCAGGGGTTGATTCCTGGCGTTGCGCGCGATGCAACGGGCCGACGTATTTATACCGAGCAGCATGTCAACTGGCTCGAGTTGATGGAGCGCCTGCGCAACACAGGGATGTCCGTCGCACAGATGCGCGAATACACGGCGCTGGTGTGCGAGGGCCGTAGCACCTTGAAAGCTCGACATGCGTTGCTGGTGGCACATCGCGCGCAGGTGACGCGAATGATCGCGGAGTGGACGCACTCGCTTGCGATGATCGACGGCAAGATCGATTTCTACGGCGAATGGGTGGCCACGGGAACGCGGCCCGCACGCGAGCCTAGCCTGTCGCAAAGCACCACGAAAACGCGCACGCATCGCAAGCCCAAGCGCTAGCGATGGCGGGGACGTTGGCGGATGATCAATCCGGTGCGCGCCGATACCGCGCTGGCGTCATTCCCAGTTGCTGCTTGAACGCCTTGCCGAATGCCGCCTCGGATTGATAGCCGACGCGCGCCCCGATTTCTCCTGCACTGAGCCGCGTATGGACCAACGCGTCGCACGCGAGCGTCATGCGCACGCGCGTGAGAAAGTCCCACACCGTCATGTCGGCGCGCGCCTTGAAGTGCCGCGCGTAGGTGGCGCGCGACATGGCTGCCAGATCGGCGAGGGTGTCGATGGTCCACGCACGCTCTGGCGCGCTGAGCATGGCTTGTACGGATGGTCCGAGGCGCGTGTCTGACAGCAGCGTCAGCGTGCCGGGGCTCGCGTTTTCCTGCTGGCCATACACGCGCAGTGCCATTGTCAGCAACGCTTGGCTCAACGAGGTAACGATCGCCAGCGCGCCGGGCGCGCGGGTTTCGGCTTCGTCGCGCATCAGTGCGATGAGCGCCTGCAGTGCCGGATACGACGCGCTATCACTCAATGACACGTGCAGCGGATCAGGTAGCGTACGCACTAGCAACGTGGTCGAGCCGTGCTCGTGAACGAAGCGGCCGCAAAGCAGGTCGACGTCGGCGGCACCCCGGCCGGTTTGGCGAAGCGGCAGCATGCCGTCATGCGAGTTGCGGGGTTTCCGGGTGGGTGCGTCGGCAGCGCTGAGGTCGTGAATGGTGTGTGCCGCGCCACGCGGGAACAGGATGAAATCGCCTTCGCGCAGCGTGAGCGTGCCGCCGCCAGCGTCGACCAGGCAACTGCCCGACAGCACCAGGTGGAACAGCACTTGCCCATTCGGCTCCGGATCATGCGGGATCGAGAAGGGCCCTTGGAACAGGCAGCGCAAATCGAGGCTGGCCTGCGGCCGGGTGAGTTGAATGAATTGGCTGAGCGCATCCATTGAGACGATTTCGATAGAAATTGCGTTTATCAAGTATTCAACGGATCGCACGTCAAGGCAATACTCTTCCCAACGGCGCGGCATCGGGCCAGCGCCACATCACCGGAGCACATCATGCTGAACTGGGTCGAGTATCGGAAGGAATTGCTGGGTCGCATTGGCGAGATCGGTCGGATCACGCCGGATACGGTCAAGGGCTACAAGACGCTGTCGGCGGCCACGACGGGCAGCCTGGACGCGAAGACCCGCGAACTGATCGCGCTGGCCGTGGCGGTGACCGCGCGTTGCGATGGCTGTATCACCGTGCACACCGCCGAGGCGGTCAAGCATGGTGCAACGCATGAGGAGATTGCCGATGCGCTCAGCGTGGCGATTTCGCTCAATGCCGGCGCCGCGTTGGTGTACTCGGCGCGCGTGATGGATGCGGTGCAGGCCTACGAGAAGGCCTGACCACGTCCGCTACCGAGCGATCCGCAGGCGGCAGGTTGCCTGTCGGGTCCCGCCGGGGGAGAGCAGGTGCAGGCCTTCGCCGTGGTGGATCGCATTCGGCAGGCCCATCCAAGGTTCGACGCAGTAGAAGTCCGACGTGGCGTTTTCCGTCCACGTGGTGATGGCGTGCCAGGGCACCGGTGCGCCGTCGACCTCGAAACGAATGCGCCGGCCGAGCGGTGCTTCTGCATGCGGCGGGATGACGAGCGTGGCCGCGCCGGCGTCATCGAGCAGGTGATAGCGATCTTGGAGCGCCGGGTCGTCGAGCTGGTAGGTCCTGCGCCCTGGCTCGGGTCTGTGGAGACTGCCATCGGGCAGTTGGCGCGACAGCCGCGCCGGCGGCATTGACAGCTCGGTTGCGCCACGCAGCGCGTGCGGTAGCGCCAGGTAGAAATGATGGCCCGCGTAAAAGGGCATCGGCGCATGCGCGTCGCCTTCGTCCAGATGCTTCACGGAGAAGGTCGCCTCCAACCCTTCGTCAATCAGCCGGTACGTCACGCGAAATTCGAAGGCGAACGGATAGCCCTGGCGCGTTTGAGGGCTGTCGCGCAGCAGCATGACGATGTGTGCGTCGCTTGCGTCTTCCACCTCGAACGGCATGTCGCGAGCAAAGCCGTGTTGCGGTAGCGCGTGAAGTTGTCCGCGCGCGTCGCGCCAGCGGCCGACTTCGCCATCTACAAAATGCCGGCCGATGAAGGGAAATAGCAGCGGATTGCCGCCGCGCACTTTGGCCGGATTCGACCAGTCGGCTGTTTCGGGCCAGAAGAGGATGTCTTCACCGCGATGGCGCCAGCGCACCAGCCGACCGCCGGCTTCCGGTGCGAGCAGCAGCATGGAGCCATCGGCGCGCGTGTCACCGATGCGGATGAGCGTGCGATCCTGAAAGCGTGCGGTGGGCAGGTCGTGCATGGGTTGGGCGGAGTGACTTGTTGGCATGGGAATCGCATACTAGATTGTCAATGCGTTTTGCCCGGAGGGAAACCATGTCCGTCAATTGCGTGCTGCCCGCTCATACCGTTCCCCCGCCCGACGAGCCTTCGCCGCCGGGAATCCCGCCCGATCTGCCATCTCCCGATGAACCGCCGCCGCCAGTCGAGCCACCGGAGCTGTCGCGGAAGTAATCTGCTGTTACCAATCGTCACAGCTTTGCGTGAAGCGGTTCGTAAGATAGCGCCAGTTCTCGCGCGACTGCGCGTTTCTACAACCACAATACGAGCCAAATCATGTCGATTCTTCCGCGTCTGACCCTGTGCGCAGTGCTGGCGGCCTCCCTGGCCGGTTGTGTCGTGGCGCCACCGCAGCCCACGCGCACGGTGGTGGTGCGTGAGCCGGTTCCCGTTGCGGCGCCGGTGGACCCGCGCGCGCGCTTTGACCAAATCCAGGGCCGCCTCGCGGAAGAATTCCACCGTATCGACGTTCGCCAATCGCAGGGCTACATCGATCCGTACCGCGCTGACGGCCTGCGCGACCGCCTGCGCCGCATCCGCCAGGAAGCCAACGACATGGCCAGTCAGCATCGCGGTGGCTTGTCCGGCGATGAGCAGCACGCGCTGAACGACGAACTCGGTGCCGTGGCGCACGATATCGGCCGCTAAGCCGCATTCTTCCGGTCTCCTCATTCGCCGATGTTGCGTTGCAATATCGGCGAAATGCATTGTTGCGCGGCGTTGCGTGCGCAGCCGGCGGAAGCTGATACGCTTGCGTTCCTCCTGAACGAGCAAGCCCGACACCGACGCGGCTTCCAGCGGCCGGTTCTGGCCTTGTGCCGTGCGAAAGATCATCCACTGCGACTGCGATTGTTTTTACGCTGCCATCGAAATGCGCGACGACCCGCGCCTGGTGGGCAAGCCGCTGGCCGTCGGTGGGCGGCCGGAGCGGCGCGGTGTAGTCGCAACCTGCAACTACGAGGCGCGCAAGTTCGGCATCCATTCGGCCATGCCCATGGCGCAGGCCGTCAAGCGTTGCCCGGACTTGCTGATCGTGCCGCCGTCCATGGAAAAGTACCGCCAGGTTGCGCGCCAGATATTCGCCATTTATCACAGCTATACGCCGCTGGTGGAGCCGCTTTCGCTGGACGAGGCATACCTGGACGTGACCGACAGCCCGATGCTGGCGGGCAGTGGCACCCGCATCGCTGAAGACATCCGCCGCCGGGTGCGCGAAGAGATCGGCATTACCGTGTCGGCCGGCGTTGCGCCCAACAAGTTCATCGCCAAGATCGCCAGCGACTGGAACAAGCCTGACGGCCTGTTCGTCGTGCGGCCGGAGCAGATCGACGCGTTTGTGGCGGAGCTGCCGGTCGATCGCCTGTTCGGCGTGGGGAAGGTGACCGCTGCCAAGCTGCGCCGCCTGGGTGCGGAAACCTGTGGTGATTTACGCGGCTGGGGCACCGATCGCTTGCAGCAGCATTTCGGCGTGTTCGGTTTTCGGCTTCACGACCTTTGTCGCGGCATCGACCACCGGCAGGTGCAACCTTCGCAGATCCGCAAGTCGGTCAGTGTGGAAGAGACCTACGCCACCGATCTGCGCACGCTCGATGACTGCCAGCGCGAGTTGATCATCCTCGTCGAGCAGTTGGCCGCCCGCGTCGAGCGCGCCCGCGCAGGCAACATGATCCACAAAACCTACGTCAAGCTGCGTTTTGCCGATTTTCGTGGCACGACGGTGGAGTGCATCTCGCCGCAGGTGTCCTTGCCGGTGTTCTCCAAGCTGCTGGCGCAGGGGTTTGAGCGCCGCGGCATCCCAGTGCGATTGCTTGGCGTGGGTGTGCGGCTGTATGAATCGGATGCGCATGCGCGCCAGCAACCGCTGTTTGCGGAAGACCCCGCCGCCGGGTGAAATTGAGCCCATCGACCCGGCAATTGGGTACGAATTGTCCTATTTTCCTGTCTGCACTACGGCGATAGAAGGGCGGAATGTCGCCTGCGGGTAGAATGCCCGCTTTTTTGCATAATCCGCCGCCGCGCATCACACGTGCGCGACAGTGCATGCCGTCACATTCGGCAGCGCGCAGACAGGAGACGCAGTCAATGAGTTTGTTTCGTACCAAAAACGTCGATCACATGATCCGCACGGGCCACAGCAATACGGGCCTGAAGAAAGTCCTCGGACCCCTCGACCTGACCTTTCTGGGTGTTGGCGCCATCATCGGTACCGGCATCTTCGTTTTGACCGGCACCGGCGCGCTCACAGCTGGGCCGGCGCTAACGTTGTCCTTCATATTCGCCGCGCTCGCCTGCGGGTTTGCCGCGCTGTGTTACGCCGAATTCGCCTCGACCATCCCCGTGTCGGGCTCCATCTATACGTACGCCTACGCCACGATGGGCGAACTGGTCGCCTGGATCATCGGCTGGGATCTGATGCTTGAATATGGTTTGGCCACATCCGCTGTTTCGGTGGGGTGGTCCGGCTATTTCCAATCGCTGCTGTCAGGCTTCGGCCTTCACCTGCCCGTGGCGCTCACCGCTGCGCCGGGCGCAATTCCGGGAGTGCAGACGCTGTTCAACCTGCCGGCGCTGGTGATCATGCTGCTGATCACGACGCTGCTGTCGTTCGGCATTCGCGAGTCGGCGCGCGCCAACAACATCATGGTCGCCATCAAGGTGACGGTGGTGCTGCTGTTCATCGTCGTGGGCGTACGCCACGTGCAGCCCGCCAACTGGCAACCGTTCATGCCGTTCGGTATGGAGGGCGTGTTCGGCGCGGCGGCCATCGTGTTCTTTGCTTTCATCGGTTTCGATGCGGTCACCTCGGCCGCCGAAGAGGTGCGCAACCCCAAACGCGACTTGCCGATCGGCATCATCGGTTCGCTGGCGGTGTGCACGATTCTCTACGTGCTCGTAGCCGCCATCATGACGGGCATCGTGCCGTTCGCGAAGTTTGCGGGCGTGGATCACCCCGTGTCGCTGGCATTGCAGATGGCCGGTGAAAGCTGGGTGGCGGGTTTTGTCGATCTCGGTGCCATCATCGGCATGACGACCGTGATCCTGGTGATGGCGTATGGCCAGACACGCATCATCTTCGCCATGTCGCGCGACGGGCTGCTGCCTAAGCGTCTGTCGCACATTCATCCGCGCTATGCGACGCCGTTTCTGAATACCTGGGTGGTCGGCATCGTCTTCGCGGTGATCGCTGCATTCGTCCCGCTGAATGTATTGGCGGAGCTAATCAACATTGGCACGCTGGCGGCGTTCTCGCTGATTGCCATTGCCGTGCTGGTGCTGCGTCGTACGCGCCCGGACCTGCATCGCGGCTTCCGCTGCCCCGGCGTGCCGGTGGTGCCGCTGCTGGCCATCGGCATGTGTCTGTTCCTGATGAGCCATCTGCAGGCCGTAACCTGGATCGCCTTCGTGGTGTGGGTAGCGATCGGCTTGCTGGTGTACTTCGGCTATGCGCGCCGTCGTTCGCTGCTGCACACGTCGGAACATGGCGCTGCGCCAGTTTCCGAAACGGTCCACTGATCGATAACGCGCGTCCATTCCCTGACGACATGGCTGCCACGCGGCCAACCCTGTCGTTCAGATCGCCGGCTGAGGTGGTTTTCCCTCAGTCGGCGCGCAACTATTACAACGCCGATGTATTGCGTTCAACCGCCGCGCTTTTTTGCGACGGTTCCAGCGCATCCGGCGCTGACATCAACGTGTCGCAAACCATGTGGTTGCATGAGCAGGCACAGTTTGGCTTCACGTCCGGCACGCGCCTTGCATGTGGCTTTCGCTTTGCTCAAACGAGCAAGCGCTCAACCCTGACAAAAAAGCATAGCTGCGACGAAGGGCGCGCGAAGCCTGATGCCGCCTGGGGTGGCGGCCCCAAGCCACCATTCACCGGCAGCGATGCTGCAAATGACGCTCGCACGTGCATCGCAAGCTGTGGTTAAAATGATCTGTGCAGCCAGACACAATGTCTGACGAAACCTTGCCGGCCCCCCCGCAAAGTTTCCACGCAACAGCGTGTGCGTTGTTGTCCATTGCAATCGGAGGGCTTTGACGATGGAAATCAAGTTCGAAAAGAAAGAGGCGTACGACATCAACAACGAAGGCCTGCTGTTCGACGCACTGGTCGACGGTGAAAAGGTGACTTGCGTGGCAACGCGCGAGGCGCTTTGGGAAGGGCTGGAAGGTGATCAGGTGTTGTCGCTTCAGGCAGCCTTCGAGGCTGGCCAAGAGCGGATCCAGGATGCCGCCCGTGTGCTTATTGCAGACTGCGTGCAGCGATCTCATGGATTAGATGACTTGCCGCAACCGATCGTGGTCAAGCGCGCGCATATTGCGGTGATCTGAGTCTGATCGATTGCCTGCGTAGACATCGGCGTGCCCGATGCTCTGCATGGCGGACACATCGTCCGCCGACTGAAAAGCCGGTCCGCGTGGCCGGCTTTTTCATTGCGCCGCAGTTTCCCGACTTGACATGGCTGCAATCCGATCAGATGATTAACATGTTAATTATATGGGGCGGGAGACGCCATGCTGCGAGGCAGAGTGGTATTGCCGGAAGGTCAAGTCGTGGAGACGGTGTTTGCATCCGCCGCGGAGTGTGCCAGTTCGTTTCGTTGGCTGCCGCCGGTCGAAGGTACCGTCGTCGGCGCGTTACTGAACTACCGCGACGAACTGGATGCGCTTGGCAACGCGCTATCTGCGCCGCCTTACCAAGCGCCGCCTAAGGCGCCAATCCTCTATCTCAAACCGGCAAACACGCGCATTGGTCATGGCCACGATGTCGTGCTTCCGGCAGACATCGACGGCGTTTGGGCCGGTGCCTGCCTGGGCGTGGTGATCAGTCGTACAGCCACGCGTGTGCCGGCGTTGCGCGCCGCGGATTTCATCGCCGGCTACACGATCGTCAATGACCTGACCGTGCCGCATGCGAGCTACTACCGCCCGGCGATCCGCCACAAGTGCCGCGATGGCTTTTGTCCGATCGGACCATGGATAGTCGATCGCGATGATGTGCCTGACGCTGATGCGCTCGATATCACCGTGCGCATTAACGGTGAGATCAAACAGCGCGCAAATACATCGACACTGGTGCGGCCTGTCGCACAACTGCTTGCCGACGTGACGGCATTCATGACGCTTGAAGCGGGCGATGTGCTGCTCGTTGGCATGCCGGAGAATCCGCCGCTGGCGCGCGCAGGGGATCGCATCGATATCGACATCGCCCGCATTGGCACACTGACGACCACGTTGATCTGCCAATCGGAGGTTTCGCGATGAAACACGCGCGTATTGCCTATGACGGCGCGATCCGCCACGCCACGGCCATGCCCGGCGACGACACCCGCCTCAGACTGGCCGACGGCCGCGTCTTGCACGAAACCGAAGTCGTCTGGTTACCGCCGGTCCAGCCACGCACGGTCTTCGCGCTGGGCCTGAACTACGCCGACCACGCGAAGGAGCTGGCCTTCAAAGCGCCCGAGGAGCCGCTCGCGTTCCTGAAAGGGCCAAATACGCTGATTGGCCATCGCGCCCACACCGTGCGCCCGCTTGGCGTCGCGTTCATGCATTACGAATGCGAGCTGGTCGTGGTGATCGGCAAGACCGCGCGCAATGTGCCGCGCGAGCACGCCTATGAATACGTGGCTGGATATACGGTGGCCAACGATTGCGCCATCCGCGATTACCTCGAGAACTACTACCGCCCGAACCTGCGTGTGAAAAGCCGCGATACCTGCACGCCTATCGGGCCATGGCTCGTCGACCGCGACGATGTGCCCGATCCGATGAACCTCGCGTTGCGTACCACCGTCAACGGCCGCGTCACGCAAGAAGGCAGCACGCGCGACATGATTTTCGACGTTCCCGCGTTGATCGCGTGGTTCTCCAGCTTCATGACGCTCAGCCCCGGCGACATGATCCTGACCGGCACGCCCGAGGGTTTGGCCGATACGCAACCCGGCGACGAAGTCATCACCGAAATTGAAGGCATCGGCCGGCTGGTGAGCACCATCGTTGCCGAAGAACCGAACAAGGAGCCCGCATGAGCCGCGTCAACATGGAACCTGTCAAGCATTGGATCGACGGTCGCCACGTCGACAGCGTCGAGCGTTTCGTCACGACCAATCCGGCGACGGGCGAGGCCATAGCCGAGGTCGCATCGGGCGGTGAGGCGGAGATCAACGCGGCGGTAGCGGCGGCCAAGGCTGCATTCCCGGCCTGGGCCAACACGCCGGCCAAGCAGCGCGCCAAGCTGATGCGCCGCTTGGGCGAGCTGATCGAGCAGAACGTGCCGCACCTGGCTGCGCTGGAAACGATGGACACCGGTCTGCCGATCGCGCAGACGAGCAAGCAGCTCATTCCGCGCGCTTCCGAGAACTTCCATTTCTTCGCCGAGGTGTGCACGCAGGTCAACGGCCGCACATATCCGGTCGATGACCAGATGCTGAACTACACGCTGTATCAGCCGGTGGGCGTTTGCGCGTTGATCTCGCCGTGGAACGTGCCGTTCATGACGGCCACGTGGAAGGTCGCGCCGTGCCTGGCGCTTGGCAATACGGCGGTGCTGAAGATGTCGGAGCTGTCGCCGCTGACAGCGGATCAACTCGGCCGCCTGGCGCTGGAAGCCGGTATTCCGCCGGGCGTGCTGAACGTGGTGCAAGGCTATGGCGCCACGGCAGGCGACGCTCTGGTGCGCCATCCGGATGTGCGGGTGGTGTCGTTCACCGGCGGCACGACCACCGGCAAGCGCATCATGGAGCGGGCCGGCCTGAAGAAATTCTCGATGGAGCTGGGCGGCAAATCGCCCGTGCTGATCTTCGACGATGCGGACCTGGAACGCGCGCTGGATGCGTCGCTGTTCACCATCTTCTCGATCAACGGCGAGCGCTGCACAGCCGGCTCGCGCATCTTCGTGCAAGAGAGCATCTACGACGATTTCGTGAACAAGTTTGCCCAGCGTGCCAAGCGGCTTGTGGTGGGCGACCCAGCGGATGAAAAGACCCATGTTGGCTCGATGATCACGCGCGCGCATTGGGAGAAGGTCACGAGCTACATCCGCCTGGGCGAACAGGAAGGCGCGAAGATTCTGGCCGGCGGCGCGGAGAAGCCCGCCGGGCTGCCCGCCCACCTGCAAAACGGCAACTTCGTTGCGCCCACGGTGCTGGCTAACGTCGATAACCGCATGCGAGTCGCCCAGGAGGAAATCTTTGGCCCTGTGGCCTGCCTGATCCCCTTCCAGGATGAAGCCGATGGCCTGAAGCTCGCCAATGACGTGGAATATGGCTTGGCTTCGTACATCTGGACGCAGGATGTCGGCAAGGTGCACCGTGTGGCGCGCGGTATCGAGGCCGGCATGGTATTCGTCAACAGCCAGAACGTGCGCGATCTGCGTCAGCCTTTTGGCGGCGTCAAAGCATCCGGCACCGGGCGCGAGGGCGGCGAGTACAGTCTGGAGGTGTTTGCCGAGATCAAGAACGTCTGTATCTCGATGGGTAGCCACCACATTCCGCGCTGGGGCGTTTGACGCACCGCCGGAGACACCACAACAAGGGCGGAAGGAGACACCATGGGCAAGTTGGCCTTGGCCGCGAAGATCACCCACGTGCCGTCGATGTACCTGTCGGAACTGCCGGGCAAGCACCATGGCTGCCGCGCGGCGGCCATCGAGGGCCACCGCATCATCGGGCAGCGCTGCCGCGACTTGGGGGTGGACACCATCGTCGTGTCCGACGTGCACTGGCTAGTCAACGCCGGCTATCACGTCAACTGCAACGCGCGCTTCGAAGGCGTTTACACGAGCAACGAGCTGCCGCATTTCATCAAGGACATGCGGTATGCGTATCCGGGCAACCCGGCGCTGGGCCAATTGATTGCAGAGACGGCAACGGCGCGCGGCGTGTTCACGCGTGCCCACGAAATCAACAGCCTCGAACTCGAATACGGCACGCTCGTGCCGATGCGGTACATGAACAGTGACCAGCACTTCAGGGTTGTGTCGATCGCGGGCTGGTGCGCGTGGCACACACTGGATGAAAGCCGCCACTTCGGCGCCGCGCTGCTCGAAGCCATCGAGGCGAGCGACAGCACCGTCGCGTTCCTCGCCAGCGGATCGCTCTCGCACCGTTTCAACGACAACGGCAGCCCCGAAGAATCCATCCACCAGATCAGCCGCGAATTCTTCAAGCAGGTTGATCTGCGTGTGGTCGAGCTGTGGAAGCAGGGCGACTGGAAGACCTTCTGCGCGATGCTGCCCGAATACGCATCGCTGTGCGAAGGCGAGGGCGGCATGCACGACACGGCCATGCTGCTCGGCCTGCTTGGCTGGGATGCCTATGACCGGGGCGTCGAAGTCGTCACCGAGTATTTCGCCAGTTCTGGCACGGGGCAGATCAACGCGATCTTTCCGTTGCCCACGCGTGGTCAAACTGGAGTGTGAGGAGGTCGCCATGCCGCATGTGATCGTCGAATACACCAACAACCTGGGCGACGACGCCCGTATCCCGCAATTGCTGCAGACGGTAAACGAGACGCTGATGGCGCAGAACGGCGTGTTTCCGACCGGGGGTATCCGTTCGCGCGCCATCAAGCTGACCGACTACCGCGTGGCCGACGGCAAGGAGGACGACGCCTTCGTCCACGTCACGCTCAAGATCGCAGCGGGCCGTACGCCCGAGGTCAAGAAAGCCGCGTGCGATGCGCTGTTCGAGGCAATCAAGGCGCATTTTTCGGAAGCCTTCGCGCGCCGCTATCTGGCGCTGTCGATGGAGCTGACCGAGTTCGACGAGGGCGGCAGCTACAAGCACAACAACATCCACGCGCGTTTTCGCAAGGGTTGACGCATGCTCGACACCACGACCATCCAGGCCATCGCGCGCCGCTTGCACCAGGCCGAGATCGACCGCAGGCAGATCCGCCAGGTTTCGCTTGACCACCCCGACATCACCATCGACGATGCCTACGCCATTCAGCGCGAATGGGTCGCGATGAAGCTTGCAGAGGGGCGGCGCCTGAAGGGCCACAAGATCGGATTGACGTCGCGCGCCATGCAGCAGTCTTCACAGATCGACGAGCCGGACTACGGCGCGCTGCTTGACGACATGTTCTTTGCCGAGGGCAGTGAGATCCCCGCCAGCCGCTTCATCGTGCCGCGCGTGGAGGTGGAGCTTGCCTTCGTGCTCGGCAAGCGGCTAAAAGGGCCGGAGGTGACGCTGTTCGATGTGAACGACGCGGTGGACCACGTGATACCGGCGCTGGAGATCATCGACGCGCGTTCCCAATCGATCGATCCGGACAGCGGGCGTCCGCGCAAGGTGTTCGACACGATCGCCGACAACGCCGCCAATGCCGGCGTCGTGATGGGCGGCCGACCCATCCGTATGCGCGATGTGGACCTGCGCTGGGTCAGTGCGATCTTTTCACGCAATGCCGTCATCGAAGAGACGGGCGTGGCGGCCGGCGTACTGAACCACCCGGCCAACGGTGTCGTCTGGCTGGCCAACAAGCTGGCACCGCACGGCGTGGCGCTGGAGCCGGGCCAGGTGATCCTTGGCGGATCGTTCACACGGCCAGTGCCTGCCCGGCCCGGTGATACATTCCATTGCGACTACGGTCCGCTTGGCAGCATCGCCTGCCATTTTGTCTGACCGTCAACCGTCTAACGCTCAAAGGATGTCTTCGCAATGCAGCTTCCGGTGAACAACTTCAAGCGTGCGTTGGCAGAACGCCGGCCGCAGATTGGCCTGTGGCTCGCAATGACGCATCCGTACCCGGCAGAGATCGTGGCCGGTGCCGGCTTCGACTGGCTGCTGATCGACAACGAGCATGCCCCGAACCAACTGCAATCGACACTCGCGCAATTGCAGGCGGTTGCGCCGTATGCATCGCATCCCATTGTGCGACCCGCGTGGAACGATCCGGTCGAGATCAAGCGCCTGCTGGATATCGGCGCGCAGACCCTGCTCGTGCCGATGGTCCAGAACGCCGACGAGGCGCGTGCCGCCGTCGAATCGATGCGCTATCCCCCGAACGGAATTCGCGGCGTTGGCAGTGCGCTGGCCCGTGCTTCACGCTGGAACCGGGTGGACGATTACCTGCACCAGGCCGACGCGCAGATGTGCACGCTGATTCAGGTCGAAACTGCTGAGAGCCTGGAGCATCTCGACGCGATTCTTGCCGTGCAAGGCGTCGACGGCGTATTCATTGGCCCTGGCGATCTCGCAGCATCCATGGGGCACCTCGGCGCGCCGGGGCATCCGGAAGTCCGCAAGGTGATCGACGGCGCGATTCGGCGCATCGTTGCGTCCGGAAAGGCGGCGGGCATTCTGTCGGCCGACCAGGCGCAGGCGAAGCACTATCTGTCGCTCGGTGCGACCTTCGTGGCGGTGGGGACGGATGTCACGCTGTTGGCGCGTAGCGCCGAACAGCTGGCCCAGGCATTCAGGGCGGAGGACGCTGCCAAGCCGCAGGCGGGCGGCAGCGTGTATTGATGGGCGTTACTCGTCGCCAGTGAAACGCCCCATCGGCGTGTGCGTTTCCATGACGTGGATCGATTCGTCGATGGCGGCGTAGAGCGCGTCCAGCCGCGCGCGGCCCAACTGCGCTTCGATGCGTGCATATTCCGCATCCACTTGCGGCTCCACATCGGCCAGGAACTGGCGGCTCTTGGGCGTGAGCGAAATCACCTGCCGGCGCTGGTCCACCGACGACTTTGTCCGCACGATCATCTCGGACTGTTCCATTGCGGCCAACATACGCGTCAGGCTCGGACTCAGGATCAGACATGCATCGGCGAGCTGGTTGGGCTCCATGTCGCCGGTATCGTTGAGCGTACGCAGCACGCGCCATTGCTGCTCGGTGATGCCGTGCTCGCGCAGGATCGGCCGAAAGCGCGCCATGAAGGTCTCACGGGCGCGCAGCAGGAGATGCGGAAGATTGCGGTGCTTGAAAGCAGAAGCCATGCGGGGCGCTCCTTATGCGCTGCGCAAGGCGGCGACGACGGGGGTGTGGTCCGAAGGCTGCTCCCACGTGCGCGGCACGCGGTCGATATGGCACGACTCGCACAGCTTGGCGAGCTCAGGCGACAGCATGATGTGGTCGATCCGCAGGCCGGCATTGCGCTTGAAGCCGAACATGCGGTAATCCCACCATGAGAACAGCTTGTCTTCCTGCTCGAACATGCGGAAGGCATCGACCAGCCCGGCGCCTTGCATCGCACGAAACGCCGCGCGTTCTTCCGGCGACACCAGGTTCTGGCCCTCCCACTTTTTCGGGTCGTGCACGTCGCGGTCTTCGGGGGCGATGTTGAAATCTCCCAGCAGCATCAGCCGTGGGTTTGCCGCCATCTCGCTCGTCAGCCACGCCTGCAGTGCTTCCAGCCAGCGCAGCTTGTAGACGAACTTGTCGGAGTCGAGCGCCTGCCCGTTCGGAATGTAGGCGGAAATCACGCGGACCGGGCCACCGTCCACGTCATACGTGGCGGCCACGATGCGCTGCTGATCGTCGGCAAAACCGGGGATGTTCTTCACAACATCGCGGCCTTCAGGCACCGACGCCTTGCGCGCGAGGATGGCGACACCGTTGTACGTCTTCTGACCTGTGAACAACGATGAATAGCCGGCGGCGTCCAGCTCGGCCAGCGGATAGCGATCGTCGGGGAGCTTGAGTTCCTGCAGGCAGAGCAGGTCGATCGGCGTTGCGTCGGCTTCGCGCTCGGCCAGCCATTGCAGCACGTGCGGTAGGCGGACCTTCAAAGAGTTAACGTTCCAGGTTGCGACGCGCATGAGGGCTCTGTCCTTGCAAATGGCGACGGCGCACAGTTTGGCGCCGTTCAGGGGTGCGATATTGTGCCATCAAGCGCTGCGGGCTCGAATGAAAAACGCCGCTTCGGCGTTAGCACGAAGCGGCGTTTTTATGGCTGGCATAACAGACCGTTACGCGGCTTCCGCCATCATGCCGCCATGGCGCAACAGTGCGTCGATGCTGGGTGCGCGACCGCGGAAGGCCGTAAACGATTCGATGGCCGGGCGGCTGCCACCGACGGCCAGCACTTCACGGCGATAGCGTGCGCCGGTTTCCGCATCGAGCACCGAGCCGCCCAGCTTGCTGGCCTCTTCAAAAGCCGCATAGGCATCTGCTGACAGCACCTCGGCCCACTTGTAGCTGTAATAGCCCGCCGCATAGCCGCCCGCAAAGATGTGGCTGAACGTGTTCGGCCAGCGCGACAGCTCTGCCTGCGGCACCACGTGGAAGCGATTGTTGATCTGGCGCGACAGCTCCAGCACTGACGTCGCGCCCTTGGGGTCGAAGTCCGTGTGCAGGTGCATGTCGAACGTCGAGAACACGATTTGGCGCAGCGTCGCCATGCCGTTCTGGAAGTTCTTCGCGGCCAGCATGCTGTCGTACAGCTTGCGTGGCAGAGGTTCGCCGGAATTCACGTGGCGGGTCATGCGCGAGAGCACTTCCCATTCCCAGCAGAAGTTCTCCATGAACTGCGACGGCAGCTCCACCGCATCCCATTCCACGCCGTTGATGCCAGACACGCCGAGTTCATCCACTTGCGTGAGCATGTGGTGGAGGCCGTGGCCGAACTCGTGGAACAGGGTGATGACCTCGTCGTGGGTGAACAACGCGGGCTTGTTGCCGACCGGGCCCGAGAAGTTGCAGGTGAGGTAAGCCACCGGGGTTTGCACGCCCGCTTCGCCCAGCAGCTTGCGGCCACGTGCGTCGTCCATCCACGCGCCACCACGCTTGCCTTCGCGCGCGTACAGGTCGATGTAGAACTGTGCAAGCAGCTCACCTTGGGCAGATTCGACGCGGAAGAAGCGTACGTCCGGGTGCCATACTTCAGCCGCCTCTGGCCGGATCTTCACCGAGAACAGCGTCTGCACGACGTTGAACAGGCCATCCAGCACGGCGGGTTCCGGGAAGTACTGCTTCACCTCCTGCTCGGAGAATGCGTAACGTGCCTCGCGCAGCTTTTCCGACGCATAGGCCATGTCCCATGGTTCGAGCTTGTCGATGCCGAGCGTGGTCTTGGCGAAGGCCTGCAACTCTTCCCAATCCTTCTCCGCGAACGGACGGGCGCGGTCGGCCAGCTCACCCAGAAAGCGCAGCACGTCTTCGGGCGAGTCGGCCATCTTCGGCACGAGCGACACCTCGCCGAAATTGCGATAGCCGAGCATGTGCGCTTCTTCGGTGCGCAGCGTGAGCTGTTCGGCCATGTTGGCGGTGTTGTCCCACTCGGCCTTGCCGTCGCCGTACTGCGCGCCCAGTTCGGACGCACGCGTGACGTTGGCTTCGTACATCGTGCGGCGCAGTGCGCGATCGTCTGCGTATTGCAGCACCGGAAAATACGACGGGAAGTGCAGCGAGAACTTCCAGCCGGTCGCTTCCGGATTGTCGCGGCGAGCCGCTTCCTGTGCCGCCTGCTTGGCGTCATCGGGCAAGCCGGCCAGGCGGGCTTCGTCGTCGATGATGAGTGCGTAGGCGTTGGTGGCATCCAGGACGTGGTCGCTGAAGGCCTTGGTCAGTTGCGCCTGCTGTTCCTGAATGGCCGCAAAGCGCGGCTTCTGGTCTTCCGGCAGTTCTGCGCCGCCAAGGCGGAAGCCGCGCAGTTCGTTCTCAAGCAGCTTCTTGCGCGCTGGCGACAGAGTGGCGTATTCGGCGCTGTCGGCAATCGCCTTGTACTTTTCGAACAGTTCCAGATCCTGACCCAGGCCCGACCAGAACTCGGTCACACGCGGCAGATTGGCGGCATGGGCTTCGCGCAGTTCCGGCGTGTCGGCGACGGCGCTCAGATGGCTGACGATGCCCCAGGCGCGGCCCAACGGCTCGGTCGCCTCTTCCAATGCGGTGACGACGGTGTTCCAGCTGACAGGCGTGGCGGGGTCCTTGACCTGCGCCACCGCCGATGCGGCACGCTCAAGCAGCACATCGACGGCCGGCGTGATGTGTTCGGGACGGATGTCCGCAAAGCGCGGCAGACCAGAAAAATCGAGCAGCGGATTGTTGGCCGGGGTAGCAACCTTGGGCGAAATGTCGGTCATGGCGGGCTCGGTAGAGAAATTCGGGGGACAAAAAAAGCGTCCGATCCAACAGGTGGGGACGCTTTTTCCGTTTCCAACTGGATCAGGGTGAAGCTTACGCCGCCAGGGCGGCTCCTTGGGCAGCGCGCTCGGCGGCTTCCAGGGTGTTGATCAGCAGCATCGTGATCGTCATCGGGCCGACACCACCCGGCACGGGCGTGATGTAGCCCGCGACTTCCTTGACGCCGGCAAAGTCGACGTCGCCGCACAGCTTGCCGGCGTCGTCGCGGTTCATGCCGACGTCGATGACGACTGCGCCGGGCTTGACCATATCGGCGGTGATGATGTTGCGGCGGCCCACGGCGGCCACGATGATGTCGGCCTCACGCGTGTGCGCGGCCAAGTCGCGCGTCTTGCTGTTGCAGATGGTGATGGTGGCACCGGCTTGCAGCAGCAGCATCGCCATGGGCTTGCCGACGATGTTCGAGGCGCCGACCACCACCGCATTGGCGCCGCGCACCGGGTAGTTGATCGATTCCAGCATCTTCATGCAGCCGTACGGCGTACACGGGCGGAACAGCGGGGCGCCGGTCATCAGGGCGCCGGCATTGGCCACGTGGAAACCGTCCACGTCCTTCTCGGGCGCGATGGCTTCGAGCACCTTGTGGCTGTCGATGTGCTTGGGCAGCGGCAGCTGGACCAGGATGCCGTGGATGCGCGGGTCGCGGTTGAGTGCGTCGATGCGGCCGAGCAGGTCGGCTTCAGACAGGTCAGCGGGGTAGCGGTCGAAGCTGGACAGGAAGCCGTTGTCTTCGCACGCCTTGATCTTGTTGCGCACATAGACCTGGCTGGCCGGGTCTTCGCCGACGAGGATCACGGCGAGGCCGGGCTGGTGGCCGCGCGCGGTCAGGGCGGCGGCGCGTTGTGCGGCCTCGGCGCGGAGTTGTTTGGCAAGCGCGTTGCCGTCAATGAGTTGGGCGGTCATGGCTGGGCGGAGGAGGGAGAGGGCAAACCACGATTATAAATCGCCGCCTTCCTTCCAGCCGCCCTGATGAGCACTTGGTCGTGCCTGCGGCCTATCAGGCGTTGCGCGACAAAGCCAGACGCAGCAGGTCTGCCACCGTGTTCACGTTGAGCTTTTCCATGATGTTGGCGCGGTGCGCTTCCACCGTCTTGATGGAAATGCCCAGATCGTCGGCGATCTGCTTGTTCAGACGGCCGGCGACGATGCGCTCCAGCACTTGCTGCTCGCGTGTGGTCAGGCGGCCGAGAAGGTCCTTGGCAGCCTTTTGCTCGCGGGCGACCGAGTCTTCGCTGCGGGCCTTGCTGAGCATGCGTTCAACCAGCTCGCGCAGTTCGGATTCGTCGAACGGTTTTTCGATGAAGTCGACCGCACCTTTCTTCATGGTCGACACCGCCATCGGCACGTCGCCGTGGCCCGTGACGAAGACGATCGGCATGCGGCTGTTTTCGGCCAGCAGGCGATCTTGCAGCTCGGGGCCGCTCATGCCTTGCATGCGCACGTCGAGGATCAGACAGCCGACGCCTTCGCCACGCTTGTCGTCGACCAGGAATTCTTCGGCACTGCGGTAGGTGCGGACGGTGTAGCCGTTGCCTTCGAGCAGCCACGTCAACGAGTCACGCATGGCTTCATCGTCATCGACGACGAACACGGTTTCGTTGCGCGGCGCAACTGCGGCGGGCGTTGTGCTCATGGAGGAGTCCTCGGTCTACGTTCTATGTTTTAAAAACGATCTACAGCGGATTCAGCGGCAGGATGATTTTAAACGTACAGCCGATGCCATCGGCGTTGTTTTCTACCCAGAGCCTGCCGAGGTGGGATTCTATGATGGAGCGGCAGATATTCAGCCCCATGCCCATGCCGTCGGATTTTGTGCTGAAGAACGGCTCGAACAGCCGCTCCTTGGTGCTGTCGTCTACACCCGGGCCCTGGTCGATCACCTCGATCAGCACAGAGTTTTCGGGGTCGTTGATCAGGTTGGCGTGCAGGCGCAGGACGCTGGCGGCGCGCAGGCGCGGGTGGGCGGCCATGGCTTCTGCAGCGTTCTTGAGCAGATTGACGAGCACCTGCTCGATCAGCACCGGATCGACGTACAGATGCGGCAGGTCGCCCGGCAAGCGCGTGAGGATGGTGATGCCGCGCCGGGTGGCCTCCAGTTCGGCCAGGCCCACGGCGTCGGCGACGATGTCGCGCAGGTCGGATTCGCGCCGCTGCGGCTGACTGCGTTTCACAAAGCCGCGGATGCGCTGGATGATCGTGCCGGCACGCACGGCCTGGGCGGAGGTCTTTTCCAGCACCGGGATCAGCTCTTCCGGCGTGCTGCGCCCGGACTTAAGACGGCCCACCGCACCCATGCAGTAGTTGTTGATGGCAGCCAGCGGCTGGTTCAGCTCGTGTGCCAGCGACGAGGCCATCTCGCCCATCGTCGTCAGTCGGCTGGTGAACTGCAGGCGTTCTTCGTGCTGGCGGGTCATTTCTTCAGCGGCCTTGCGCACGGTGATGTCGGTGGCGATCTGCATCTGCGCAAGGTGGCCGTCCACCCACTGGATGTAGCGGCGCCGCACTTCAAACCACTTCTGCATCGACGGCACGTAGATTTCCCGCGCATCTGCAGCGTGAGGCGTCAGTTCTGAGGCGGGCAGGCCCGCGTAGGCGTCCACAAGGTCCAGTGCATCGCTGGAAACGTCTTCGGTGTTGACGTCGTTGCCGGAGAGCTGCAGATGGCCGAACGCTTCCCAGCCGAAAAGCTGGCGGTAGTAGCGGTTGGCGAACAGCAGCTCGGCCTTGTCGGTCGAGAGCACCGACACGGCCGCGTCCAGGCTCTCGAGCACCGTGGTGAAGCGGTCGTGCGCGGCGGCCAGATCTTCGCGGGCGCGCTTGGGCTCGGTGATGTCCGTGATGGAGCTCATCCAACCGGTGTGCCGGCCGCGTGCGTCGATGAGCGGCGAGACGTACATCCGCGCATAGAAGCTCGTGCCGTCGCGGCGCATCATGCGCAATTCCATGCCGTTGGCAGGTGCCTTGCCACGCAGGGTCAGCTCGATGTGCTTCTGCATCTCGCCAATCTCATTGGGCGGCCAATACGGGAAGGGCGGCATGCGGCCGACCAGCTCAGCCTCCGTCCAACCGATCATGCGGCAGAACGCCGGGTTCACGTAGGTGATGCGGCCGTTGAGGTCGAGCGAGCGCATGCCGATCACCATGGAGTTCTCCATGGCGCGGCGGAATGACGTTTCCGCCAGCAGTGCGCGCTGTGCTTCCGAACGGCGGCTGGTGTGGCGCCACACGCTCCACAGGCTCCAGATCACGAAGCAGGACAGGCCGGCCACCAGCCACATCAGCATGTTGTTGGGCAGGTTGGACGGCGCGGGATACGCCTCGGCCCGCAACGACAGCGAATGCCCCGGCGGGTCGAGCAGCACCTCGTACGACGCGGCCGCCTTGGGCACCGGCCGCAATGACGTGCTCGCGCGGATCACGTTGTTCTTGTCGACCAGCGAGAAGCGGTAGCGGTCGGTCAGCTCGCCCGGCAGCAATTGCGTGAGGATGCCCGTGACCGAATACATGGCGCCCACCGTGCCCAGGAATTCGTTGTCGCGCACGATCGGAACTTCCATGAGCATGAAGCTCTCGCCCCGCTCGTTCTGGATGGGGCGCGAATAGACGGCGCGCTGCGTCTCACGGGCGGCGTCGTAGGCGGACTGGATTTCGGGCTCAAGCGGATGGTCGCGCGTTTCGCGCACGCGCGCGGTGAACTCGGAGGTGGACGGGAACGCCCAGCGCGGGCGGCGCGTGGCGTCCAGCCAATTGATGAAGACCAGCTCTGGGTTCTCGCGCAGGAGCTGGCGGGCCGCATCGCGGTAGGCGCTCGGATCAAGCTGCGCGGCACCGATATCGCGCGCCAGGGCGGCCACTTGATCCTGATTGCTTTGCAGTGACAGGCGCACCTTCTGCTCGGCCCAGGCGGCATCGCGGTAGAGCGCGTCGCGCTGCTGCTGTACCTCCGTGGCGTGCAACTGATACAGGATGAAAATCATCGCGCCGGCAAACAGGACGATCGCCACCAGCGGGATGAACATGAACCAGTTGGTCGACCACAGCCGGGCCAGGCGCGTCAGCCACAGGCGGCGAGGCATGTTCGGGCGCACGATTTCGTCTGATGGCAGTTCAGACGCGTTTGCGGAAATGGGCGCAGGCGCAGCAGGCGTTGGCGGCCCGGACTTGGCGGCCGGGTCCTGCGAAGCGTGGGAGGGGGCAAGCATGATGGGCGGACGAACGCCGGAATTCTGCGGAGGTAAAGGAGTGGGCATCTGTGCAACTGCGCAAAACCAAGTGTAACGGCAATCAACTTGCGGGTCGCTTGGGGAAACCGATTGGTGAGCTGTCTTGTTCGCTCAGAAAATGCTGCACTGCAATGTCAAAAGTGATTTGTTTTGCGTTGCGGCAATATTCCACATTATAAAAAACCATATCGCAATTTGAAAATTCCGCTTGTGCTGCGTTTGTGGGTGCCCATAGAATCAGCGCAAAAGTCGGGGTGGCCCTTGCGTGCGTGCAAACGCGTGTAGCAGTGGGGCACCTCACAAGAGACGCAACTATCGTTACTGCTACCAAGGAGACCGCCATGTCGGCCGTACCAGAACAAGTCCTGGGTGCCACGAGCGCCAGCGACGTTGATCCCCAGGAAACCAAGGAATGGCTGGAGGCGCTGCAAGGCGTCATCGGCGCGGAAGGCCCGCAACGTGCGGCGTTCCTCCTCGACAAGCAGATCGAATACGCACGCATTAACGGCGTGACGTCTCCGCTGCACGCAGAAACCCCCTATATCAATACGATCCCGGTTGAGAACCAGGACCGCATTCCTGGCAACCAGGAAATCGAGCACCGCATCCGCTCGTACACGCGCTGGAACGCCATGGCGATGGTGCTGCGTGCGAACAAGGACACGAACGTCGGCGGTCATATCTCGTCGTTCGCTTCGGCGGCCACGCTGTATGACGTCGGCTACAACCACTTCTGGCACGCCCCGTCTGACAAGCACGGCGGCGACATGGTGTTCGTCCAGGGCCACTCGGCGCCGGGCGTGTACTCGCGCGCTTTCCTGCTGGGCCGTCTGAGCGAAGAGCAACTCGACAGCTTCCGCCAGGAAGTGGACGGCAAGGGCATCTCGTCGTACCCGCACCCGTGGCTGATGCCGGATTTCTGGCAGTTCCCGACCGTGTCGATGGGCCTGGGCCCGATCATGGCGATCTACCAGGCGCGCTTCACCAAGTACCTGGCTAGCCGAGGCCTGATCCAGAACTGGGAAAACCGCAAGGTCTGGGCGTTCCTGGGCGATGGCGAAACCGACGAGCCGGAATCGCTGGGCGCGATCGGCATGGCCGGCCGTGAAAAGCTGGACAACCTCGTCTTCGTGATCAACTGCAACCTGCAGCGCCTGGACGGCCCGGTGCGTGGCAACGGCAAGATCATCCAAGAGCTGGAATCGGAATTCCGCGGCGCAGGCTGGAATGTCATCAAGGTCATCTGGGGCAGCCGCTGGGATCAACTGCTTGCCCGCGACACGAAGGGCCTGCTGATGAGCCGCATGATGGAATGCGTCGACGGCGAGTACCAGACCTTCAAGTCGAAGAGCGGCGCCTATGTGCGCGAGCACTTCTTCAACACGCCGGAACTGAAGGCCATGGTGGCCGACTGGTCCGACGACGACATCTGGGCGCTGAACCGCGGCGGCCATGATCCGCACAAGATCTACGCGGCATTCCAGTCGGCAAGCAACCACAAGGGCCAGCCGACCGTCATTCTCGCCAAGACCATCAAGGGCTACGGCATGGGCGAAGCCGGCGAGGCGATGAACATCGCCCACCAGCAGAAGAAGATGCCGGTGGACGCCATCCGCAAGCTGCGCGATCGCTTCAACATCCCGGTTGCCGACGATCAGCTCGAGCACGTTCCGTACGTCAAGTTCGAAGAAGGCTCGAAGGAACTCGAATACATGCGCAAGGCGCGCATGGACCTGGGCGGCTACCTGCCGGCCCGTCGCCAGAAGGCCGACCCGCTGCAGATTCCGGCGCTGGCCGCGTTCGACGCATTGCTCAAGGCCACCGGCGAAGGCCGTGAAGTGTCCACGACGATGGCGTTCGTGCGCATTCTGAACATCCTGCTGAAGGACAAGAACATCGGTAAGCACGTCGTGCCCATCGTGCCCGATGAGTCGCGCACGTTCGGCATGGAAGGCCTGTTCCGCCAGGTTGGTATCTGGAACCAGGAAGGCCAGAAGTACGTGCCGCAGGATCACGACCAACTGATGTTCTACAAGGAATCGCAGACGGGTCAGGTGCTGCAGGAAGGCATCAACGAAGCCGGCGCCATGTGCGACTGGATTGCCGCCGCCACGTCGTATTCGACGCATGGCGTGGCGATGATCCCGTTCTACATCTACTACTCGATGTTCGGCATCCAGCGTATCGGCGACCTCTGCTGGGCCGCTGGCGACATGCGTTCGCGCGGCTTCCTGCTGGGCGGCACCGCAGGCCGTACCACGCTGAACGGCGAAGGCCTGCAGCACGAAGACGGCCACTCGCACGTGTACCACGCAGCTATCCCGAACTGCATTTCGTATGACCCGACCTTCCAGTACGAACTGGCGGTGGTGATGCAAGACGGCCTGCGTCGCATGTATGTCGAGCAGGAAGACGTCTATTACTACCTGACGGTGATGAACGAGAACTACGAGCACCCGGAAATGCCGGCGGGTGTCGAGGCGGACATCATCAAGGGGATGTATCAGTTCAAGAAGGGCGTCGAGAACAGCAACGCACCGCGCGTGCAACTCCTGGGCTCGGGCACGATCTTCCGTGAAGTGATTGCTGCGGCCGAGCTGCTCAAGAAGGACTGGGGCGTAGAGTCGGACCTGTGGGGCTGCCCGAGCTTTACCGAGCTAGCCCGGGAAGGCAATGCCACCGCGCGCTGGAACCTGCTCAACCCGACGGCTCCGCAACGCGAGTCGCACGTCGAGAAGCTGCTCAAGAACGCACGCGGCCCGGTCATCGCATCGACCGACTATGTTCGTACCTTCGCCGAGCAGATCCGCGCCTTTGTGCCGCGTCGCTACGTGGTGCTGGGCACCGACGGCTTCGGCCGCTCGGATACCCGCGAGAAGCTGCGTCACTTCTTCGAGGTGGACCGCTACTGGGTGACAGTCGCGTCGCTCAAGGCGCTCGCCGACGAAGGCGTGCTGCCGCGCGAAAAGGTGGCCGAGGCACTGAAGAAGTACAACCTCGATCCGAACAAGCCCAACCCGATGACCGTATAACGGAGCCGCCGGGCGCGCGGGTTGCGTCCCGGCCGGGCACCGCCCCGACAGACTTTCGCCTAGTGTATTTGCGTGCACGATGCGGTAGCCTGCCGGGCAGCGCGTGTCTACCGCCGGACGCGCTCGCCGCCAGACCTCTGGAGACAGAAGAATGAGTCAAGTCGTAGAAATCAAGGTGCCGGACATCGGCGACTACAAAGACGTCCCGGTGATCGAAGTGCTGGTCAAGGCGGGCGATACCGTCAACGCCGAGGATTCGCTGGTCACGCTGGAATCGGACAAGGCGACCATGGACGTGCCCTCGCCCAAGAGCGGCGTCGTCAAGGAAGTGAAGATCAAGGTGGGCGACACCGTGTCGGAAGGCTCGCTGGTGCTGCTGCTCGAAGAGCAGGGCGCTGCTGCCGTGCCGGCCCCGGCGCCCCAAGCTGCACCCGCGCCGGCTCCGGCCGCTGCTGTGCCGGCGCCCGCACCTGCCGCACAAGCGCCCACCCCTGCGCCGACTGCCGCCGGTGGCGGCACCGTTGAAGTGAAGGTGCCGGACATTGGCGACTACACCGACGTGCCGGTCATCGAGATCAGCGTGAAGGTGGGCGACAAGGTGGAAGCCGAGCAATCGCTGATCACGCTCGAGTCGGACAAGGCCACGATGGATGTGCCTTCGCCGGCCGCTGGTGTCGTCAAGGAAATCCGCGTGAAGGTTGGCGATGCCGTGTCGCAAGGCACGCTGATCGTCGTGCTGGAAGGCGCAGGCGGCGCTGCCGCTGCACCGGCACCTGCACAAGCTCCGGCCCCGGCCCCGGTTGCCGCTGCGCCGAGCCCGGCCCCGGCGGCTGCGCCCGCAGCCGCTCCGGCCGCAGCGCCCGCTACGTACACCGCGGATACGGTTGGTACGGTGGGCAAGGCCGCCCACGCCAGCCCGTCGGTGCGCAAGTACGCGCGTGAGCTGGGCGTGGACGTCCACCTCGTTGGCGGCACGGGCCCGAAAAACCGCATCACGCAGGAAGACGTGCAGCGCTACGTCAAGGGCGTGATGAGTGGCCAGGCCGCGGCGCCTGGCAAGGCTGCGGCGGGTGCGCCGGCCGGCGGTGGCGAGCTGAACCTGCTGCCGTGGCCGAAGGTCGACTTCACCAAGTTCGGCCCGATCGATCCGAAGCCGCTGTCGCGCATCAAGAAGATTTCGGGTGCAAACCTGCACCGCAACTGGGTCATGATCCCGCACGTCACCAACAACGACGAAGCGGACATCACCGAGCTGGAAGCCTTCCGCGTGCAGATGAACAAGGACCACGAAAAGGCCGGCGTGAAGTTCACGATGCTGGCGTTCGTGATCAAGGCAGTCGTTGGTGCGCTCAAGAAATTCCCGACCTTCAACGCTAGCCTGGACGGCGACAACCTCGTCTTCAAGCAGTATTTCCACATCGGCTTTGCGGCCGATACGCCCAACGGGCTGGTGGTGCCGGTGATTCGCGATGCGGACAAGAAGGGCCTGATCGACATCGCCAAGGAAATGGCGGACCTGTCGAAGGCTGCCCGCGAAGGCAAGCTCAAGCCGGACCAGATGCAGGGCGGTTGCTTCTCGATCTCTTCGCTGGGTGGTATTGGCGGCACGAACTTCACGCCGATCATCAACGCACCGGAAGTGGCCATCCTGGGCCTGTCGCGCGGCTATCAGAAGCCGGTTTGGGACGGCAAGCAATTCGTGCCGCGCCTGACGCTGCCGCTGTCGCTGTCGTACGATCACCGCGTGATCGACGGCGCGGAGGCTGCGCGCTTCAACGCGTATCTGGCCAGCGTGCTGGCGGACTTCCGCCGCGTCAGCCTGTAAGCCCACGCGGGCTCGGCACGCATCTGGCTTCGAGCCTGTGCGTGCCGGCCCGCATGGGTTTGCAGCGGTCGGCGGACTGGTCAGTGGACTGATGGCGAGGACGACATGACGACGTGCGTGGTGGTCAAGAAAGACGGCGAAGTGGCGATTGCGGCCGACTCACTCGTGACGTTCGGCGATACGCGCCTGGCGCGCGGCTACGAGCAGAACCAGAAGATCTTCCAGGTGGGCGATTCGCTGATCGCGCTGGCGGGCACGACGGCCCACTTTCCGGTCATGCGGAGCCTGCTGGCGGGGCTGGCCGATGAGTGCCGTCTCGGCACGCGCGACGACGTGTTCCGAACCTTCCTCAAGGTGCACGAAAAGCTCAAGGACGAGTATTTCGTCAACACCAAGGAAGACGACGACGACCCGTACGAGTCGTCGCAGATCACCTGCCTGATCGCCAACGCAACCGGCATCTACGGCGTCTATTCGTACCGCGAGGTGTTCGCGTTCGACCGCTTCTGGGGCATCGGCTCGGGGCGCAACTTTGCGCTGGGGGCGATGTCGGCGGTGTTCGATATGCCGGGCAAGTCGGCGGCGGACGTTGCACAGGTGGGCGTGTCGGCAGGCGTGGAGTTCGACAAGAGTTCGGGCGGCCCGATCGAAGTGCACACAGTCCGTCTGCAGGATTGAAAAGCGTCAGCGGGCCCGGGCGATGCCGGGTGCCGACGACAAGAACAAGGAGTCAGGAATGAGCGTGGTGGAAATCAAGGTGCCGGACATCGGCGATTTCGATGCGGTGGAAGTCATCGAAGTGCTGATCAAGGCGGGCGATACCGTGGCGCCCGAGCAGTCGCTGATCGTGCTGGAATCCGACAAGGCCAGCATGGAAGTGCCGTCGGACGTGGCCGGCAAGATTGTCGACGTGAAGGTCAAGGTGGGCGACAAGGTTAGCAAGGGCACGGTGATCGCGACGGCGGAAGCCGGCGCTGCTGCTGCTCCGGCGCCTGCTCAAGCTCCGGCTCCGGTGGCGGCGCCTGCTGCCGCACCGGCAGCATCGGCCCCCGCACCTCAAGCGGCCAAGCACGCCGGCGGCGCTGACATCGAATGCGACATGCTCGTCCTCGGCTCCGGCCCGGGCGGTTATTCGGCAGCCTTCCGCAGCGCCGATCTGGGCATGAACACCGTGCTGGTCGAGCGTTTCTCCACGCTGGGCGGTGTCTGCCTGAACGTGGGCTGCATCCCGTCGAAGGCGCTGCTGCACACGGCCGCCGTGATGGACGAAGTCAAGGCCATGGCCGCACACGGCATTGTCTACAGCGAGCCCACGGTTGATATCAACCAACTGCGCAAGCACAAGGAATCCGTCATCGGCAAGCTGACGGGCGGGCTGGCCGGCATGGCCAAGGCGCGCAAGGTGCAAGTCGTGCGCGGCGTCGGTACGTTCCTCGATCCGAACCATCTGGAAGTCCAGCTGACCGATGGCGCCGGCAAAGCGGCCACCGGTGAGAAGAAGGTCATCCGCTTCGCAAAGGCGATCATCGCTGCAGGTAGCGAGGCCGTGAAGCTGCCGTTCATTCCCGAAGATCCGCGTATCGTCGATTCGACCGGTGCACTGGAGCTGCGCGAAGTGCCGGCCAAGATGCTGGTTATCGGCGGTGGCATCATCGGCCTGGAAATGGCCACGGTGTACAGCACGCTGGGCACCCGCATCGACGTGGTGGAAATGCTCGACGGCCTGATGCAGGGCGCCGACCGCGACCTCGTCAAGGTGTGGGACAAGATGAACAAGAACCGCTTCGACAAGGTCATGCTCAAGACCAAGACGGTCGGGGTGGAAGCCAAACCGGACGGCATCTACGTCAAGTTCGAAGGCGAAGCCGCACCGGCCGAGCCGCAGCGCTACGACATGGTGCTGGTGGCCGTGGGCCGCGCGCCAAACGGCAAGCGCATCGGCGCGGAAAAGGCCGGCGTGGCCGTGACCGACCGCGGCTTCATCGACGTGGACAAGCAGCAGCGCACGAATGTGCCGCACATCTTTGCGATCGGCGACATCGTCGGGCAGCCGATGCTGGCACACAAGGCCGTGCACGAGGGCCATGTGGCGGCCGAGGCCGCACATGGCGAGAAGGCGTATTTCGATGCCAAACAGATTCCGTCGGTCGCCTATACCGATCCGGAAGTGGCCTGGGCAGGCCTGACCGAAGACCAGTGCAAGGCACAGGGCATCAAGTATGGCAAGGGCGTCTTCCCGTGGGCTGCGTCGGGCCGCGCAATTGCCAACGGCCGCGACGAGGGCTTCACCAAGCTCATCTTCGACGAGGAAACCCACCGCATCATCGGTGGCGGCATCGTCGGCACGCATGCGGGCGACCTTATCGGCGAGGTTTGCCTGGCCATTGAGATGGGCGCGGATGCTGTGGATATCGGCAAGACCATCCACCCGCACCCGACGCTGGGTGAGTCGGTAGGTATGGCTGCAGAAATCTATGAGGGCGTTTGCACGGACGTGCCGCCGGCTCGCAAGCGTTGAACTGCAATTAACTGCCAGAATTCGGAGGCACCTTCGAAATCGAGCTGACAAAGGGAAGGGGAAGGGCCGCTAAATTGGGCGGCCCTTTGTCTTTGGAGTGACGTTGGCCGGTCAGTGTCGAGGCTCGGCTCGGCGCCGATGGCGGCGCAGCAGGCGCACCGCTGCGATCAGGCGGCGCCACATCTGTTGCATTAGCCCATGCCGCCGGGCGCGCCAGACGGCGATTCGAACCTGAAGGGCTTGCCAAGTCGGCGTTGCCTGCAGGGCGGCAATCATGCGTTGCTTCCATGCCAGAAACGCGGATTCCCAGCGTGCATACCACGCGATCGTGTGCAACTGTGGCCGAACGGCGGAATAAATGCGCACGCCCAGCCCCGTACTGACGATTTTCGCTGCAACCAGAACCAAGGCGCCTGCAATGAGATGGCCCCGCGCCAGGACGTAGACGGCCGCAAGCTTGAACGGCAGCAATGCGATCATGGGAAGGGCAAAGGCGCAGAGGGCTTCGATCGGCTCCAGCTGCGCCAACTTCCGCTCCGCCGCTTGGACCCAAGGAAGCGCCGCCAGACGGGCGGTTGCCTGCTGCATGACGTTCCATATCCACTCTTCTAACAGCAGGATAAGCGCAGCCGCGACGATCAGACTTCGCTTGGTCAGGGATTCGCGAGACATTGGGCAGGAGAGGAGGGCGGTGAGCCGCAATACAGGATGGAGCGTCGGCTGCGTGCAAAAGTTCGCAATTTGAAGAGCGAGACGTTTCAGGCGCACACAAAAAACCCGGCCGAAGCCGGGCTAAAGGTACCCACTGATCACCACTGAGGACAGGTTTCGGTAGCGGGACCGAGGAGACAATCGAACGAACACGGTGGAATGGACCACCACCCGCGCATTTGGGTTCCGCGCAAATGCACGCAAACGCCGTGTTTGGAAGAATGGCTCGACGGCCAAAACAAAACGGGCCTCCCGGAGGAGGCCCGCTTGAACAAGCAGGTAGCTGCAGCAGCTTAGCGCTTAGGCAGCGGTCGTTGCCGACTTCTTGCCGGTAGCAGCGCGCGCTTGGGCGGATGCTTGGGCGGTTGCCTTGCTGGCAGCGTTGGCAGCAGCGTGGAAGTTGCTTTCAGCCAGTTCCACAGCTTGCTTGGTAGCCTTCTGCACCGAGTCGTACGCGTTGTTGGCGGCCGACAGGGCCGACTTCACCAGGGCAACTGCCGATTCCGAACCGGCCGGAGCGTTCTTCGACACGTTGTCGACGAGCGCTTGCAGCTTGCGGCTGTTTTCAGCGATCTGCACTTCAGCTGCCTTGCTGAATTCGGTTTGCGTGTCCGAAGCGATTTCGTACAGGTGACGGCTGTAAGCGAGAACCTTTTCAGCCAGGGGTTGCACGGCGGCGGTTTGCACCGACAGCAGCTCTTGGGCGTCCTTGGCGGTCAGTGCCTTCTTGGCATGTTCCACGTTCTCGGCCAGGGTAGCCTTGACGACCTGCAGGTTCAGTTCGACCAGCTTTTCGACGCCTTCAAATGCCTTGTTGGTCAGGCCGAAGAAGGTTTCCAGGTTGGCCTTGTGCGCCGCAGCGATCTGTTCCTGAGTCAGCATGTTGTCTCTCCAAATACAAAGGTGGGTCGGGGAATCAAAATGAAAATTTAGATCGCCCAGATGTACAAAGCATGACGGTCTGCGTCGGGCCTTCCAGGCGACATCGCGATCAAATTAGGGATGGTGCATCGCAACAATTTCATTGTTGTTGAATGTCCAACCAGTGTCAAGCGCCATTTGTGCATCGCACAAAAATCAAAAATCGTTGATTTTTTATGCACAGGAATTGCGCCGCAAACCGTTTGGCGGGATTTTTTGTGGCAGAAAAATGCGTGTCTGTGGTGCAGGCGAAATGCATTTGACCACTTCCGGCGGTAAATCCGTCTCAAAAAACACACGAGTGCAGCGTAGGTTAGGATGCGCCCGAGTGCCATTTTTGTTGCGTTGCGATTTCTGATTCACATGCGGGCGTTCTATACCGACCATTTTGTCTTGCCGCTGCCGCCTGGCCATCGGTTTCCGATGCGCAAGTACAGCGACCTGCGTGCACGGGTGTTGGCCGATGTGCCGGGGCTGTCCATGTATGAGGCGCCGCGCGCCGAGGACGACGCGTTGCTGCTAGCGCACACGACCGAATATGTTGAGGCCGTAAGCGCCGGTCGGCTTGACCTGGCGCGCCAGCGCGAGATCGGGTTTCCTTGGTCGCCGGAAATGGTGGAGCGCAGCCGCCGTTCGGCCGGTGCAACGATGGCCGCAAGCGCAGCCGCGTTGGCGGATGGGATTGCCGTCAACCTGGCGGGCGGGACGCACCATGCCTATGCGGACAAGGGCGGTGGCTTCTGTGTATTTAATGACGCAGCCATCGCCTCGCGCTGGATGCAGCGCCAATCAGGCAGGTCGCCGGCGGATTTCCCGGTCGCCATCATCGATCTGGACGTGCATCAGGGCAACGGCACGGCGTCGATCCTGCGCGATGACGCCACCGTTTTCACCTTGTCGCTGCACGGCGAGAAGAACTACCCGTTCCGTAAGGAGGCGTCGGATCTGGACATCGGCCTGCACGATGGCTGTGGCGACGAGGACTATCTGCAGGCGCTGACTGGCGCACTCGACATCCTGGCCGGGCGCTTCAAGCCGCAGTTGGTCATCTATCTGGCCGGCGCGGATCCCCATGAAGGGGATCGCCTCGGCCGGCTCAAATTGACCCTGCAGGGTCTGGCCCGGCGCGATCAGGAAGTCTTCGACTTCGCCTATCAGCGTCGCATACCGATTGCCGTTACCATGGCGGGTGGCTACGGCAACAATATCGACGATACCGTGGCCGTCCACGCGCAAACCATCGCGCTGGCTGCCCGGCACGCACAGCGTTGGGCGGCTCGCGACGAGGCTGCCGCCGCATCGAACTTTCTTCCGCTTTCCGCATGACCCCAGCGTCTTCCGTCGCGCCAGCCTCAGCGCGCGGCTCCCTGTTTGTCGTCGCCATGCCCTGGCTATTCGTGCTGATCTGGAGCACGGGCTTTATCGTGGCCAAGTACGGCATGCCGTACGCCGAGCCGATCACGTTCCTGTTTTTCCGCTTCGTTGGCGTGCTTGTGTGCTTGCTGCCGCTGGTATGGCTGGCGCGCGTGCCGCTGCCACGCCGCGCCGGCACGGCCGAAACCGATTGGGTGACGGTCGGTCACATCGCGGTGGCTGGTCTGCTGATGCAGTGGGGCTATCTGGCAGGTGTATGGGCGGCGGTCAAGCTGGGCATGCCGGCAGGCATGACGGCGCTGATCGTCGGCATGCAGCCGATTCTGACGGCCCTGTATGTCTCGATGCGCGGGGAGCGTGTGTCGCGCCGCCAATGGGCGGGTCTACTGTGCGGCATCGCAGGTGTAGGCCTCGTGGTAGCGAATAAGCTGCATCTGGCGGGCGTAGGCGCGACGACGCTTGCACTTTGCGTGGGCGCGTTGCTCTCGATCACCGTAGGCACGCTGTATCAAAAGCGCCATTGCCCGGTGTTTGATCTGCGGATGGGCGCGTGCATCCAGTTCGGGGCGTCGGCGCTGCTGTGTCTGCCGTTCATGTTTCTGTTCGAGACGCGCGAGGTGCATTGGACGCTGCCGATGATCGGCTCGCTGGTGTGGTCGGTGCTGGCGCTGTCGATCGGCGCGATCTCGCTGCTGTTTGTGCTGATCCGCAAGGGCGCGGCCACCAAGGTGACGTCGCTCTTGTATCTCACGCCGCCGACGACCGCCGTGATGGCGTGGGCGCTGTTCGGCGAGCGTTTTCCGCCGCTGGCAGCGCTCGGCATGGTGATTGCCGCGTGTGGTGTGGCGCTCGTTATCCGCAAGTGACCGAGGTTCAGGGGCTGGCGTATCCTGATCACTTTCCATTGCCACCCGCCTGCTGCCCATGAGTACGCCACGCCAGACGCGCGACGACTACCGCCACTTCCACACCATCACCACGCGCTGGATGGACAACGACGTCTACGGCCACGTCAACAACGTCGTCTATTACAGCTACTTCGACACCGTGGTGAACGCCTACCTGATCCAGCAGGGCGTGCTGGATCCGGAGCATAGCGACACCATCGGCCTTGTCATCGAGACGCAATGTAATTACTTCGCGCCGCTGTCGTTTCCCGACCCGGTCGTGGCAGGGCTGCGGGTTGCGCGCCTGGGCAACACGAGCGTGCGCTATGAGGTGGGCCTGTTCCGCGGCGACGCGCAAGAGGCCGCAGCGCAGGGCCATTTCGTGCACGTCTATGTCGACCGCGAAACGCGTCGACCGGTGCCGCTGCCCGATGCGCTGCGTGCCGTGCTTGAGCCGCTTGCATCCAATATCACCGCTTGAATGTTGCGCATCGCCATGACCGACCGACGTCCCGTCTCCGCAGAAGTCGAACTCGTGGATCAGGCAATCACTTCGCGCCGGTCCGTTCGCGCGTTCCTGCCGACGCCTGTCGCACGCGAAGACATCGAAGCGATTCTGGATGTCGCGCGCCGTGCGCCGTCCGGCAGCAATACGCAGCCGTGGAAGGTCTATGTGCTGACGGGCGAATCGAAAGCGCGCTTGTCCGAGTCCGTGTTGGCGGCGTATGACCATCCGGAGGTCGATACGCTGCATCGAGAGGAGTATCCGTACTACCCGCGCACGTGGATTGATCCGTACCAGAGCCGGCGCCGCAAGGTCGGCTGGGATCTGTATGGCTTGCTCGGTATCGAGCGCGCCGACAAGGAACGCATGCACACGCAGCACGCGCGCAACTTCCGCTTCTTCGATGCGCCGGTTGGCATCATCTTTACGATCGACCGCGTGATGGAGCAGGGCAGTTGGCTCGATTACGGCATGTTTCTAGAGGCCGTAATGGTGGCGGCGCGTGCTCGCGGCATCGATACGTGTCCACAGGCCGCTTTCACGCAGTTCCATCGGATCATCGCTGAGCATCTCGCGCTGACCGAAGATGAGATGGTCGTCTGCGGCATGTCGATGGGTTATGCGAACCTCGCTGCCATCGAGAACACGCTTATCACCGAGCGCGCACCTGTCTCCGACTTCACTCGCTTTCTCGATTGACGTCGTCATCGCGCGACCGCCTGCTCGCTACAGCGCACATCTTCGTGCAAAGCGAGAATTGGCGGAGAAAAGTCGTCGAATTATGTCAACAGATACGGCCGATCCGTCGTTAGACTTTGGTCTGCGACTCAGCGTGCGACGTGCGCGTGTTGTGAGGAGGTGTTGGAGCGAGTTGTATACCGTGATTGTCGGCATGCACGACGGAGTTCACGGGGTACGCTCTCAGATTCCGGTGCTGATTCCGCACTGCCGCTCATGTGCAGCTTGCGCAACTTTCTTCGCGATTGGGATTCTGCTGCGGCAGACAATTGCGTCGAAATGATGACCGAATGATAAGGCTCCCGAGGTCAAACTTTAAGGCCGTGAGCTAAGTCCTTCATCTTGCTAAGAATTTTGTTTTTGCCTACACTTGCGCCATCTCACGCGCGGGTGATCGAACCATGTCACGGTCTGTTTCCTCATTTTTTCGACGTCTCGGCTTCGTTTCGCTGATGACCGTCGCGCTCGCTGCCGTCTCCGTCGCTACCGTGGCCAACGCTGCCACGAGCGACAAAAAGCCCGCTGCCAGCAAGAAAGCCAAAGTCAAATCCAAGGGTAAGACCGTCGTCAATCGCAAGGCCAGCGCCAAAGTCGCGGCTGCGAGCAGCGATGAGGTCGCCTCCACCAAAGTCCGCAAGGTTGTTACCGTCAAAGGCAAGCGCCGCGTGATCATGGTCGAGCGCGGTGCGCGTCCGGTGCGTGCGTCGTTCGTGCCGGCATCCCCGACGCTTGGTGAAGCGATGGGTCTGCGTTCGACGCCCGATGCGTTGGCGCTGCGTTCCTCCGTCGCCCTGGTGATGGACCAGAACAACGGCGAAGTGCTGTTCCAGAAGAATTCGTCGGCTGTGTTGCCGATTGCGTCGATCACCAAGCTGATGACGGCGCTGGTCGTGACCGATGCACATCAGCCGATGGACGAGCTGCTTGAAATCACGGATGAAGATCGTGACTACGAGCGCAACACCGGCTCGCGCCTGCGCTTCGGCACGATGCTCACGCGTGAAGACCTGCTGCTGCTGGCGCTGATGTCGTCGGAAAACCGTGCAGCCTCGGCGCTGGGTCGCAACTATCCGGGCGGTCGTCCTGCATTCGTTGCCGCCATGAACCGCAAGGCGCATGAGCTGGGCATGAACGACACGCACTATGTGGATTCGAACGGCCTGTCGAGCAGCAACGTGTCGAGCGCGCAGGACCTCGCCAAGATCGTGATGGCTGCCTACAAGGTGCCGCTCATTCGTCAATTCACCACCACCCCTGAACATACGGTCAACGCCAACGGCCGCACGCTGCACTACGTCAACACCAACCGTCTGGTGCGTGGCGGCGAGTGGGATATCGGTCTGCAGAAGACCGGCTTCATCAACGAAGCTGGCCGCTGCCTGGTGATGCAGGCCAACGTGCATGGCCGCAACGTCGTGATGGTGTTCCTGGATTCGGCTGGCAACCTCACGCGCTTTGCAGACGCCACACGCGTGCGCAATTGGCTGGAGCGCAACCCGCACATCGAGCCGGCCACGCAAGCTGCTGCGCCGTTGCGGAATGTGCCTGTGTCGACGCAGCCGGCAACCGTGCTGGCCTCGGAGCAGCACGGCGCCTGAGCCGCGGCTTCGCCCAACAAAAAAGCGCGTCATTGAACGCGCTTTTTTGTTGGGCGAAGCCGCGGCTCACTCTGCGCGCACGGCGTCCCCTTCGTATGTGTAGCCCATGCCTTTGGAGATCTGTAGCGCGGTGTCCTTGAGGTTGTCGAGCCAACTCTCCTGCAATCGATCTGCCGGCGCAGACAGCGACAGACCTGCCACCAGCCGCCGCGAATCATCGTAGATCCCGGCAGCGATACAGCGCACGCCGAGTTCCAGTTCTTCGTTGTCACGTGCGTAGCCATTCGTGCGTACCCAGTTGAGTTCGCGTTCGAGCTTGGGCAGGTCCGTGATCGAGGTGCGAGTGTGGCCTGACAAACCGGTACGCGTGGCATAGGCTCGCACACGGCCGACTTCGTCTGCAGCCAGGAATAGCTTCCCGACCGAAGTCAAATGCAGCGGTGCGCGGCCACCGATAGCGCGCACCACCTGCATGCCCGAGCGCTCGGAATATGCGCGCTCGATGTAGACGATTTCATCGCCCTGGCGCACCGAAAGATTGACGGTCTGGCCGGTCAGGCGATGCAAGGCGCGCATCGGAGCGAGGGCCGCTTCACGCACCGAGAGGCGTGCCTTGACGAGGTTGCCCAGCTCCAGCAGACGCATGCCCAGACGGTAGCTGCCCGGGTCGGAGCGATCGACGAAGCGGCAAGCCACCATGTCGTTCAGGATGCGGTGCGCGGTAGACGGGTGCAGGCCGGTGCTGGCGGAGAGCGCCTTCAGGCTGACCGGATCTGCGTGGTCGGCAAGCGCGTCGAGCAGCATCATCATGCGTTCGATGACCTGAATGGACGTCTTGCCGGGGTCCTTGTCTGCTTCTGCCATGGGTGCAGTGGGTTGCGGATGCGATGCAAAATTCTATCCCACGATGTGAAAATGCGCACCATCCCGACGCATGATTCCCGGTATTTTTGAGGAGTTTCTCGGTCGGCCGGCTACTGTGCTTGACGGGCCCCGTGAAGCGCACTCATGACTGACATGAAGAAGTTCTGTGCCTTGAGGGCCGCGCCGGACATGGCAGCGGGCGCATAATGGCGGCTTCCCGCAGAACACAAGAGACTCCCATGCGCGTAGGTTTGTTCGTCACTTGCCTCATTGATCTGATGCGGCCCGACATCGGGTTTTCGGTGCTTAAGCTGCTGGAAAAGGCCGGCTACGACGTCGTCGTGCCGCCCGCGCAGACCTGCTGCGGCCAGCCCGCCTACAACTCCGGCGATCGGCCGCTGGCGCGCGATCTTGCGGAGAAAACGCTTAAGGAATTCGAGCAGTTCGACTACGTCGTCATCCCGTCTGGTTCGTGCGGCGGCATGATCCGCAAGGGCTACGCCGATCTCTTTCGAGATGATCCGGAGCTCGCGGGCCGCTACGAGCGCCTGGCGCCGCGTGTGTACGAATTGACGGACTTTCTCGTCAACGTGGCCCGTGTCGAGACGCTCGATTCCCAATTTCACGGCCACGTGACGTACCACGATTCGTGCTCCGGGCTGCGCGAGCTGGGCGTGAAAACACAGCCGCGAGAGCTGCTCGGCAAACTGGAGGGTGTGCAATTGACCGAGATGCCCGCCTGCGAAGCATGCTGCGGCTTCGGCGGCACGTTCTCGATCAAGTACGGCGATATCTCCACCGCCATCGCGGATGAGAAATGCGCCAACATCAAGGCCAGCGGCGCCGATGCCGTGGTGCTTGGGGATGTGGGCTGCATGCTCAACATCGAAGGCCGGCTGCGCCGTACTGGCGACACGCACACGCGTGTGCTGCACATCGCGCAAGTCCTTGCCGGCGACGCGTAAATCGCAACTGCCCTAGAACACGACGGAGACGCAATCGCATGCAAGTCCGCAGCATGGAATTCAAGGCGCGCGCCGGGCAGAAGCTCGCCGACAAGCGCCTGCAGCAGAACCTCACCAAGCTCTCGACCAAGTTCGTCACCGCACGGGCGGCGGCCATCCAGGACATCGATTTTCAGGCCACGCGTGAAGCGCTGAAGGAGCGCCGCAACCGCGCGCTGGAAAACCTCGACGTCTGGCTCGCCACGTTCGAGGCAGAGGCCACACGCCGTGGCGCCAAGGTTTTGTTTGCGGAAACCACGGCCGATGCCGCGCGCCTGGTTGCAGAAATCGCCCGCAAGCACGAGGTCAAGAAGGTCATCAAGAGCAAGTCGATGGTGACCGAAGAGATGCGCCTGAACCAGGTGCTGGGCGAGATGGGCGTGCAGAGCATCGAGACCGATCTGGGCGAGTACATCCTGCAGATCAACGACAGCGAGCCGCCGTCGCACATCATTGCGCCGGTGGTGCACAAGGACAAGGAGGAGATCGCCGATCTCTTCGCCAAGACGCACAACAAGCCGCGCCTGACCGATATTCCCGAGATGACGCGCGAGGCGCGCGAAGTGCTGCGGCCCGAGTTTCTGTCCGCTGACATGGGCGTGACGGGCGGTAACTTCATCATTGCCGAGACGGGTTCCGTTGCCGTCGTCACCAACGAGGGCAACGAGGGCATGTGCACGATCATGCCGCGCGTGCACGTTGCCGTGACGGGCATCGAGAAGGTGTTGCCGACGCTTGAAGATTTGGCGACCGTCATGCGTTTGTTGCCGCGATCGGCCACCGGCCAGGCGATCTCGAACTATTTCTCGCTGCTGACGGGGCCGCGCGCGCCCGGCGAGAAGGACGGCCCTGAGCATATGTACTTCGTCATCGTCGACGGCGGCCGCAGCGGTCTGATCGGCGGCGAATTCCAGGAGATGCTGCGCTGTATCCGATGCGGCGCGTGCATGAACCATTGCCCGGTCTATCAGAAGATCGGCGGTCATGCGTATGGTTGGGTGTATCCGGGCCCGATGGGCAGCGTGCTGACGCCTAGCTACGTTGGGCTGTCGAACGCGTTGGACCTTCCGCAGGCGGCCACGCTGTGCGGTGAATGCAATCGCGTGTGCCCTGCGTCCATCCCGTTGTCGGATCTGCTGCGCACGCTGCGCGAGAAACAAATGGAGCGCGAACTGCGCCCGCAAGCTGAGCGCTTTGGCTTGCGCGTGTGGGGCTTCGTAGCACGGCGACCGGCGTTGTACTCGGCTGGCACGTGGGTCGCAGCGCGCGTGCTGCGCTGGATGGGCGGTGACAAGAAACTGATCCACTCGCTGCCAGTCGGCAAAGGTTGGACCGATACGCGCGACATGCCGGCTCCCGCAGGCAAAACGTTCCGCGAGTTGTACCGTGAAAAGAAAGCTCGAGCATGACTACCGCTGAATCTCTCCAGACGCTGCGCGCCGCGCTCGATCGTCACGCCAAGTCGCCTGACGTGCCGCGCCTGCTCAACCAGTGGCGCGACGATGCAGTGCTCGCGCCGTTGGCGGTCTTGCCGCCGGCGTACGACCAGGTGCGGCGTTCCTTGCTGCAGCGGCTGGATATGGCGGTGTCGTTTGGCGAGGAAAGCTGCTCGTTCTCGCCGTCGTCGTTGCTCGCGGAAATGCGTTTGTGGACGGACAAGGCTGAGGCCAAGCTCGGCAGCATGTAATCGTGGGGCGACATGGAACGCGGGATGCGTGCTAGTGTCTGACAGGTTATTCCCGTGTCAGCCCATGCTATGAATCAGACCGCTCGCGAAATCATGCTGTACGACGCCCAAAAGAAGAGTTCGGGCGTAGCCTATCTCTGGTGGTTTCTGTTGGGCTTTCTTGGGGCACATCGCTTCTATCTGAAGCGGCCGGGCAGCGGTATTGCACAGGCCATTGCCAACATCGGAGGCACATGGCTGGCGTTTCGTGACATGGGTAACACCGCAGGCTGGGTGCTTGCCGTCATCGGGGGGCTGTGGGTGCTGGTGGACATGTTCCTGATCCCGGGGATGGTCCGCGCATACAACACGGTCCTCGCCGAGCGGCTCTCGACCGCCCCCTGAAAGGAATCGACCTATGAGCAAAATGACTTTGTGGAAGCGCGTCGCGCTGTGGGCGGCAGGTTTGGCTTGCGTGGGCGGCGCCTTGGCAGGTTGTACGACTTCGCGAGATCAATACAGCCAGAGTTCCAACATCAGCACGTACGGCGTAGTCGACGTCGGGATCGAGCGCACGTCGCGCTGATCGTCATTCCGTGGCTGGTGGCGCTACGTCTTCAAACTGCCGCCACTCGCCATTGACGAGCAGTTCCAGCGGCTGGAACAGCGCCTTATAGGCCATCTTCCGGCTCTGCTCTATCCAGTAGCCGAGATAAACGTAGGGCAGGTCCAGCGCCTGCGCCTGGGCGATCTGCCACAGCACGTTGTAGGTTCCGTAGCTCGCCTTCTGTTCGATCGGGTCGTAGAACGTGTAGACCGACGATAGCCCGTCTTCCAGCACGTCGATCATGCTCACCATGCGCAGCTTGCCCGCCGATGGCGATTCGGGTGGCTCTCGAAACTCCACCAGACGCGAATTCACCCGGCTCTGTAGCAGGAACTGCTCGTATTGATCGCGGCTGTCGTGGTCCATGCCGCCGCCCGCGTGACGGACGGACTGGTACAGGAGATAGAGCTGATAGTGCTCTTCGACATAGGTAAGCGGTGCAACCAGCGCCTCAAGCCCTTGATGCCGCTCGGCGGCACGCCGTTGCGCACGCGATGGCGCATAACGATCAACGACGACGCGGCATGGCGTGCATGCATGGCAGTCGTCGCAATGCGGGCGGTAGGTGAAGATGCCGCTACGCCGGAAGCCGGCGCGCACGAGCTTTGAATAGACGTCGGCATTGATCAGGTGCGCCGGCGTGGCGACCTGCGAGCGCGCCAAGCGGCCATCGAGATAGCTGCATGCGTAAGGCGCGGTGGCATAGAACTGCAATGCCGAGAGGGGGAGTTCCTTAAGCTTGCTCATTGCGCACGGTCCACCGGCGGAGCACCGATTTGTCGAAGTGCCATGGCACGATGGCCGGCGCGTTGGCCGCTTCGCGCACATGTGCGAGAAACGCCGCGCGCGGCACCGGGGCTCCGCCCAGCGACGCCAGATGCTCGGTCTCCTGCTGGCAGTCTATCATCGCGACGCCCTGACCGCCGAGGAAGGCGCAGAGCGCCGCGAGCGCGATTTTCGAGGCATCGGTGCGACGGGCAAACATCGATTCGCCGTAGAACATGCGGCCGAGCGCCACCCCATACAAGCCACCCACGCGTTGGCCGGCGTGCCACGTCTCGACGCTATGCGCGTAGCCGCGGCGGTGCAGGGCGGTATAGGCCTGAATGACGTCTTCAGTGATCCACGTGCCGTGCTGCCCAGGGCGCGCTGTGGTGGCACACGCGACCATCGTTTCGCGGAAGGCGTGGTCGATGCGGATTTCCCAAGCCGGGTCGTCAAGCACACGGCGCAGCGTCTTGCGAAAGGTGGTTGAGACGCGAAAATCCTCGGGGCGAAGCACCATGCGCGGGTCTGTGCTCCACCACAGCACCGGCTGGCCCTGGGCATACCACGGAAAAATGCCTTGCCGATACGCGATCAGCAGCCGCTGCGGCGATAGCTCCGCGCTGGCGGCCAGTAGCCCCGGCGCTTCGGATTCCGGCCCGAGCGCGCGATCGACCGGCGGAAAGGGATCGTGCGGATCCAGCCAGGCGATCATGATGCAGACAACGTGAGGTAGGCGTTACAGCGTCGTGGCCGGCGTGTCGATCGCGGCCGAGCGCATCGGCTTGTAGATGTCGAGCGTATGGAGGCGGAAGCTGCCGTCGGCCAGCTTGCCAGCCGCGCGATCGGCGAAGAAGCAACGCAGCGTGTGGATGACGGTCGGGAAGGCCAGGTCATCCCACGGGATGTCGGCTTCATTGAAGAGCGCGACTTCCAGGCTTTCTTCGCCCGGCGCGAAATCCAGATCGTTCAGCTTGGCTAGGTAGAACATGTGCACTTGATGCACATGCGGCACGTTGAGTACCGAATACAGCTCGCCGATTTCGACGTTGGCGCCGGCTTCTTCCTGGGTTTCGCGGTTGGCGGCCTGGGCGGTGGTCTCCCCGATTTCCATGAATCCTGCGGGCAAGGTCCAGAAGCCGTAGCGCGGTTCAATGGCGCGCTTGCACAGGAGGATCTGATCGTTCCAAACGGGCACGGTGCCGACCACGTTGCGCGGATTCACATAGTGAATCGTATTGCAATGGTCGCAAACGTCGCGCAGTCGGTTGTCACCGGCGGGAATGCGCGAGACGACTGACTGGCCGCAGTTGGAACAGAATTTCATGGGGAATCGTCGCGGGTGGAATATCTCAGTGTATCACCGCAGCGAGGCGGCCCCGCGCAGCGCGGGGTGGGACGGCAGTATCGACTGAGTTGCCCGCAAAACGGTGCGTGGAAACGTAGAAAAGCAAAAAGCCCGCTGTGTGCGGGCTTGATGATTCGGCTCAGGTCTTGGAGCGAGCCGTTCTACTTTGGCTGGTTGCGGGGGCAGGATTTGAACCTGCGACCTTCGGGTTATGAGCCCGACGAGCTGCCAGACTGCTCCACCCCGCGTCCGTAGAAACGCATTCGACTTTCTGGCTGGTTGCGGGGGCAGGATTTGAACCTGCGACCTTCGGGTTATGAGCCCGACGAGCTGCCAGACTGCTCCACCCCGCGTCCGTCGAATAAAAAATTATAGCGACATCTGTGCGGCGATGCAACACTTTTCTCGTCTGCATGCATTTTGATGGTGCGTATTGCCCCTGTAACGGGCCCGCGAAGTCAGGCGCGGACTGGCCTTTGGACACTTCGTGCCTAGCCGCGTTCGAAAGCGGCGCGCACGGTGCATTGCGGCGTGCCGGCCGTTTACAATGCCGCCTTTCGCGTTCTTCTCTTGATTCCGATCGTGCTCAACGCCCTGTACCCGTTTGCCCGCCCGCTGCTGTTTTCGATGGATCCCGAAGACGCGCATCACTTCACGCTGAACCAGCTCAAGCGGGCACACGCGATGGGGCTCTCAGGCTGCATCGGTGCACGCGTAGCCCCGCAGCCGCGCACGGTGATGGGCGTTAAGTTTCCTAACCCGGTTGGGCTGGCGGCTGGCTTGGACAAGGACGGTGCGTATATCGATGCACTCGGCGCGCTCGGCTTCGGTTTTATTGAAGTCGGCACGGTCACTCCGCGCGCGCAGCCAGGCAACCCGCGCCCCCGCATGTTCCGCTTGCCGGCGGCCAATGCGCTCATCAACCGCATGGGTTTCAACAATGGCGGTGTCGATGCATTCATCAATAACGTGAAGGCATCGAAATGGCGTGAGGCGGGCGGCGTGCTCGGCCTGAACATCGGCAAGAACGCAGACACGCCGATCGAGCGTGCTGTCGACGATTACCTGCATTGCCTTGAGCGTGTGTATCCGCACGCGAGCTACGTGACGGTGAACATTTCATCGCCGAACACGAAGAACCTGCGTCAGCTCCAGGGCGCGAGCGAGCTGGATAGCCTGCTCGGTACGCTGCGCGATGCGCAACAGCGTCTTGCAGACCAGCATAAGCGCTACGTGCCGGTGGCACTGAAGATTGCGCCAGACCTGGACGACGACCAGATTGCCAACGTTGCCGACGCGCTGCTGCGCCACAAGATGGACGGCGTGATTGCGACCAACACGACGATCAGCCGCGAGGCTGTCGCCGGTCTGGCACATGCGGAAGAGGCGGGCGGACTGTCGGGTCAGCCTGTGCGTGAAGCCTCGACGCGGGTGATTCGCGCATTGCATGGTTTGCTGGGCGATGCGGTGCCCATCATTGGCGTGGGCGGCATCCTCGCCGGGGAGCATGCACGCGAGAAGATCGACGCTGGCGCGCAGTTGGTACAGCTGTATACGGGGTTGATCTATCGCGGGCCGGCGCTTGTGGCGGAATGCGCCCGCGCACTGGCGCGTTGAAGGCGGCCGCGCTCAGCGGCGAAGCAGGAAGAGGATGAGCGCGCTGGTGGCCACCACGGCGGCTGCCAGGTCGTACGGCCCAGCGTAATCGGCCCACACAGTTGGGTCGAGCCGCTGCATGAAAGCCGGTTGTGCCAACGGCAGGATCATGCGCGGGATCGCAAACAATAGGGCGGCCACGACCAGCAGCACAATCAATGCGGTCAGCGAAGGCTTGGAGCGCCCCAAGATGCGGATGGATGATTGGGGCAAGGCCGTCCCCGTTTTGGAAGCGTCGGGCAGCTGATTGCCAGCTGCTCAACAAAAATTTGCAATGAACGTTTGTCAGGCATTTTCCTACAAAGTTCTGTAGGTTGCAGTCCTACTTTCGGCTATGTGTAGCAGAGCCTACATAATGTGTTGCCCTTGAACCGAGGTGGCCGACCCGCGCTGCACAATGTGCTTTATTCGGGAGTTTGTGTGCCAGGGCAACGTTATTTCGGCCCTACAGAACGCTTTATTTGCATGGCTGTGCATCGTGATGCACTGCGGCAACGAATGCCCGTCTGAGGGGTTGGCGTGGCGGAGGCGGGGAGTACAATCCGCCCTCATTGTGCAATGCACGATTTTTTGAGCGGCCAGCCATTCGGCCGATTTCCAAGTTCATGAGTCAAGCTCTCACAGCAACCGGGTCGCCCCAGACCAACGTGAACCTGCGCGCTATGGTGATCGGCGCCGTGGGTGTGGTGTTCGGAGACATCGGCACCAGCCCCCTGTATTCGCTCAAGGAGTGCTTCAGCCCCGATCACGGCATTCCTTTCTCCAGCGGTGCTGTGCTCGGCATCATCTCCATGCTGTTCTGGGCGATGGTGATCGTGGTGTCGCTCAAGTATGTGCTGTTCGTCATGCGCGCCGACAACAACGGCGAGGGCGGCATTCTTGCGCTGATGGCACTGTCGCTGCGTACGGCCAATACCAATTCCAAGCGCATGTCGCTGCTGATGATGCTGGGCGTCTTTGGTGCCTGCATGTTCTATGGCGATGCGGTGATCACGCCGGCCATCTCGGTCCTGTCGGCCATGGAAGGTCTTGAAATTGCCGCGCCCGCGTTGACGCCGTTCGTCTTGCCGATCACGCTCGTGATTCTGGCGGTGCTGTTCTTCATCCAGCGAAGCGGCACGTCGGTGGTCGGCAAGTTATTTGGTCCGGTAATGCTGCTGTGGTTTGCCGCGCTGGCCGCGCTGGGCATGATGAATCTGGTGAAGGCGCCGCAGATCCTGGTGGCCGTCAACCCGATGTATGCGATTTCGTTCCTGCACGACCATGCGCTGCAGGCGTTCATCGTGTTGGGTTCGGTGTTCCTGGTGCTGACCGGCGCTGAGGCGCTGTACGCCGACATGGGCCACTTCGGCGCCCGTCCGATCCGCTGGGCGTGGTTCTTTATCGTGGCGCCCAGCCTGCTGCTGAACTACTTCGGCCAAGGCGCGATGTTGCTGACTGACCCAAGCACCATCGAAAATCCGTTCTATCGTTCGGTGCCCGAAGCACTGCAACTCCCGATGGTGGTGTTGGCTGCGGCCGCCACCGTCATTGCCTCGCAAGCTGTGATTTCGGGCGCGTTCTCGCTGACGAGCCAGGCGATCCAGCTGGGTTTTGTGCCGCGCATGCGCATTCGCTACACCTCGGAAGCGGAGATCGGCCAGATCTATGTGCCGATGGTCAACTGGATGCTGCTGATCCTGGTGGTGGGCGTTGTGCTGGCGTTCAAGAAGTCCGACAACCTGGCCGCCGCCTACGGCATTGCCGTGACCACAACGATGGTCATCACCACGGTGCTTGCGGCAGTGGTGATGCGCTCGGTCTGGCGTTGGCACCCAGCGCTGGTGACGCTCGTGAGCCTCTGTTTCCTGGTGGTCGACATGGCGTTCTTCTCGGCCAACCTCTTGAAGATTCGCGATGGCGGTTGGTTCCCGTTGACGCTGGGCGCCGGTGTGTTCTTCCTGCTGATGACCTGGTACAAGGGCAAGAAGCTTTTGCGGGCTCGCAGCCTGGAGGATGGCATTCCGCTCGAGCCGTTCCTGGCGGGGTTGCTGGCGCATCCGCCGCATCGTGTCGAGGGCACGGCCGTTTTCCTCACCGGCAATACTGAATTCGTGCCGGTGTCGTTGCTGCATAACCTCAAGCACAACCGCGTGCTTCACGAGCGCGTGATCTTCATCAGCTTCGTCACGCGCGATATTCCCTACGTGGACGACAAGCACCGCGTGTCCGTGCGCGATCTGGGTAGCGGCATCTACATCGTCAAGGCGGAGTACGGCTTTAAGGAAACGCCGGACGTGTACCGCGTGCTCGAACTCGGTCAGCCGCAGATCGGCACGCGGTGCGAGCTGATGGATACGTCGTTCTTCATCGCGCGCGAATCTGTGGTGCCGTCCAAGCTGCCGGGCATGTCGATGTGGCGTGAGCGTCTGTTTGCGTGGATGCATCAGAACGGCGCCAAGCCGTCCGACTTTTTCCATATCCCCGCGAACCGCGTGGTGGAGTTGGGTACGAAGGTCGAAATCTGACCGACTGTACCGCTGCATAACAAACGGCCCGTGCGAGAGAAACGCACGGGCCGTTTTGTTTGGGTGTCAGGCGATGTTCGGGTTAGATCTTCGAGGCGTCGCGGTCGCGTTTGTGCACTTCATGGTTGCGCGCGTGTACGTCGTGGTTGCGATCCTTGACGTCGGCGTGCAGGTCCTTGCGGTCCTGGTGCAAATCACGGCGATCGGCATTGACCTGATGCTGATCTTGAGCGCGTTGCTTGCTCCAGTATTCGGCACCCTTGACGTTGCCGTTTGCCAGGTCGCGATCTTCGCGGCGTTGCGCGGTATTGCGCTCAGCGCGTTCGTCAGTCAGCGCGGCCTTGTCGTTGCCGATATCGGCACGGTCGTGGCGGATGTCGCGGTTGTCGTGGCGGATGTCACGGTTGTCCTGATGGATCTTCTGATTGTCTTGCTGGACTTGGGTAACAGGCGACACAGGAGCCGGCGGCGTGGTCTGCGCGAAAGCGGCGGTACCGGCAACAGCAAGCAGGGCAGCGACCAGGGTGTGGCTCGTCTTCATGGAGTTTCTCCTCGTGGGTGCCAGGCGGTGTGTGCCTGTGTCTCCATAACGGGCCGAAGAGACAAGGCGACGACGCGCGAGTGTTAGGAAAGATCCATGCGCGTAAGGACTTGTAACGACCGCGCTCAGCCATGAAAAAACCCGCCGAGTCCGAAAACCGGGCGGGTTCCGCTAAACAGGGTCTGCTTTAACGCTTGAGCTTGGCGAACGCTTCCGCCATGGCGCCGGATGGTTCCGGCGCGCGACGTTGCTGGCCGCCGTGGCGACTGCCGCCGCTGCTCGGCCGGTCGCCGCCTCCGGTGCGCGGGGCCGCCTGACCCGGCTCATCCGACAGGCGCATCGTCAGGCCAATGCGGTTGCGCTTCACGTCGACTTCCATCACCTTGACCTTGACGATCTGGCCGGGCTTGACCACCTCGTGCGGGTCGCGCACGAACTTAGTCGACAGCGCCGACACGTGTACCAGACCATCCTGATGCACGCCGATGTCGATGAACGCGCCAAACGCCGCCACGTTTGTCACTACGCCTTCGAGCACCATGCCGGGCTGCAGGTCCTTGATGTCTTCCACGCCGTCCTGGAATGTCGCCGTCTTGAACTCTGGGCGCGGGTCGCGGCCGGGCTTTTCCAGTTCAGAAAGAATGTCGACCACGGTCGGCAGGCCGAACTTCTCGTCGGTGAAGTCGCGAGCGGTCAGGCCGCGCAGCGCCTCGCGGTTGCCGAGCACGTCGCCGATGCCCTTTTTGATGCTGTCCAGGATGCGCTTGACCACCGGATACGCTTCCGGGTGCACCGACGAGCGATCGAGCGGATTGTCGCCGTCATTGATGCGCAGGAAGCCGGCGGCCTGCTCGAAAGTCTTGTCGCCCAGGCGCGGCACTTTCTTGAGCGCGTCGCGGTTGGCGAACGCGCCGTTGGCATCGCGGTACTCGACGATGTTCTTGGCGAGGATCGAATTCAGCCCCGACACACGCGCCAGCAGCGGGGCAGAGGCCGTGTTCACATCCACGCCGACTGCGTTCACGCAATCCTCGACGATGGCGTCCAGCGCGCGGGCCAGCTCGCGCTGGTTGACGTCGTGCTGATACTGGCCAACGCCGATCGACTTCGGGTCGATCTTCACGAGTTCGGCCAGCGGGTCTTGCAGGCGTCGTGCGATCGAAACCGCGCCACGCAGCGACACGTCCAGCTCCGGGAATTCCTTGGCCGCCAGCTCCGACGCCGAATACACCGACGCGCCGGCCTCGCTCACCACGATCTTGGTCAGCTTCAGTTCCGGCGCGTTACGCATCAGGTCTTGCACCAGCTTGTCTGTCTCGCGGCTGGCTGTGCCGTTGCCGATGGAAACCAGTGCCACGCCGTGTTGTTTCGCCAGCCGCGCGAGCGTGGCCAGCGAGCCGTTCCAGTCTCGACGCGGCTCGTGCGGGTAGATCGTGGCCGTTTCCAGCAGCTTGCCGGTGTGGTCGACCACGGCGATCTTGCAGCCCGTGCGGATGCCTGGGTCGATACCCATCACCGCCTTGGGGCCAGCCGGCGCCGCCAGCAGCAGGTCGTGCAGATTGCGACCGAAGATCTTGATGGCTTCGGCCTCGGCGGATTCGCGCAGCTGCGTGAGCAACTCGGTTTCGATATGCGGCTGGACCTTTACGCGCCAGCACCAGCGGCATACATCCGACAGCCACTTGTCAGCCGCGCGGCCCTTGTTTTCGATGCCGACGTGGCGCGCGATCATGATTTCGCACGGGTGCGGGTTCAGCGCGTCCTGTTCTTCGCCCAAACCGAGCTTCACAAACAGCACGCCCGCGTTGCGGCCGCGGAACAGTGCCAGCGCGCGGTGCGACGGCACGTTCCGGATCGGCTCGCTGTATGCGTAGTAATCGCGGAATTTTTCTTCTTCGGCGGTTTCCTTGCCTTCCACCACGGTCGACGAGACCTGCCCCTGATTCCAAAGGTGGTCGCGCACCTTGCCAAGCAGCTCCGCCGTCTCGCCAAATTGCTCGGAGAGGATGTCGCGCGCGCCGTCCAGCGCTGCCTTCACGTCCGGCACGCCACCATCGGCAGTCGGGTTGCCGTTGACGAACTTGGCGGCTTCCGTTTGAGGATCGAGCGTCGGGTCGGCCAGCAGGGCCTGGGCCAGCGGCTCCAGGCCGCATTCGCGGGCGATCTGGGCGCGCGTGCGGCGCTTGGGCTTGTAGGGCAGGTAGAGATCTTCCAGCACCTGCTTGGTTTCGGCCGCCTCGATGGCGGTGCGCAGGGCATCGGTCAGCTTGCCTTGCTCTTCAATGGAAGCCAGGATGGCCGCGCGGCGGTCTTCCAGTTCGCGCAGGTACAGCAGGCGCTCTTCCAGGTTGCGCAGTTGCGTGTCGTCCAGGTTGTCCGTCACTTCCTTTCGGTAACGTGCAATGAAGGGCACGGTGGCGCCTTCGTCCAACAGTTGCACGGCGGCGGCAACCTGCTGCGGCCGGACCGCCAGTTCAATGGCGATGCGGGAGACGATCTTCTGCAACACGGAATCAGTCATTGCTTCCAGAGAGTGCGATGGAAAGCCGCGCATTTTGCCACAACGCGAACCCTGTTCCTGAGCTGAAATCCGTGGCCGCGCGGCGTTTGCCGCACAGGCGCGGTGATAAAATGCGCGTTATGCCTACGCTCCTGTTTTCTGCCCGTCGCCGCGCAGCTGCGCGCCGCGCCTCCCGTCTGGTTCTGCCGGCGTCCATGCTCAGTGTTGCGCTGCTTGCCGCGCCCGCATGGAGCCAGTCTTCGCCGGCCTCCGCGCCAGCCGCGGCGGTGCCCGCCACGCAGCCCGATTTCGGCACCGAGCACGATCGCATTACCAGCGCCAAAGCCTGGGCGGAATACCGCTACGCCCAGGCCGAGCGCGCTTGCTACGACAAATTCCTCGTCACGCGCTGCATCGACAAGGCCAAGGATGTGCGTCGCACGGAGCTCCACACCATCCGCGAACGCGAGCTTGCACTGGACGAAGCCGAGCGTGCCGACCGCGCTGCCCGCCGCGACCAGGAGCGTGCCATCCGCGAGGCTCAGTACAACGCCGAGCGCCCCCAACGCGAAGCCGCCGAGCAGAAGAATCGCACCGATTTCGCGAACAAGCAGGAGCAGCAGCGTCTGAATGAAGCGCAGCGCCAGGCCGAAGCGCCGCAGCGCGCCGCCAATGCGCAGGCGGCGGCCAAGAAGCAAGCCGATTACGACGCCAAGCTGAAGGCGGCGCAGGAGCAGGGCGCCGCCAATGCCGCCAAGCGTGCGGAAAACGTCAAGCAATTCCAGGAAAAGCAGCAAGACGCGGCCAAGCGCCAGAAGGAACTGGAAGAGCGCCGCGAACAAAGCAAGCACCGCAAAGAGCAAAACCAGAACAACACCAGTCCGCTGGGGTTCTAAACTTCAGCCAAGGCCGGGTTTCCGGAGGAGAGCGATGGACAGCGATCTGAATACGATCTCGCGTCGCATCATTGAATTGCAGATCGAGCACCGCGATCTCGATTTCCTGATCGACCGGCTGGCAGCGACCGTCGGTCACGACGAATTGCAGTTGCGCCGCCTCAAGAAGCGCCGTCTGAAACTCAAGGACACCATCACCCTGCTACAGTTGCAGGTTGAGCCGGACGTGCCGGCTTAACGCCTGCCCAAAGCGGGTTCGACTCTCATCCCGAGAGGCCGCAATCACGTGCGGCCTCCGTCATTTGACCCCACGGATTCCGCGTTGACTTCGCTTTCCCCGCTGGCCGAGCCGTCGGCTGATTCCGACGCCGATACCAGCGACGCTTCGGCTCCCGCTGCCTCTGTCCCTGCCGATGCCCATCATGCCGAGCTGGCGACGCTGTTCGCCGACGAAGGCACGCTGGCCAAGGGTATCGATGGCTATCGGCCCCGCAGTGCCCAACTAACGATGGCGCAGGCCGTGGCCAACGCCATCGAGGCCGCCGATTCGATCATCGTCGAGGCTGGCACGGGCACCGGTAAAACCTACGCTTACCTGGTCCCGGCGATGCTCTGGGGCGGCAAGGTGATCCTGTCGACCGGGACGAAAAACCTGCAGGACCAGCTTTTCCTGCGCGACATCCCGACCGTGCGCAAGGCGCTGAATGCGCCGGTGTCGGTGGCGCTGCTCAAAGGGCGCGCCAACTACGTTTGCCATTACCACGTAGAGCGCACGTCGCAGAACGGGCGCCTTTCTTCGCGCCAGGACGCCGCGTGGCTGCGCCAGATCAATCTGTTCCTGAAGACCACGAAAACGGGCGACAAAGCTGAACTTGCGAGCGTGCCCGAGAACGCACCGGTGTGGAATCTCGTCACGTCCACGCGCGACAATTGCCTGGGTTCGGACTGCGCGTATTACAAAGACTGCTTCGTCATGCGCGCCCGCAAGGAGGCGCAGCAGGCTGACGTGGTGGTGGTCAACCATCACCTGTTCTTCGCGGACGTGATGTTGAAGGACACCGGCATGGCTGAACTGCTGCCCGCCGCCAACACGATCATCTTCGACGAAGCCCATCAGCTGCCCGAAACCGCCACGTTGTTCTTTGGCGAGACGATCTCTACGAACCAGATTCTCGAGCTTGCGCGCGACAGCGTGGCCGAAGGCCTTTCGCACGCACGCGATGCGGTGGATTGGGTCGCGATTGCTGCGCCGCTTGAGCGTGCCGCGCGTGATCTGCGCTTGGTTTTCCGTCAGGACGGTTCACGCCTGTCGATCAAACAGATCGACAATGATGCAGCGCTCGCCAAGCCGTTCTACGAGGTGCTGCCCAAGCTGGAGCAGGCGCTTTCCGACTTTACCGGCGCGCTGGAAGCCCAGGCCGAACGCGCCGAGACCATTGAGCAATGCCATCGCCGTGCAGTTGCGCTGTGTGAAAAGCTTGAAGCGTGGGCCGATCCCAAACCGCCTAAGGCGCCCAAGAAAGAAGGGGAGGCTGCGGGCGCGGACAGTGAGAGTGCGGCCCCCGTTGACGAGCGTGTGCGCTGGGTCGAGGTGTTTGCCAATTCCGTGCAATTGCACCTGACGCCGCTGTCGATCGCGCCAATCTTTTCGCGCCAGCGTGCCGGTCAGCCGCGCGCGTGGGTCTTCACCTCGGCCACGCTTTCGGTGCGCGGCAACTTCACGCATTACGCTGCGCAATTGGGCCTGGATCGTGATCGCTCCATGACGCTCGACAGCCCGTTCGATTACGCAGCACAAGGCTTGCTGTATGTGCCGCGCGATCTGCCGCAGCCGAGCGATCCGCGCTTTACCGATGCGGTGCTCGACGCCACCTTGCCCCTCATCGAGGCGGCGGGCGGCAAGACGTTCCTGCTATGCACGACGCTGCGCGCAGTGAATCGCGCCGCCGAGCGGTTGTCAGATGAGTTCGCTCAACGCGGCTGGGATTTCCCGCTGCTCGTGCAGGGCCAGGCCAGCCGTACGGAATTGCTGGACCGTTTCCGCGCGCTCGGCAACGCCGTGCTGATCGGCAGCCAAAGCTTCTGGGAGGGCGTGGACGTACGCGGGGAGGCCCTATCGCTGGTCGTCATCGATAAATTGCCGTTTGCCCCGCCCGACGATCCGGTGCTGAGCGCCCGCATGGAAGCGCTGGAGAAAAAAGGGTTGAGCCCGTTTGCCGTCCACCAATTGCCGCACGCGGTGATCACGCTCAAGCAGGGTGCAGGGCGGTTGATTCGCTCCGAGACCGATCGCGGCGTGCTGATGATCTGCGATCCGCGGCTTGTTGAGAAGAACTACGGCCGCCAGATCTGGCAGAGCCTGCCGCCGTTCAAGCGTACGCGCGAGGCGGAGACGGCTGCCGAATTCCTGCGTTCGCTGCGGCCGGAGAGTTCGGAGGATCTGCCTGCCGGTAACACTGAAGACTGATTCGCGAGCACAAACAAAAAGCCCGGCCAATCGACCGGGCTTTTTGCTGTGCTATTCAAGCCTTGTTTACCACCACTGGTACCAGGGCTTGTCTTTCTTGCGCTGGCCGTAGGCGAGGAAGTCGCTCTTCGGGTAGTTCTGTTTGATGATGCGTTCGGTGTCGTCGCGCATGTCTTTCATGCCCAGCGCCTCGTACGACTTCATCATGATGTACAGCGCTTCTTCCACAGCGGGGGCGCGGTCGTAATCCTTGATGGCGTCTTGCGCGCGGTTCACGGCCGCGAGGTACGCCCCACGGCGATAGTAGTAGCGCGCGGCGCCCACTTCATGCTCGGCCATCGCGTTCACGATGTACTGCATGCGTTGCGTGGCGTCCGGCGTGTACTTGCTGTTCGGGAAACGCGTGATCAGCGTCTTGAACGCGTCATAGGCAGCGCGCGCGGCCTTCGGGTCGCGCTCGCTCAAGTCCTGGTTCGAGAAGCGGCCGAGCCAGCCCAGGTTGTCGTTGAAGTTGATCAGGCCCTTGAGGTAATAGGCGTAATCGACGCTGGGATGATTTGGGTGCAACTGGATGAAGCGATCCACCGCGGCCAGCGCGGCAGCCGTCTCGCCATCCTTGTAGTTGGCGTAGGCGGTTTCGATCTGGGCTTGTTGGGCGTACGGGCCGAATGGATAGCGGCTTTCGAGCTTTTCGTAGTACTTGACCGCCTTGGCGTAGTCGCCGCCGTCGAGCGAGTCCTTCGCTTCCGAATATAATTTGTTGGCTGACCAGCCGGCAGTTTCGTCTTGCTGTTCCGGCAGGATGCCGCAGGCCGAGATAGCCAAGCATGCAACGCCTGCCACCAACACTGCTCCAATTTGTGCGCGGATCCGACTGCCGATTCGGCTGCCGATTCGATTACCAATACGCGCCTGCTTTACGCTCGTGACCGACATGGGCACCTTTTCTGAATGAAAAATCGCATCAAGCATTATAGCCCAAGCCCTGTGTCAGACGACGCAGCAGCTGACGTTTCCCTCACTGTGCAGGAGACGGAAGACACCCTCGATGATGAGGCGCTCGATTTGCCTACGGCCGGTGCGGCCCAGGCCGCCGAGCCGATCATCGTGGAGATCCCTGAAGCCATGCACGGCGAACGCCTGGACAAGGCGCTTGCCAAGCTGCTGCCCGACTATTCGCGCAGCCGTCTCCAGCAATGGATTGATGCCGGCGCGGTGCGCCTGCGTGGTGAGGTGGTGCGCCCGCGCGCGGCCATCTCCGGCGGTGACCGCATCGAAGTCGTCCCGCAACGCGCGGCCGACGAAAACGCCTTCGTTGCCGAGCCTATCGATCTGGATGTGGTGTACGAAGACGACACGCTGCTCGTCATCAACAAGCCGGCCGGGCTGGTGGTGCATCCCGCTGCTGGCAACTGGAGCGGCACGGTGCTCAACGGCCTGTTGCACCGCTATCCCGACGCCGCGGAGTTGCCGCGTGCCGGCATCGTCCACCGCCTCGACAAGGACACGTCCGGCCTGATGGTGGTCGCCCGTACGCTGCCAGCGCAAACCGATCTCGTGCGCCAACTGCAGGCACGTACCGTCAAGCGTACTTATCTCGCGCTCGTGTGGGGCGAAACGCCGGAAGAGGCCACCATTGACGCCCCGATCGGCCGTGACCCGCGTGACCGCACGCGCATGGCCATCATCGAGACGGCCAGCGGCAAGCCGGCGCGCACGCATTTCAAGACGCTGGACGTGGTAGGCCTCGGCCGAGCGCAGGTATCGCTGGTGCGTTGTCAGCTCGAGACTGGCCGTACACACCAGATCCGTGTGCATTTTGAATCGGAGGGGCATCCGCTGCTTGGTGATCCGGTGTACACGCGCAATTTCCGTCGTGGCCAGCCACAGACGATCAAGGCGCCGCTGCCGGTGCCCTTTACGCGGCAGGCGCTGCACGCGGTGCGCCTGGGGCTCGTGCATCCCGCCTCGGGCAAATCGGTGCATTGGGAGGCAGGTGTACCCGACGATTTCGCCGCTCTGCTGGAAGCCCTCGACCTGGATCCCGATGCCGACATCAACTGACTGGATCGTTCCCGACTGGCCCGCGCATCCGCGTGTCAAAGCGCTTGCCACGACTCGCCTGGGTGGTGTCAGCACGGGGCCTTACGGATTGGCCGGTGGTTTGCCCGGTGGGCTGAACCTTGGTCAGCACGTCGGTGATGCGCCGGAAGCCGTTGAACAGAACCGCCGCATCCTGCGTGCAGCGCTGCCGGCTGAGCCGACGTGGATGGAACAGGTGCATGGCACCGGTGTCGCTGATCTTGATCAATTTGTCGGTAAGTCGGCGCCTGTAGTGGCCGATGCTGCGGTGGCATCCTGGCGGGATCGGGTCTGCGTGGTCATGACGGCAGATTGCCTGCCTGTCTTGCTGAGTGACGCTCGCGGCGTCACGGTGGGTGCTGCGCATGCGGGCTGGCGTGGACTATGCGGCGGCGTGATCGAGCGCACGCTGGATGCGATGACGCAACGATTGCGCGCCAGCGGCCAGGAAGCCGATCCAACGTGGTTGGCATGGCTGGGGCCGGCCATCGGGCCGACATGCTTTGAAGTGGGTGCCGAGGTGCGCCAGGCCTTTATCGAGGCGTCCCAGCCCGGCGAATTACCGGCCACCCAGGCGGCCTTCGTGGAAGGCGCACCCGCCGACAAGTTCTTCGCTGATCTGTATGCGCTGGCCCGGCTGCGGCTGGCACGCGTCGGCTGTACTGACGTGTACGGCGGCGGCCTGTGCACGATGACAGACGCCGAGAGCTTCTATTCGTACCGCCGGGAGCGCACCACGGGCCGCATGGCCACGCTGATCTGGCGCGCAGAGTGAGCGTTCAGACGGCGCCATCGCCTCCATCGCTGCTCAGTGTGGGGGCGGTGTCCGCCCGGTCCTGCGCGGCTTCCTGAGCCTTGCGGCGGCGCCTGCGTGCCGGCGTGCCGACAATCCAGAGGAAGAGCGATAACGGGGCCACGCCGTAGAAGACAAATGTGCCGATGCCGGCAATCCAAGATTGCTCAGTCAAGGACATCATCAGTACGACGTAGAGCCAGGCGATGGCGACGATATACATGAGAAAAAGCGGTGCCCGGCATTGGCGCAATGCGGCAGTCTCGCACGAAATTGCGCAAATTGGACCATAGCCCCGGTTCTGCGCTTAACCATTTGGTCGGAGCCGTTTTCGGTGAATGTGGCAAAACCCGCGCTGGCTCTACGTTTCCGGCCGATCATTAACTAACTCCGATTGACAGCCTTGAAACGGCAAGGCAACAATGCCCCGCAATACTACGAGTTGCGCCGCCGTTCCAACCGGAGCGGCGCATATCGTCGGATCGAGGGCACTATGGCATCGCGTCAATCGACATCATCCAAAGCATCTAGCGCCCACACTCAAGCTCCCTGGCAGGGCTTGTCGGACCCTACGCAGTGGGCAGAGCAGTTCAAGCAATGGCAAGCCTTTGCGGGCACCTTTGCACAACCCGGTGCGGCGGCGCCTGGTCTTGGCCAGTTCAACGGCGCAGCGATGGGCGAAGGCGCGGCTCCTTTCGCGCTGATCCCGCACGAGCGCCTGGCCGAAATCCAACAGAAATATCTCGAAGAGTGGCTCCAGATCTGGCGCCACATGAGCACCGGCGAAAGCGCCGAGGCCGTGGCGCCGTCTGATCGCCGTTTCTCGAACGACGCCTGGCGCAAGAGCCCGCTCTACGGCTACGCCGCTGCGTTCTACGTGCTCAACGCCCGCACGCTGATGGAAATGGCAGACGCCGTGCAAGCGGACGCCAAGACCCGCGAGCGCGTGCGTTTTGCCGTGTCGCAATGGACGGCCGCCATGTCGCCGTCCAACTTCCTTGCGACCAACCCAGAGGCACAGAAGCATCTGATTGAATCGCGTGGCGAATCCCTGCGCACCGGCATCCTGAACATGCTGCAGGACATGGAGCGCGGCAAGATCTCGCAGACGGACGAGACGGCATTCGAGATCGGCCGCAATGTCGCCAACAGCGAAGGCGCCGTCGTCTTCGAGAACGACTATTTCCAGCTCATCCAGTACAAGCCGCTGACGGCCAAGGTGCATGCGCGCCCGCTGCTGCTGGTGCCGCCGTGCATCAACAAGTTCTACATCCTGGATCTCCAGCCGGCCAATTCCCTCGTGCGCTATGCGGTGGAGCAGGGCAATACCGTGTTTCTGGTGTCCTGGCGCAATCCGGACGCGAGCATGGCCTCCCGCACGTGGGACGACTACATCGAAGGCGGCGCGATCGAGGCCATTCGTGTCGCACGCGAGATTTCTGCGCAGGACCAGATCAACGTGCTGGGCTTCTGCGTGGGCGGAACGATCCTTTCCACTGCCTTGGCGGTACTGGCGGAGCGCGGCGAGCATCCGGCCGCAAGCCTGACGCTGCTGACCACGCTGCTCGACTTTACGGACACCGGCATTCTCGACGTGTTCGTCGACCAGGCTCAGGTGGAAATGCGGGAGAAGACCATCGGCAGCAATGCGCCGACCGGCCCGGGGTTGCTGCGTGGCGTGGAGCTGGCAAATACGTTCTCGTTCCTTCGACCGAACGACCTGGTCTGGAACTACGTTGTCGAGAATTATTTGAAGGGCAAGACGCCCGCCCCGTTCGACCTGCTGTATTGGAATGGCGACTCGACCAATCTTCCAGGCCCGTGGTACTGCTGGTACCTGCGCCATACGTATCTGCAGAACGACCTCAAAACGCCGGGCAAGCTGAAGGTGAACGGGACCCCGGTGGATCTGGGCAAGATCGACGTGCCGGTCTACATCTACGGCTCGCGTGAAGACCACATCGTCCCGTGGAAGTCCGCTTATGGCTCGGTGCCGCTGCTCAAGGGCAAGCGGCGTTTCGTGCTCGGTGCCTCGGGACATATCGCAGGCGTGATCAACCCGCCCGCGGCCAATAAGCGTTCGCACTGGATCAATGCCAAGCTGCCCGATACGGCTGATGCGTGGTTCGAGGGTGCCAAGGAGCATCCGGGCAGCTGGTGGCCGGATTGGTCTACCTGGCTGGCATCGCACGCAGGCGCGCAGAAGGCTGCACCCAAGAGCTACGGCAATGCGGACTACCCGGCCATCGAGCCGGCGCCTGGCCGCTACGTCAAACAGAAAGCGTAAGATCGCGCGCATGAATCCCCGTTGCCGTCGCGGCTTCGGCCGCTGACGGTGTCCAACGACCCTCTCTTTCGACAGTGGAAGGTAAGCAAATGACCGATGTTGTGATCGTATCGGCGGTACGCACCGCCGTGGGCAAGTTTGGTGGCTCGCTGGCGAAGATCGCTGCGCCTGAGCTTGGCGCAACCGTGATCCGCGAAGCTCTGGCGCGCGCCAAGGTGGCGCCGGACCAAGTGAGCGAAGTCATCATGGGCCAGGTGCTGACTGCCGGCTCGGGCCAGAACCCGGCGCGCCAGGCTGTCATCAAGGCGGGGCTGCCGAACATGGTGCCCGGCCTGACCATCAACAAGGTGTGCGGCTCGGGCCTGAAAGCCGTGATGCTGGCCGCCAACGCCATCATGGCGGGCGATGCCGAGATCGTCGTGGCCGGCGGCCAGGAAAACATGTCCGCCGCGCCGCACGTGCTGCCGGGCTCGCGCGATGGTTTCCGCATGGGGGATGCCAAGCTGATCGATTCGATGATTGTGGATGGGCTGTGGGACGTCTACAACCAGTACCACATGGGCATCACGGCCGAGAACGTCGCGAAGGAATACGGCATCACGCGTGAAGCGCAGGACGAGTTTGCCGTGGCTTCGCAGAACAAGGCGGAAGCCGCGCAAAAGTCGGGCCGCTTCAATGATGAAATCGTTCCGATCCTGATCCCGCAGCGCAAGGGCGATCCGATTGCCTTCGCACAGGATGAGTTCGTTCGCCATGGCGCCACGCTCGAATCGATGGCCGGGCTGAAGCCTGCTTTTGACAAGGCCGGCACGGTGACTGCGGCCAACGCCTCGGGCTTGAACGATGGTGCCGCCGCTGTCGTGGTGATGTCGGCTGCCAAGGCCAAGGAACTGGGTCTGACGCCGCTGGCTACGATCCGTGCATACGCGAGCGCCGGCCTGGACCCGAAGGTCATGGGCATGGGGCCGGTACCGGCATCGAAACGTTGCCTGTCGCGTGCCGGCTGGTCCGTGGGCGATCTGGACCTGATGGAGATCAACGAGGCGTTTGCCGCTCAGGCGCTGGCCGTGCATCAGCAGATGGGCTGGGATACGTCCAAGGTCAACGTCAATGGTGGTGCGATTGCGATCGGTCACCCGATCGGCGCGTCGGGCTGCCGCATCCTGGTCACGCTGCTGCACGAAATGCAGAAGCGCGATGCGAAGAAGGGCCTGGCCTCGCTGTGTATCGGCGGCGGCATGGGCGTGGCGCTGGCGGTTGAGCGTCCGTAAGTTTTTTGCAGTGGGATTGGCGTGGGGTGGAACGAATACCGCACACGCCAATCCGAGACACCTGAGCATCCGCTGCCGGGCAAGAGGCCAGGCAGTTCTAACAACAAGGACTAGGAGTGGACATGACCAAACGCATTGCATACGTCACCGGTGGCATGGGCGGTATCGGAACGGCGATTTGCCAGCGCTTGGCGCGCGACGGTTTCACCGTGGTCGCGGGCTGCGGCCCGAACTCGCCGCGCAAGGCAAAATGGCTCGAACAACAAAAGGCGCTGGGGTTCGATTTCGTGCCGTCCGAGGGCAACGTCGGTGATTGGGAGTCGACCAAGGCCGCGTTTGACAAGGTGAAGGCCGAAGTGGGCGAGGTGGATGTCCTGATCAACAACGCCGGCATCACGCGCGACGTGGTGTTCCGCAAGATGACCCGCGCCGACTGGGATGCGGTGATCGATACCAACTTGACGTCGTTGTTCAACGTGACCAAGCAGGTCATCGACGGCATGGCGGATCGCGGCTGGGGCCGCATCATCAACATCTCGTCGGTGAATGGCCAGAAAGGTCAGTTTGGCCAGACCAACTACTCGACGGCCAAGGCTGGCTTGCATGGCTTCACGATGGCGCTGGCGCAGGAAGTCGCTACCAAGGGCGTCACGGTCAACACGGTGTCGCCGGGCTATATCGCCACCGACATGGTGAAAGCGATTCGTCAGGATGTGCTCGACAAGATCGTCGGCACGATCCCGGTCAAGCGCCTGGGCGAGCCGACCGAGATTGCGTCGATCTGCGCATGGTTGGCGTCTGAAGAGTCTGGCTTCTCCACCGGCGCGGACTTCTCCCTCAACGGCGGCCTGCACATGGGCTGACGCTCCCACGCCCATGCTGCGGCGATGCTGCAGCATGGGTGCAGCAATTTTCCCCCTTGCTTTGCCCTGCATGCTGCGATGCTCGATTGCATTGCAGCAGGCCTTTTGCCGCCTTTCCGGGCAACTGTCCGGGTGCATGAGTCGCATCAAAATGCTGCGGGTTTTTACCGGGGGAGGTCGCCTTTTCTTTGCAGGGCGATCCGCATAGAATCCAATCACGGAGGCGCTCCGCAGGGAGACACGGGGCGTCCGATCATAACCGGATGCATCTGCGCTGCTGTTGAATGCAGCATTCGCGCGCAGATCGGAATAGCCGGGCAACCGCGTAATTTGCTGCATCGCTCGGTGCAGTCATTTCGCACTGCATCGGCTGCACCGCAGCAGCATCGCCAACACGGAAAGGCACGATGGCCACCAGCAAGAAGGGCACCGAACGGCTGATCAAGAAATATCCCAACCGCCGGCTGTACGATACCCAAACCAGCACATACATCACGCTTGCAGACGTCAAGCAACTCGTGATGGAAACCGAAGAGTTTCGCGTCGTCGATGCGAAATCCGGTGAAGACCTGACCCGCAGCATCCTGCTGCAGATCATCCTCGAAGAGGAAACCGGCGGCGTGCCGATGTTCTCCGGCGCGATGCTCGCTCAGATCATCCGTTTCTATGGCAACGCCATGCAGGGCATGATGGGCACGTACCTGGAAAAGAACATCCAGGCGTTTGTCGACATCCAGAGCAAGCTGGCTGAAAACTCAAAGGATCTGTACAGCGGCAATTCCTTCAACCCTGACATGTGGTCGCAGTTCATGAACATGCAGGGGCCGATGATGCAAGGGATGATGAGCAACTACATCGAACAGAGCAAAAACCTGTTCGTGCAGATGCAGGAACAAATGCAGAGTCAAGCCAAGAACATGTTCGGGACTTTCCCGTTCAATCAGCCGCCCGAGAAGAAGTAAGTTCGGCGGGTTGGCAAAACAAGGCGAATCGCAGGGCGGTTCGCCTTTTTTGTTAGGCGCACGCCGCAGAGGACGGCAAGGTAAAATGCCGGTCTTTCAGGTGAGGTGGACGCCTCACCGACGATCACGTTTCCCGCTCCCGTCTCCCATGTTTGATGTTCGCTTCCGGCCCATGCGCCGGCCGTCCTCCCTTTTCGCATGAGCCGTCTTTTGCTTGCCCCAATGGAGGGGGTCGCGGATTACGTCATGCGAGACGTGCTGACCCGGGCCGGTGGCTACGACGGATGCGTTTCGGAGTTCGTCCGGGTGACGGGCTCGCTGCTGCCAGCGCGCACATACGAACGTGAGACGCCCGAGATCCGCAACGGCGGCTATACGGCTAGCGGTACGCCGATGACCATCCAGCTCCTCGGCAGCGATCCGGAATGGCTGGCCCGCAATGCAGCGTACGCGGCAACCCTCACGCCGCATGGCATCGACCTCAACTTCGGCTGCCCGGCCAAGGTCGTGAACCGGCACGGCGGCGGCGCCATGTTGCTCGCTACGCCGGAAGTGCTGTACGACATCGTCCACGCCGTGCGGGCCGCTGTGCCGGCCAATATTTCGGTGACGGCCAAGATGCGGCTCGGCGTTTCCGATACGTCCCGCGCGATTGACTGTGCAACGGCGCTGGCGGAAGGCGGTGCCGAATCGCTCGTCGTGCATGCCCGCACGCGTGACCACGGCTACCGTCCGCCCGCTCACTGGGACTGGATCGCGCGCATCGCCGACGCCGTGAGCATCCCCGTCACCGCCAATGGCGAAGTCTGGACCGTGGCCGACTGGGAGCGCTGCCGGGCCGTCAGTGGCTGTAGTGACGTGATGATTGGGCGTGGCGCCGTGTCTGATCCGTTCCTGGCCCAGCGCATTCGCGGGCAGATGGACGAGGCGCCGTCCGCGGCGGAATGGCCGGTTGTGCTGGGCTATCTCGCCGATTACCTGAAGAAGCTGCATGCGCGCATCTCGGCCAAGCATGAGCATGGCCGCGTCAAACTGTGGCTGAGCTATCTGAAGCGGACGTGGCCCCAGGCTGCGGAGCTGCATGATGCCATTCGCAGGCTGCAGGACGCGCTGGAAATCGAGCGCGTGATTGAACAGATGCAGCTTCGGCTTGGTCGCCCAAACGCGGCGAACGGTTAAAATACGCAATCGCGCGGCACACCCCACGTGCGCAGCGCAAATCCTCTCCCACATCAGGTTGTTCCCATGTCCGACGTCAGTACCCAGAGCCCCAAGGTGGGGTTCGTCAGTCTCGGTTGTCCCAAGGCCTTGGTCGATTCCGAGCAGATCATCACCCAACTGCGCGCGGAGGGGTATGAGATCTCCGGCACGTACGGCGGGGCGGACCTGGTGGTTGTCAACACCTGCGGCTTCATCGACGAGGCTGTGCAGGAGAGCCTGGATGCGATTGGCGAGGCGCTGGCCGAGAACGGCAAGGTGATCGTCACCGGCTGCCTGGGTGCCAAGAAGGACGCCGCGGGCCAGGACATCATCACCAGCGTGCACCCGAAGGTGCTGGCTGTGACGGGCCCTCACGCGTTGGGCGAGGTGATGGAAGCGGTGCACACGCACCTGCCCAAGCCGCACGACCCGTTCATTGATCTTGTGCCGCCGCAGGGCATCAAGCTCACGCCCAAGCACTACGCATATCTGAAAATTTCGGAAGGCTGCAACCACCGCTGCAGCTTCTGCATCATCCCGTCGATGCGGGGTGACCTCGTCTCGCGCCCGGTGGCGGAAGTGATGCTGGAGGCGGAAAACCTGCTGAAGGCCGGCGTCAAGGAACTGCTCGTCATTTCGCAGGACACCAGCGCTTATGGCGTCGACGTCAAATTCCGCATGGGCTTCTGGAACGGCCGCCCGCTGAAAACGCGCATGACCGAGCTGGTCGGCGCGCTGGGCGAGCTGGCGTCGCAGTACGGTGCCTGGGTGCGCCTGCACTACGTCTATCCATACCCGAGCGTGGATGAGGTGATGCCGCTGATGGCCGAAGGCAAGGTTCTTCCGTATCTGGACGTGCCGCTGCAGCACGCTCACCCCGACGTGCTCAAGCGCATGAAGCGCCCCGCCAACGCCGAGAAGACGCTAGACCGCATCCGCGCTTGGCGCGAGGTGTGCCCGGAGCTGACCATCCGCAGCACATTCATCGCCGGCTTCCCCGGTGAAACGGAAGAAGAGTTCCAGACGCTGCTCGACTTCATCGCCGAAGCCGAGCTGGACCGCGTGGGCTGCTTCGCCTATTCGCCGGTCGAGGGTGCCACCGCCAACGACCTGCCGGGCGCATTGCCCGACGAGGTGCGCGAGGAGCGCCGCGCGCGCTTCATGGAAGTCGCCGAGCGCGTGTCCGCCCGCCGCCTGCAGCGCAAGGTGGGCAAGTCGCTGCGCGTGCTGGTGGATGAGGTGAATCAGGACGGTGGCATCGGCCGTTCGTCGGCGGATGCGCCGGAGATTGACGGCCTCGTCTATATCGCGCCGCCGTCGAAGCCGTACAAGCGCTACAAGGCGGGCGATTTCGTGTCGGTCAAAATTACCGGCGCCGATGGCCACGACCTCTGGGGCGAGGTCTGATCCCCTTAGGTAGTCGTACCTAAATTTTGCGAACGGTCGTGCGTTTATACTGGCCGCCATCCAATTTCGATGGCACAGGAGACAGCAATGGCACGTGAAGTGGTGGTGGTCAGCGGCGTTCGTACCGCAATCGGGACCTTTGGCGGCAGCCTGAAGGATGTGGCGCCGTGCGAGCTGGGTGCACTCGTCGTGCGAGAGGCACTGGCCCGCGCTGGCGTGAAGGGCGAAGAAGTCGGTCACGTGGTGTTTGGCCACGTGATCAACACCGAGCCGCGCGACATGTATCTCTCGCGCGTGGCCGCTGTGAACGGTGGTGTGTCGGCCGAAACGCCCGCATTCAACGTCAACCGTCTGTGCGGCTCGGGCCTGCAGGCTGTGGTGAGCGCGGCGCAGACCATCCTGCTCGGCGATGCCGATGTCGCCATCGCCGGCGGCGCCGAAAGCATGAGCCGTGCGCCGTACCTTGCGCCCGCGGCCCGCTGGGGTTCGCGCATGGGCGACGCCAAGATGGTCGACATGATGCTGGGCGCGCTGCACGACCCGTTCCACACGATCCATATGGGTGTGACGGCAGAAAACGTCGCCCGCGAATTCGGCATCAGCCGCGAGCAGCAGGACCAGACCGCGCTCGAATCCCACCAGCGTGCCTCGCGTGCCATCCAGGCCGGGTACTTCAAGGATCAGATCGTTCCGGTGACGATCAAGTCGCGCAAGGGCGACATCCAGTTCGATACCGATGAGCACGTCCGCCACGACGCGACCATCGACGACATGACCAAGCTGAAGCCGGTCTTCGCGAAAGAGAACGGCACGGTCACGGCTGGCAATGCCTCGGGCCTGAACGATGCGGGCGCGGCACTGGTGCTGATGGAGCGTTCGGTGGCCGAGAAGCGCGGCCTGAAGCCGCTGGCACGCCTGGTGTCGTACGGCCATGCCGGCGTGGATCCGAAGATCATGGGCATCGGCCCGGTGCCGGCTACGCGCAAGGCGCTGGAGCGCGCTGGCCTGTCGGTCAAGGATCTGGACGTAATCGAAGCCAACGAGGCGTTCGCCGCCCAGGCCTGCGCGGTGACGAAGGAACTCGGTCTGGACCCAGCCAAGGTCAATCCGAACGGCTCGGGTATTTCGCTTGGCCACCCGATCGGCGCAACGGGTGCGCTCATCACGGTCAAGGCGTTGCACGAGCTGCAACGCATCGGCGGTCGCTACGCGCTGGTGACCATGTGTATTGGTGGAGGACAAGGCATTGCGGCGGTGTTCGAACGCATCTGAACGCATTTTCTCGATTGAACGCCTGATTCGGCCCGTCGGCGCGCTGCTCGCGCTGATGCTGGCCGTAGGCGTGGCGCCAGCGTCTGCCCAGACGCGGGCCGCCAACAACGGCTACGACGTGTCGACCGGCAGCGCCAACGTGCAGCCGGGTGACCTTGGCCTGAACCGCGCCATTGCCGATGGCGACAAGCGCCGCGCTCAGGCCAGGAAGGGCGACAACGGGTTCTCTGCACAGACTGCGCCGCCGCCTGTGCTGCAACCGCAACCCGACTACGCGAAATATCCCATCTATACCGGTGTGATCGGCGACATGCCGATCCGCATGCGTCTTGGCCGTAAGGCCGGTGAAATCGATAGCGTCCACGGCGAATACGTCGCCGGCAACGCGGCAGGCGTGCGCTTGGTGACCGGCGAATACGAAAACGGCGGCTTCCTCATGGAGGAGTCCGATGACGGTACGCACGTCACCGGCACTTGGGAAGGCGCCATTGACGGTCACGGCGTCGTGCGCGGCACGTGGACGGACGTCGGCCACGACGGTCATACGCTGCCGTTTGTCCTGCGGCCCGTCGCGGTGGTGGTGATTCCGCCATACGATGCCGCAGCCAACAGCAATGCCGCAGTGCCCGCAACGCCAATGACGCCGCTGGTGCCCGCTGCGCCGGGTCAGATTGCGCCACCGTCCAGCAATCCAACGCGATCAAGCGCGCACTGGTAAATGGCCGGCAATCGCTCATACGCCATCAAACAGGAAACCTCGTGAACGACGACACCAAGCTCCCGCCCATGTTTCCCGCGACCCAGGCTGTGCATCCGGAACTGCGGATTCCGCCGGGCTTCACGGCGTTCTCGCATGCCACGCATCGTGCGTCCACGGTGGTGTTCAAGAACCTCGCCGACATGCGCGCCTTCGGTAGCGGCAGCGTGGTGCACTGGCGCTACGGCCTGCATGCCACGCCGACGTCCGACACGCTGTGCCAAGCGCTGGCACAAATCGAAGGCGGCTCGCACGCGCTGCTGCTGCCCTCGGGACTGGCGGCGATTTCGCTGGTGTATTTCTCTCTGATCAAATCCGGCGACGACGTGCTGATTCCGGACAACGCCTACGGCCCGAACCGTGACCACGGCGAGTGGATGGCGCGCCAGTTCGGCATTACCGTGCGTTACTACGACCCGATGATCGGCGCCGGCATTGCCGACCTGATGCGCCACAACACGAAGCTCGTGTGGCTCGAAGCGCCCGGTTCGGTGACGATGGAAGTGCCCGACTGCACAGCCATCGCCGGGGTGGCGCGCAAGGCCGGCGCCATCACTGCCATCGACAATACCTGGAGCGGAGGCGTGTACTACCAGCCGTTCGAGCACGGCATCGACATCTCCGTACAGGCGCTGACCAAGTACCAATCGGGAGGCAGCGATGTGCTGATGGGCGCGGCTATCACCAACGATGAAGCGTTGCATCACAAGCTGCTTGCCACACGCATGCGCATGGGCTGGGGTGTGTCCGCGGACGACTGCTACTTTGTGCTGCGCGGCCTGCCGAGCCTGCCGACGCGTCTGGCTGCGCACGACGCGCACGCCCGCGAAGTGGCCGAATGGTTGGCAGACCGACCCGAAGTCGTGCGCGTGCTGCACCCGGCGCTGCCCGATTGTCCGGGCCATGAAAACTGGAAGCGCGACTTTACCGGCGCAAGCGGATTGTTCTCGATCGTGTTGCACGAGCGCTATTCGCAGGCGCAGATCGATGCCTTTATCGAAGGCCTGCGCTACTTTGCGATCGGCTTTTCGTGGGGCGGGGCGCACAGCCTGGCGCTGCCATACAACATTCCGTCGATGCGCACGGCGACTGCCTGGCCGCCGGCCGATTGGGAGAACGCGGGCGGTTTCGTGCGGTTGTATATCGGTCTGGAAGATCCGCGTGATTTGATTGCGGATTTGAAGCAGGCGATGGAGACGCACCTGCGGGCTTGACCTTTCAAGCGTCAGAGGGCGGCGATGGCGGGGCGTGCGAGTCGATCGCGTCGCCCCGTTTTTAATGGCCGCAGCTACAGTGTTTCAAGCAGGCGCGTAATGATTTCAGGCGAAGGCAACTGGTCCTGCAACTCCTTCGGCAGGCTCTTGGTGATGGCGTAAGTCGCGACGCCAATCGGTTTTCTTGCATCGCGCAGAGCGTATTCGACGATGGTGCGCTTCTTTTCCTTGCACAGGATGATGCCGATGGACGGGTTCTCGTCGTTCTGGCGAACCTGCTCGTCGAGGGCTGCGAGGTAGAACTGCATCTTGCCGACAAACTCAGGTTCGAATTTACCGATTTTCAGTTCGATGGCGACCAGCGAGCGCAAGCGGCGGTGGAACAGGAGCAGATCGATGAAATACTCGTCGCCATCCACTTCAAGCCGGTACTGGCTACCCAGGAAGGCAAACATGCCGCCCATTGCGCGCAGGAAATCTTCGATGCGGGTGATCAGCGCGCGCTCCAGCTCACGTTCGCTATGCTGGTCTCCGAGCTCGAGAAAATCAAAGGCGTATTCGTCTTTTACCGCCAGCTTGGCTTGCGCGCGCAGGGTTGGCGTCAGCGCCTTGTCGAAATTGGTCTGGCCCAGCAGTGATTTTTCGTAGCTCTGGTTATCGATCTGATGGGCGAGAACGTTCTTTGACCAACCGAATTTACGCGTCATGCGCAGGTAAAACTCGCGCTCTTGAGCGTCTTTGCAGCGCTCAAGGATAAGCAGGTTATGGCTCCAACCGATTTCTCGCACCAGTGGTGCGAGTTTTGTCGCGCCGCGGTAGGTTTCGAAGAAACCCTTCATCCGCCACAGGTTGGATGCTGAAAAACCGCCCGTGCCTGGAAAGCTCGCCTGCAGGTCTGCGGCGAGTTGCTGTACGACGGCTTTACCCCACCCTTCGGTTTGCTGCCGCGCCACGATCAGTTGTCCGATGTCCCAATACAGGCCCACCAGCTCTTTGTTGACCGCCCGTAAGGCCGCGTATTGCGCAGCGTGAATGCGCGCCCTGACCTCGGTGAGCAGGGCTGCGTAATCCCGCGCATCTACCGTTTCTCGCACCACCGGTGCGAGTTTTCTGCGGGCAGGTTGGCGAGTCGCCATCGCGGCTTACTGCTGCGGGAACAGATTCAACAGCCCATCCAGGCCGACAACGTTGAACGCCACGTCGGCCTGCGCCTGCACGATGGGCTTGGCGCGGAACGCGACCGACAGGCCGGCCACGCCCATCATCTTCAGATCGTTCGAGCCGTCGCCCATCGCGATGGCGTTGTGTGGCGATACGCCCAGATCCTGGCAAAACGCCTTGAGCGTCTGCGCCTTCACATCCGCATTGACGATCTCGCCGAGCACCCGGCCGGTGAGCTTACCGTCGACGATCTCCAGGGTGTTGGCGCGCGTGCGGTCAAGGCCCAGACGCTCCTGCAGGCGCGAGGTAAAGAACTCGAAGCCGCCCGATACCAGCAGCGTCCGGATGCCCAGTGCCTGCACGGCCTTCAGCATCTTTTCTGCGCCCAGGGAGAGCTGCAGGCGCTCTGCATAGACGCGCTCCAGCACGCTCGCATCCAGGCCCTTGAGCAGTTCGACGCGGCGCGTCAGGCTCTCGTTGAAATCCTTGATCTCGCCCCGCATCGACGCTTCGGTAATGGCGGCCACTTGCGGCTTGAGCCCGCAGAAATCCGCAATCTCGTCGATGCACTCAATCGTGATGAGCGTGGAATCCATGTCCATCGCCAGCACGCGAAAATCGCCGAACGTCCATTCGTCCGGAATCCACGCGTAGTCCATCTTCAAGTTGGCACAGATGGCATCAAGCTGGACGCGCAATTCGCTGGGTAGTTCGTGCACCCACTCGATAGCGGCAACGTTGGGGGCGCGCAGCTCGTAGGTGGCGCTGCCGAACAGGCTGCGGACGGATTCAATGTCGCCAGAGGACAGCGGCGACGGGCTTTGCAGGATGACGGGCATGGAGTGACAGGAGCGGGGGAGCGGGCAGTTCGACGCCGAAGGAAGCCCGCTATTGTAGCGAACGCCCCGGGCAGAACGCGCCCCACCAAAAGGTGAGGCGTTGCTGTGTAAGCATCAGGCGGACGCGGTTTCGACCATCAGGCTGCGCGCCACTTTGGCGAGGAAGCGGTCGCACGCGTCGAGCTGGGCGAGTTCGACATATTCGTTGGCCTTGTGCGCCTGTTCGATGTTGCCCGGGCCGCACAGCACGGCAGGAATGCCGGCGCGCTGGAAGAGCCCCGCTTCAGTGCCGTAGGCGACCTTGCGTTTGTCGTTGTCTTCAGTCAGCACGCGCACAAGCTGCGTGATGGCGGCTTGCTCCGATGCGTCCAGCGAGGGCGCAGCGGCAATCTCGTCGAGTTCGATGCGGGCGTCCGGGTGTTCGCGCTGCATGGCGGGCTCGATGGTTTCGCGCACGTAGTGCTCGACGCGCGCGCGGATGGCCGGTGCATCCACGCCCGGCAGGTTGCGGAATTCGAATACCAGTTCGCACAGCGCGGGGATCGTGTTCAGCGCAATACCGCCGTTGATGAGGCCGGTCGATGCCGTGGTGAACGGCACGTCAAATGCATCGTCGAACGGGCCCTTGGCGCGGAATTCATCGGCCAGGTCGCGCACGAAACAGATGATGCGCGCGGCGTATTCGATGGCGTTGACGCCCTGCGGCGTGAGCGACGAATGCGCAGCGCGGCCGTGCACGCGGCAGCGGTAGGCGTTGATGCCCTTGTGCGCGACGATCGGGCGCATGGAGGTGGGCTCGCCGACGATGCAGCCGGCGGGCTTGATGCCGCGGGCGACCAGGCCTTCGATCATGCGCGGGGCGCCCACGCAGCCGACTTCCTCGTCGTATGACAGCGCAAAGTGCAGGGGCTCGCGCAGCTTGGCCTGGAGCAGCGACGGCACCAGCGCCAGCGACGAAGCGATGAAGCCCTTCATGTCGCACGTGCCGCGCCCGTAGAGCTTGCCGTCGCGCACTTCCGGCGCAAACGGGTTGCTGTCCCATTTCTGGCCGTCCACCGGCACCACATCGGTATGGCCCGACAGAACGATGCCGCCTTGCACACTGCCATCTGCTGCCGGGATCGTGGCAAACAGATTCGCCTTGTTGCCATCGTCGTTGTGCGAGAGGTGCGATTCGAGACCGACGCCGCGCAGGTAGTCGCGCACGGTTTCGATCAGCGCCAGGTTGGAGCCACGGCTGGTGGTATCGAAGCTGACGAGCTTGTTCGTCCAGTCGAGGGTGGAGAACGGTGTGGGGGCGGTGCTCATGATGGTGTCCTTGTTCTGATCGGCCGATCCTACCGGATCACGTCAATTGCCGCATGGCGTGGCGAATGGTCTGCGCCAGCGCGCCGAACTCGGCCGGAATGTTCTCGATACGCAAGCGATCCTGCCCCGCCAGCTTGATCTGCCGGTTCTTCTGCACGAGATCGATAATCTTGATGGCATCGACAGGCGGGTTCGGTATGAACTGCAGCGTGACGGCGTTCGTGCCGGTGTCGATCTTGCGGATGCCCAGTGGCGCGGCGGCAATGCGCAGCCGGTGCGTTTCGATGAGCGATTGCGCCTGCGGCGGCAGCTTGCCGAAACGGTCGATCAGCTCCTCCTGGATGTTGTCGATCGTCTCGCCGCTTTCGCAGTTGGCCAGGCGCTTGTACAGCGACAGGCGTTCCTGCACGTCGCCGCAATAGTCTTGCGGCAGCAGGGCCGGCGTGCCGAGATTGATCTCGGTCGTGGCCGCGAGTGGCGCCATCAGGTCGGGCTCCTTGCCGGCCTTGAGCGACTTCACGGCCTGGTTGAGCATGTCGGTGTAGAGCTGGAAGCCGATCTCGGAAATCTCGCCCGATTGCTTGTCGCCCAGCACCTCGCCCGCACCACGGATTTCCAGGTCGTGCATCGCCAGGTAGAAGCCCGCCCCGAGTTCTTCCATCTGCTGAATGGCTTCAAGGCGGCGCTGTGCCTGCTTGGTCAGGCCGTCCACGTCGTGCACCAGCAGGTACGCATACGCCTGGTGGTGCGAGCGCCCGACGCGGCCACGCAACTGGTGCAACTGCGCCAGGCCGAACTTGTCAGCGCGGTGGATCAGGATCGTGTTGGCGGTCGGCACGTCGATGCCGGTCTCGATGATCGTCGTGCACAGCAGGATGTTGGCGCGCTGGGCCACGAAATCGCGCATCACGCGTTCGAGTTCGCGCTCGTGCATCTGGCCGTGTGCGACGACCACGCGCGCTTCCGGAATCAGCTCTTCCAGTTTGGCGCGCTTGTTCTCGATGGTCTCGACCTCGTTGTGCAGGAAGTAGACCTGCCCGCCGCGTTTCAACTCGCGCAGGATGGCCTCGCGCAGCACGCCGTCTTCCTCGCGGCGCAGGAACGTCTTGATGGCCAGGCGCTTTTGCGGCGCCGTGGCGATCACCGAGAAATCGCGCAGGCCTTCCAGCGCCATGCCCAGCGTGCGCGGGATCGGTGTGGCGGTCAGCGTCAGCACGTCCACCTCGGCACGCAGCGTCTTGAGCGCCTCCTTCTGGCGCACGCCAAAGCGATGCTCCTCGTCGATGATGACGAGTCCCAACCGGTCGAACTTCACGTCCGGCGAGAGCAGCTTGTGCGTGCCGATCACGATGTCGATCGTGCCGGCGTTGATGGCGTCGATCGCGGCGTCGATCTCTTTCTTGTTCTTGAAACGCGAAATCTCGGCAATGCGCACCGGCCAGTCGGCAAAGCGGTCGACCAGCGTCTGGTAGTGCTGCTCGGCCAGCAGCGTAGTCGGCGCCAGGATGGCCACCTGCTTGCCGCCCATCACCGCAACAAATGCGGCACGGAGCGCGACTTCCGTCTTGCCAAAGCCGACGTCGCCGCAGACCAGGCGGTCCATCGGCTTGCCCGACGTCATGTCGGCGATCACCGCAGCAATGGCGGCGGCCTGGTCGGGCGTTTCTTCAAAGCCGAAGCTCTCGGCAAACGTAGCGTAGTCCTCGGGCGTGAGCGGGAACGCGAAGCCCTGGCGCAATGCGCGCCGCGCGTACAGGTTCAGGAGTTCAGCCGCCGTATCGCGAATCTGCTGCGCGGCCTTGCGCTTGGCTTTTTCCCATTGGCCCGAGCCAAGCGAATGCAGCGGCGCGGTTTCCGGATCGGCACCCGAGTAGCGCGAGATCACGTGCAACTGATGCACCGGCACGTAAAGCTTGCTGCCCTTGTCGTAGTCGAGGTGCAGGAATTCTTCCTCGCCGTTGCCCATGTCGATAGAGACCAGCCCCTGGTAGCGGCCGATGCCGTGTTCGCTGTGCACCACCGGATCACCGATCTTCAGCTCGGCCAGATCGCGCACCATCGAATCGACGGCGGTGGCCTGTTCCTGCTTACGGCGACCGGCGCGGCGCACGGTCTGCGCGTACAGCTCGGTTTCGGTGATGAGCGCGATGCGTTCGTCGCCGAGGATGAACCCCTGGTACAGCGGTGCCACGCCCAGCACGAACTTGGCATCGCCGCGCATCAGATCGGCAAAGTCCGCGACGCCCTCGGGGTGCAGGCCGCTGGCGGCAAGCATTTGCGCAAGCGTCTCGCGGCGGCCTGCGGATTCGGCGCAGATCATCACACGGCAATTGCTGCGCATGAGGAACGATTCGAGATTGACCAGCGGGTCTTCTGCGCGGCGGTTGACGGCAACGTTCGGCAACGGCAGCGAAAGCGGTGCATCACCCGGCTCGGCGCGCAACACCAATCGCGCGTGCGGCTTGGCCGCGACGAAGAACGCCTCTTCATCCAGATACAGCGCGGAAGGCTGCAGCAGCGGCCGCTCGCGGTCGTGGCGCATGAAGTTGTAGCGCTGCGTGGTGTCGGCCCAGAAGCGGCGCACCGCGCCTTCGATGTCGCCTACGAAGGCGAGATGCGTGGCGCCCGGCAGGTAGTCGAACAGCGTCGCGGTCTCTTCGAAGAACAGCGGCAGGTAATACTCGATGCCGGCACTCGGCACGCCGTTGCCGATGTCCTTGTAGATGGGCGAGCGCGTCGGGTCACCTTCGAACACCTCACGCCAGCGACCGCGGAAGGCCGTGCGCGAGGCTTCGTCCATCGGAAATTCGCGGCCCGGCAGCAGGCGGACTTCGTTGACCGGGTAGAGGCTGCGCTGCGTGTCGGGATCGAATGAGCGGATGGTCTCGATTTCGTCGCCAAACAGGTCGAGCCGATAGGGCAGCGGCGAGCCCATCGGGAATAAGTCGATGAGGCCGCCGCGCACGGAGTATTCGCCGGGGCGCATCACGGCGCTGACGTGCTCGTAGCCGGCCAGCGTGAACTGCGCTTTCAACGCCGCCTCGTCAAGCTTTTCGCCCTTCTTGAAGAAGAACGTGTAGGCCGCCAGGAACGATGGCGGCGCCACGCGTTGCAGCGCCGTGGAGGCAGGCACCAGCAGGATGTCGCATGCACCGTTCTGGAGGTCATGCAGCGTCGCCAGCCGCTCGGAGATCAAATCCTGGTGCGGCGAGAAATTGTCGTACGGCAGCGTTTCCCAGTCCGGCAGCAGCTTCACACGCGCCTGCGGGGCAAACCAGCGTAGCTCCTCGGCCAGGCGCTGAGCATCGACGGCATTGGCGCAGACCACCGCCAGCATCGGCACGGCGGCGCGATGCTGCTCCAGGTAGCGCGCCAGCAGCAGGGCATCTGCCGCGCCCTGCAGGCCGCTGAAGACGAAGCGCGAGCCCGGTTTGACGGCGGGCAGGGCGGAGAGCGAAAAATCGGACATGGGGTGTCAGGTTCTGGGGGGCACGACTGCAAGACAAAGCACGACACCCCACCGGCATGTGCAGGCGGGGTGTCGTGACGTAGACCGCTATTATAAAATCCGCGCCAGCTGCGTGCTTGCGAGGGCCAAAAACCACGCAAATGCCGCGCCCACGTTCACATTCCCGCCTGTCATGTCGATTTCCTTCCCCGGCCGACGCCGTTTTGCGCTGATTCCCTCGGCCGGCACTGGCTCGCGCGCCGGTGGCGATCTGCCCAAGCAATATCAGGTGATCGCCGGGCGGCCGATGCTCTGGCATACCGCGCAGGCGTTCCTGGCCAGCCCCGAAATCGACACCGTGCTTGTGGTGACGACGCCCGGCGCACAGCCGCTCGTGCAGCGCTTTCCCGACGGTGGTTTCGATGCGCCCAAGCTGGTCGAAGTCGATTGCGGAGGCGACTCGCGCCACGCGTCCGTCGCCCATGGTTTGGCGGCGTTGCGTGGCCTGGGTGCACACGATGACGACTGGGTGCTCGTACATGATGCGGCGCGCCCCGGCTTGACGCCCGCACTGATCGCCCGTTTGGTCGCAGCCGTGGAGGCCGAAGGCACGCAAGCTGCGGGGGGCATCCTTGCGCTGCCCGTGGCAGACACGCTCAAACGCGCAGATGCGGCAGAGCATATCGACGCGACCGTGCCGCGCGACGGCCTGTGGCAAGCGCAGACGCCGCAGATGTTTCCGCTCGGGCTGCTGGAGCGCGCCTTGCGGGAAGCGCTGTTGCAGCATCGCATCGTCACCGACGAAGCCAGCGCCATCGAAGCCGCCGGTCACCCGCCGCTGCTTGTGCCGGGTGCGCTGCGCAACTTCAAGGTGACGTATCCCGACGATTTCGCGCTCGCCGAGGCCATCCTCGGGCAGAACGCACAACCCAACGAGGCATCGCAAGCATGAACTGGATGGACATCCGCATTGGCCAGGGCTACGACGTGCACGCGCTGGTGGAGGGCCGCAAGCTGATCCTGGGTGGCGTGGAGATCCCGCACACGCGCGGCCTGCTCGGCCACTCCGATGCTGACGCGCTGCTGCATGCGATTACCGACGCGCTGTTCGGCGCCGCCGGCCTGGGCGACATCGGCCGGCACTTTCCCGACACCGATCCGGCCTTTGCCGGCGCCGATAGCCGCGTGCTGCTGCGCGAAGCGGTGCGCCGTGTGCACAAGGCCGGTTATGCGGTCGGCAATGTCGACGCCACCGTCATCGCGCAGAAGCCCAAACTCGCGCCGCATGTGCCGGGCATGGTCGCCAACCTTGCCGAAGACTTGGGCATTGCGCCTGAGCGGTGCAACGTCAAGGCCAAGACCAACGAGAAGCTCGGTTTTGAAGGCAAGGAAGAAGGCATCGTTGCGCAGGCCGTGGTGTTGATCTATCGCGCAGAAGCCGCCGAGCAGGACTGAGTTCGGGGCGCCATCACGCCAAGGCAGACGGCAGCACCGGAGCGAACCGGGCTGCCGTTTTCGTTTGTGCAATCGGCGCGATTATTCGGCCGCAATGACCTGCGCCGCCGCATTGATGGCCGCCGCAATACGGCCGACGTCGCGCAATTGCTGCGCGCTCATGCCCTGGTGATTCTTCAGCAGGTCGTAGTGCGATTTGATGCAGAAATGGCACTTCCCGATGATGGAAGCGGCCAGCGCATACATCTCGAACCGGCGCTTGTCGACGCCGCCGTTGTTGGCGTAGGCATTCATGCGCAATTCCGCCTTCTGCTGCGCAAGGTCGGAGTCATCAGCCATCTCGACGTACGGATACCAGACGTTGTTCATGCCCATGAGGGCAGCGGCGGTCAGTGCGCCGTTCACTTCCTCGGGCGACAGCACCCCGGCATTGCGGATGGCATCGGTCAGCACTTTGCTCTTCGTGGCAAACGCGGCCGCCAGCGCGACGCCCACCGCGTCATTGCCCTCTAGCGACGAGCGCGCGATCGTGCTGTCCAGGTTCAGGCGGATGTCTTTGGCGTAGTCGGGAATCCGGCCCTTGATCGTCTGCAGAAATTCCATCAATTCCTCCTGTCAGCGGGCACTGAAAACGAAAGCCCGCGGCAAGGGCGGGCTTCGGCTGAGCGCTGCGCGGCCGTTACAGCGTCGAGCCGCCAACCGCGCGGTTGCACGGGCACAGCTCATCTGTCTGCAGGCCGTCGAGAATGCGCAGCACTTCGTCCGGGTTGCGACCCACGTTCAGATTGTTGACCGACACGTGCTGGATCACGTTGTCCGGGTCGACGATGAAGGTCGCGCGCAACGCAACGCCGGCCTCGTGCTCGCGTACGCCAAGCTGGTCGACCAGCGCACCCGTGGAGTCTGCAAATGACCACTGGTTGAGCTTGTTCAGATCTTTGTGCTCGCGGCGCCATGCAAGCTTGACGAATTCGTTGTCGGTCGAGCCGCCAAGCACGATCGTGTCGCGGTCGGCAAAGTCGTCGTTCAGTTTGGCGAAGGCGACGATTTCGGTCGGGCACACAAAGGTGAAGTCCTTCGGATAGAAGAAGATGACTTTCCATTTGCCTGGGAACGAGGTTTCGGTGATGTCTTCGAACGCCGACTCGCCGTTCTCCTCGTGATTATTGAACCCGGGCTTGACGCCGACGACCTTGAACGGTTCGAGCTTGTCACCAATGGTCTTCATGAGCTTCTCCTGGAGTTGTGTGGCAATGGGTAAGTAACCCAAACGGGGATTTGCAAACACACGCTCACCGGCCGACCGGTCAGGCTGGGGCATCCGGACGGATACGAAGAACGCGCAGGCGTGCAGCCTGGCGGCTGGAGTATTGGCGATGAATTGAAAACCGGCCAATTGATATTCTCAACGCCGGCCATAGCGCTGCCCGCCGCCGCACCTTATCGGCGACGCATGACAGTGGTGGAAGCAGGGGGTGTGCCCGGACGCGCCGGCCAGACGGTGTGCCTGATCAGGCGCGTGCGTAGCAGGCGCTGACGAGCAGTCCCGTTTCGGGCGGCGTGCGGTTCTCAAGCACAAGGCGGCCGCCGCTGCGCTGCAGGATGCGATTGACGATCGACATACCCAGCCCGGCGCCCTTGGCTTCGCTGCGCGCCGATTCAAGGCGGTAGAACGGTCTGGTGAGCAACGCAAGCTGATCCGTCGGCACACCCGCACCGCGATCGGCCACGCACAATACAACCTCGTTGCCTTGCAGGAACGTGCTGACGGTAATCTCGGCGCGGTTCGTGCCTGGGGTCTTGCCATAGCGCCGTGCGTTTTCGATCAGGTTGTCGAGAATGCGCTGCGTTTCCATGCGGTTGCAGCGGGCGATGGCCTCGGGCGCGAGCTTGAGCGTGAGGTCGATATCGTCGTGTGCCGAGTAGACGGGCGCCGTGTCGCGCACGAGTTCGGTCAGGTCCACGTCTTCGAGCATTTCGCCGCTGGGGCGCGCGTAGTCGAGGAACTGGCCAATGATTGCGTCCATCTGTTCGATGTCGGCCACCATCAGTTCGCGCGTTTGCTCGTCGACGGGGCTCATTTCCGTTTCCAAGCGCAGGCGCGTGAGCGGCGTGCGCAGGTCGTGCGAGATGCCGGCCAGCATGACAGCGCGATCAGCCTCAAGCTGTTTGAGGTCGCGCACCATCTGGTTGAAGCTGTGATTCGCCTGCGCCACTTCGGTGCCGCCGCCCTCGGGCAGCGCCTTCGGATCGTCTCCGGCACTGATGGCGCGCGCCGTATCAGCGAGGCGTTTGAGTGGCTGGTTCACGCGTGACGTAATGAACGCCGCGCCCAGCACCGACAGCACCAGCGCCGCCATCGACCACCACAGCCATTGCAACCCCGGCACGTGCTCAAACCGGTCGGGGCTGATGGCGACCCAGTAGTCGTCGCCCTCGATCTGGAAGCTCACCCACACGCCCGGGATGTCATTGACGGCCGTGGCGATTACCGCGTCGGCACCGAGCCGGTTGCGGATTTCCTGCTGGACAAGCTGCGTCAGGTACGGATTGGTGTGCGGTTCGCGGTATTCGTCTTCCTTCTCGCGCGGGTAGACCTTGATGCCCTCGTTCTGCACGAGATCGAGCAGCAGGAAGCGGCGTCGCGACGGATCCGAATACAGCAGCGCCGCCCGCGTGAGCTTGACCACGCTGACCACCTGCATGGCGATCTGCTGCGCGCGCGGCTCACGCTCGAAAATACGGAAGCTCTGGAACCACACGCCCAGAGAGATCGCGATCAGCAATGCGATCAGCATGAAGGTTCGCCAGAACAGCGAACCAAACACACTGATCAGCAGACGCCGCAACGCGGCCGGACGCGGAATGCGCAAGTCGGATGCGGAAAAGAAGGGTTGCTCGGATGCTTACTTGGCGCCGTCGGGAATGAACACGTAGCCCAAGCCCCACACGGTTTGGATGAAGCGGGGGTTGCTGGCGTCCGGTTCGATCAGCTTGCGCAGGCGGGAAATCTGCACGTCCAGGCTGCGGTCGAACACTTCGTATTCACGGCCGCGCGCCATTTCCATCAGCTTTTCGCGCGATAGGGGTTGGCGCGGATGGCGCGCAAACACCTTGAGCACGGAGAATTCGCCCGTCGTGAGGGTGATCTCTTCGTCGTTTTTCTTGAGCGTGCGCGTGGCCAGGTTGAGTACGAAATCGCCAAACGCGAAGGTTTCGGGCGTCTCTGACGGAGCACCGGGGATTTCGGCCGGCCCGCGGCGGCGCAACACGGCGTGAATGCGCGCGATCAGCTCGCGGGGGTTGAAGGGCTTGGGCAGGTAATCGTCCGCGCCCATTTCGAGGCCGACAATGCGGTCGACGTCTTCGCCCTTGGCGGTGAGCATGATGATCGGCGTCTGATCGTTTGCGCCGCGCAGGCGACGGCAGATCGACAGGCCGTCTTCACCCGGCATCATCAGGTCGAGCACGAGCAGATCGAAGCGCTCGCGCAGCCAGAGTTTATTCATGGCCGTGGCGTTTTCTGCCACCAGCACGGTGAAGCCCTGGTCCCCGAGGTAACGGCGCAGCAGATCGCGCAGGCGAGGGTCGTCGTCGACGACGAGAATCTTTTGACCGGAATTTTCCATGGCGCTAATGGTAACGACAAAAACATGGGCCCAATGGACAACAGAAGGCAGTAAAAGCCCAATTGAAACAGACGGTTACATTATTTACCGAGTCACGCGAACAGTCTGTAGGACGCGCAGCTACACTGCTCTGGCAGTTCCTCGCAACGGTTTGGGGTCTGTCGACCCCCGCGGAGGGGACTGGCGTGCAATGCGGTTGCCTGTTATCGATTGTCGCGCAATGATGCATGGCGCATCGGTTTCCAGCAACAAAGACGTGGCTTCTCAACTTCCTTTTTCGAATCGCTCGGTGATGTCTCGGCGGCGCGCGGCGCTGTTGACCTGTGTTCTTGCCCTCTGTGCGGCCGGCTCGCAGGCGCACGCGCGCGGTGAACGCGGTGGCTTTGGCGGATTCGGCGGCTTTTTCGGCGGCGGGCATGCGATGCACGCCGGCGCGCCTGATAAGAAGGGTGGACAGGGTCCGGCGCGCGGCCGTGGGGGCGAGGAACGTAGCCGCCGCGCCGCTGCGATGGAGAACCGCCGTGGAGAGAATGCCGATCGTGGGGCTCCGCAACGCAAGCTGTCTCCGGAAGAGCGCAGGCAATTGCGTCAGAACATCTATGACGTCACGCGGGATATCTACCACCGTGGCGGCTAGGTAGGGGCCGAGGAAAGGCGCGCGAGTCGCTGCCCCGGCAAAGCAGTAGGGTCGTCTCGGGGGACCGACATGCGAATCCGTAGCACCACGATCTTCTTGGCGCTGGCAGCCGCCGGCGCGCTTTCACTGCAGACCGCGCATGCGGCAACGCAGAACACGCCACATCGCCATACCGCGCAAGCCAAGGCGTCCGCCGCCGACGAGCAGCGCCTGGACCGCGACGATGCGCGTTATTTCCTCACCCGCATCGGGTTTGCGCCTTCCGAGAGTGAGCTCGACGCCTACGCCGGGCTCACGCACCGCGAAGCTGTCGACCGCGTCCTTGCTCAAACGGGCACTGTTGCCACGCAGGCGCCGCCCGCTTGGGTGAACGATCCGATCATCCCGTACAACAAGCTCCCGGACGAAGACGCCCGCAAGGCGGCACGCCAGAAGAACGGCGCGCACGAGCTGGAACTGCGTGCGTGGTGGATGGGCGAGATGATCAAGACCCCGTCGCCGCTGACAGAGCGCATGACGCTGTTCTGGCACAACCATTTCGTTTCCAGTTCGCAGAAGGTGCAGTTCGCACAGTTGATGTACCGGCAGAACGTGCTGCTGCGCCAGAACGCAGTCGGCAATTTCGGCACGATGCTGCACGCCATCGGCAAAGACCCGGCGATGCTGATTTACCTGGACGGCGCCGCAAGCCGCAAGGGCAAGCCGAACGAGAACTTCGCACGTGAGGTGATGGAGCTGTTCACGCTCGGCGAGGGCCATTACACCGAGCAGGACATCAAGGAAGCGGCGCGCACCTATACCGGCTGGAGCATCGACCGCGAGCACGATTTCGCCTACATCTGGCGGCCGCAGATTCACGACACGGGCGTGAAGACGGTGTTCGGCCAGAGCGGCGATTACGACGGCGACCAGATGCTCGACATCCTGCTGTCTCGGCCGGAGACGGCGAACTTTATCGTCACCAAGCTCTGGCACGAGTTCGTTTCGCCGGACGTGGATGTGGCACAGGCCCAGCGGGTGGCCGATGCGTTTCGGGCAAGCGGCTACGACATCAAGGTGGCGCTGCGCGGGCTGTTCTTGACGCCGGCGTTCTGGGCTCCGCAATCGCGCGCGACGCTGGTGAAGTCGCCGGTAGAGATGATTGTCGGCACGCTCAAGCAGTTCAACGTGCAGTACACCGACCCCACGCCGTTTGCGATCAAGTCCGCGCAGCTCGGGCAGAACCTGCTGGCACCGCCCAACGTCAAGGGCTGGCCCGGCGGCGATGCCTGGATCAACTCGAACACACTGCTGGGGCGCAAGCAGTTTCTCGATCAACTATTCCGCTCCACCGAGATGAAGGGGCCGCCGGCCAAGCAACAGGCGCAACAGCAGAAGCCCGGCATGATGATGGCCGCCATGCGGGAAGACCTGAAACAGGGAGGCTCCGTGCAGGGCCTGGGCCTGGCGCTCAAGGGCATGGGGAGGGAAGGCCGCTTCAAGCTGGCGCAGTCGCAGACGATGGTGTCGTTCAACTCGGACAAATGGCTCGCGCAGTTCGGTGCGGATGGAGATGACCCGCCGCAACTTGCACCGCGCATCTCGATCCAGCGCGCGGTGTTGCCGATCGAGCCGACCGCGCCGATTCCCGTCAAGCTGGCCGGTACGGCGTACCTGCGCACGCTGATGATGGACCCGGCTTTCCAGTTGAAGTAACACCACCGCCGCAGGAGCACACATCATGGAACGTCGCGATTTTCTGAAGGCCGGTGCCATGCTCGGCGTGGGTGGCGCAGTGCCGGGGATTGTCTTTGCGCAAGGGCAGGACAAGCGCAAGGGCTACGGCAACCTGCTCATCCTCATTGAACTCAAAGGCGGCAACGACGGGCTGAACACCGTTGTGCCGTATACGAGCGCGCAGTACTACGCGCTGCGCCCGCGCATCGCCATCAAGCGGGAGCAGGTGCTGCAACTGGACGACCGCTACGGCTTGCATCCGTCTTTGCAGGCGATGATGCCGCTGTGGCAGGCGGGTGAATTGTCGGTGGTGCAGGGGCTGTCGTATCCGCAGCCGAATCTTTCGCACTTCCGCTCGATCGAGATCTGGGACACGGCCTCGCGCTCCGACCAATACCTGCGCGAAGGCTGGCTGACGCGTGCGTTTGCCGCGAAGCCCGTGCCGTCATCGTTCGGCGCCGACGGCGTGATCATCGGCAGCGCGGATCTTGGCCCACTCGACGGCGGCGCACGCGCGGTCGCGCTGGCCAATCCCGATGCGTTCCTCAACGAAGCCAAGCTCGCGATGCCTTCCCATGCGATGGGCAACGCCACGCTCGCACATGTGCTGAAGGTCGAGGCGGACATTGTCAAAGCCGCCGACGGCCTGCGCCCGAAGTCTGGCAAGTTTGCGTTCCAGACGCACTTTCCCGACGGCGGGTTCGGCAATTCGATCAAGGCGGCGATGCAGGTGGTGGCTGCGCCAGGCCATGGCGGTGCGGACGTAGCCGTGGTGTGCCTGTCGCTCGGCAGCTTCGATACGCATACCAACCAGCCGGGCACGCAGGCGAACTTGCTGCGCCAGTTGGGTGAGGGCATGGCTTCGCTCAAGAGCGCGTTGACCGAGTTGGGCCGCTGGAACGATACGCTGATCGTCACGTATTCGGAGTTCGGCCGCCGCCCGCGCGAGAACCTGAACAACGGTACGGATCACGGCACGGCTGCCGCGCATTTCGTGGCTGGTGGCCGCGTAAAGGGCGGACTGGCCGGGCAGGGGCCGGTGCTGGAACGCCTGGACGGCGGCGGCAATCTCGACCCGTCGGTCGATTTCCGCTCGCTTTACGCCACGGTGCTGGAGCGCTGGTGGGGGATGGATTCCCAATCCGTGCTGGCGGGCCGGTTTGCGCCGCTGGATCTCATCAAAGCCTGAGTAACGCCTATCGGGCGGGCAGATTGCCTCTGCAGGCGTTAAGCCCGCCCAACTCCATCGATCTTCTCTGATAGGTTTCGCGCTTGCCATGGCGATGCACGGGAAAACCCTGCCTTGACCATTGATATATCAATAAATAGATTCTGATATATCAAAAAGGCGTGTGCCGACCCAATTGGCGGACCACAACAACAATGAGGAGACCTTCGTGAGTGCATTGCAGACAATGAAAAAGCGGCACCGACAATCGGCTGGCTTGATTGCGATGCTGATTGCAGCGGCAATCGGGCTGGCGGCATGCGGCGGCGGCGATGCGACATCGTCGAACACATCGGGCACTGGCACCGGCAGCCCGGCAGCCGCCGTCTTTCAGGTCGGCACAGCCACCACCGATGCAAACCTGCCACCCGAGCCAACGCTGCCGACCGACGCGCAGGTCTGTGCGACGCTGCAGGCGAGCAATTCATTCGTGAGCCGACCGGACGGTGCGCTGCCGCCGGAAGCTGATCCGTCGACAGTTGGTGTGGGTGTTGCAGTGACGACAGCCAAGGCGAACCCAGACCAGGCGCGCATCCAGGCCGCGCTCGATGCGTGCGGTGCGTCGGTTGACGCGGAAGTCGGTGCAACCATCGCCGCGGCGGACGCGACTGCCACGGCTGCTCAGACTGCGGCTGCAGTCCCCAATGTCAACATCGCCGGTGCGACTGGCGAAGAGCTTGCGAAATCGCAGTACCGTGCGTCCAAGTTTGCCGTGCGTCTTGTTGTGAACCCGAGCGGCCCGGGCAACGCGTTCATTAGCGGCCCGCTGACATTGCCCTCTGGCGTGACGCTTTGGATCGACAAGGGCGTCACGCTGTATGCGTCGCGCGATGTCATGGCCTATTCGCCCAACGCGGCAGGGCCGTACTGCGGCAACACGGCCGTCAGCGCGACAAAGGCTGGCAGTTCCAGCAACTGCACGGCGCTGATCACCGGTACGAACATCGTCAACTCCGCCGTGGTTGGCGATGGGCGGATCGATGGCCGTGGCTACGCAGAAATCGTCACGTCAAATGCCAAGTACCCGCTGATGAAGGTCGACCTGACCTGTTCGAACACCTACGCCGCGTACAAAACCGGCACTGTAGCGGCTGACGGTACGCCTTGCGACAACGGCGGCACGGTGGTCGATTCGAAATCGCCGGCGCGCAACATGACGTGGTGGGATCTGGCCTATCTCGGCAACATGGTCGACAACGGCACGACGGGCGTCGGTTCGCAGTCGAACTTCCGGCTGATGGTGTTCAACTATGCGAAGAACCTCACGCTGTATCGCGTCACGCTGAGCAATAGCCCGAACTTTCATGTCGTGCCCAGCGGCGTCGATGGCCTCACCGTCTGGGGTGTGAAGGTGCAGACGCCCAACCTTGCCGCGTTTGCGAACCCGGCAGGCAACGGCAATCCGCTGTACACCGGTGCGACGTTCACGCGCGACAACGTGAAGAACACGGACGCGTTTGATCCGGGTTCTGCTTCGAAGGCGATCTCGGGCAAGTTGTCGACCGGCAGCACGACCACATCGGCCGGTCCCATTTCGTTTGATGGCTATCTGAAGAACTTCGTGTTTGCCTACAACTACGTCAGCACAGGCGACGACGACATCGCGCTCAAGGGGAGCGCCAACCCGTCGCCGGCCGGCTCGGGCCTGTTCGGGGTGGATGGCAACCGTGGCGTGCGATCCGACCGCAAATACGGCATCGTGATCGCGCACAACCATATCTACTGGGGTCACGGCATCTCGATCGGCAGCGAAACGAATGCGGGCGTGACGAACGTGCAGGTCTACGACAACGCGTTCTGGAATTCGGAAGAGGGCCTGCGCATCAAATCGGATTACGCGCGCGGCGGCGAAGTCAGCAACATTCAATACGCCAACATCTGCATTCGCGATGCGACGAACGCGCTGCTGTTCACGCCGTACTACAGCACGAAGGCCGTGCCGTCGGGTGGGCCGCTGTATCCGAATTTCCACGATATTTCGCTGAACAACGTGGTCATCCAGGGCAGCGCCGGGGTGAAGCTGCAGGGCTTTGAAGCGAACACCGGTGGATATGGCGAGCCGGCATTCCCGCTCGGGATGTCGTTGACCAACGTGATTGCCGATACGCCAGCCAGCATCGCGGTGACGTCGTCGGACGCCAACCTGACGCTCAACAACACGAACCTGCCGCTGTTCCCGTCGACGGCAAATCGCGTGGCATTGACGGGCAGCCCAACGCAGTCGATCGATCCGACCCAGTACCTTGATTGTTCGAAGGCGTTTGTTGACTTTCCTGGGATCGATCAGTCAAGCATTTTCGGTACGACCTGGGCTTCGCAATAAGGCGGGTCAGGCGCGGATCTGCGTCTTCCAGGCCAGCCACAGCTTGCGCAGCGGCGTCAGGTCCGTGCGCTGCGTAAGCACCTGGAAGCCGTCGGCTTCCACCTCGTCGAGCAGGCGCATGGCCAGCACGCCGCGAATCAGCGTCGAGCGCTGGGCGCGGCGATCTTCTGCCGGCAGCGCGGCCAGGGCTTCCTTGTACGTTGCGCGGGCGCGCTCGGCCTGAAATGCCATCAACGGCTTGAAGCCCTCGGCATACCGGCGGTTGAACAGATCGGCAGCCGGTACGTTGAAGCGCTGCAGTTCGTCGACGGGGATGTAGACGCGGTTGTGGCGCACGTCTTCGCCCAGGTTCCGGACGAAATGCACGAGCTGCTCGGCCAGCGCCATCAGCCGTGCGAAATCCAGCGTGCGTGCATGCGTCTGTCCGGCAATGCGGGCCGTCAGCCGACCTGCCACGCCAGCCACTTGATCGCCGTGGCGGCGCAGGTTGGGCCAATCCAGATAGCGGTTCTGCATGGCATCGGCCTCGACGCCGGCCAGCAATTCGCCCAGATGCACGGCGCCGATATCGTAGCGAGCCAGATGTGGCTGCAATGCCTTGGCCGCCGGGTGCTCGGGGCGGCCGTCAAACAGCCGCGCCAGTTCTTGTCGCCACCACTGCAGCTTCGATTGCACGACCGCCGGATCGCTCGCATCGCGCACGGCGTCTTCCAGCTCACGGCGCACGGCTTCCAGGGCGATGGTCGCGCGGCGGCGTTCGGGTGCCAGAAACAATACGCTGTAGTACACGTCGCTGCCGGGCGGGGCGGCCTTGTCGGCGCAGTAATCGTCGGGGGTCACGGAAAGGGCCGTCGTGGTGAGGTTTGAAGCAGGGCGGCCATTCTACAGCGCGTTGCAGCGCAGCATGCCGCAACGCCTTGCTTGAACAGCTACCAAGAAAAGTCAATCAGACGCGGCCGTGTCGTTGACCCTGCGCATTGCCGTGGGTATATTACTGACCGGTCAGTTATTTACTGAGAGCGTGTCATGCCAGCGTTGCGTTTGCCGTACCCGCATTCCGACTTCACCGGTTTCTCCGACACGCGGTCTCGGCCGCGCAGGCGTTCATTGCCGATGACGACATCGGCCGCCTTGTTGATCGGCGCGGCGCTGCTGGCCGGATGCAGCAAGGAGGCGCCCAAGGCGCCCGAAGTGCGCCCCGTGCGCACCATGACCGTCACCAGCGAGCAGGGCGCCGGCACGGCGGAGTTCTCAGGCGACGTACGCCCACGCATTGAATCGCGCCTGGGCTTCCGTGTGCCGGGCAAAATCATCGCCCGCCTGGTGGACGTGGGCGCCACCGTCAAGAAAGGCCAGGTGCTCGCACGGCTGGACCCGACCGATCTCGCCCTCGCTCAGCAATCGTCCCAGGCTCAGTTGTCCGCCGCCAAGACCGACCGCGATCTGGCCGCGGCGGATCTCAAGCGCTATTCCGAACTGTTCGCCAAGGGCTTCATCAGCGCGGCCGAGCAGCAACGCCATCAAGCCAACTATGACGCCGCACAGGCTCGCTACGAGCAAGCCGGAGCCGGTTATCGCAACCAGGTGAATCAAGCCGGATATGCCACGCTGGAAGCCGACGCCGATGGCGTGGTGACGGGTGTCGATGCCGAGGTCGGGCAGGTGGTGTCGGCCGGCCAGCCGGTCGTGCGCGTGGCGCAGACGGCAGAGAAGGAAGTCGTGGTCGGCATTCCCGAGGATCAGGTCGATACGCTGCGCAAATCGCCCGAGGTGAGCGTCAAGTTGTGGGCCGATCAGTCGCGCAGCATTCCGGCCAAGGTACGTGAGATTGCACCTGCGGCCGACCCGCTCACGCGCACGTACACCGTAAAGATTTCAGTACCGAATCCGCCGCCTGAATTGAGGCTCGGCATGACGGCAGTGGCCACGTTCGTGCGGCCCGGCGGTGGCGCGGACAGCGGCGGCATGGGCGTACGCGTGCCGATCAGCGCGCTGCTGCAGGATCAAGGCAAGAACGTGGTGTGGCTGTACGACGCCGCATCGCAAACGGTCAAGCCCGTGCCGGTGACGGTGGGCGCGCCGCGCGACAACGTGCTGCTGGTAACGAGCGGCCTGCAGCCCGGCCAGACCATCGTGACCGCTGGCGTGCACCTGCTCAAGGCCGGCCAGAAGGTGATGCCGATGGCACCGGCCGATCAGCCGTCGGCGCAGTCCGCCATCACGCCGCGCCGGTAAGCCGCATCCGGCTTCCGCCCCAACACGCCAAACTTCGCGCGTATGGAACATTCCCGCTTCAACCTGTCACGCTGGGCGCTTGAACATCAGCCGCTCACGCGCTTCTTGCTGGTGGCGCTGTTGCTCGGCGGCATCTTTGCGTATTCCAAGCTGGGGCAGGATGAGGATCCGCCCTTCACCTTCCGCGCGATGGTCGTGCAGGCCTTCTGGCCCGGCGCCACGGCCGAGCAGATGTCGCGCCAGGTGACCGACAAGATCGAGAAGGCGCTGCAGGAAGTGCCGTACGCCTGGAAGATCCGCAGCTACTCCAAGCCCGGCGAAACGCTCGTGACCTTCCAACTGGCCGACACGTCGCCCGCCAAGGAAACGCAGCAGCTCTGGTACACCGTGCGCAAGAAGGTGGGCGATATCGCGCCCACGCTGCCTCAGGGTGTGCGCGGACCATACTTCAACGACGATTTCGGCGACGTGTATGGCTCGATCTATGCGCTGTCAGCCGATGGCTTTACATACCGCCAGCTCAACGACTACGCCGATGCGATCCGCCAGCAATTGCTGCGCGTACCCAATGTCGCCAAGGTCGAGCTGCTGGGCGACCAGGACGAAAAGATCTACATCGAGTTCCAGCAGGCCAAGCTGGCGCAGATGGGCCTCGATATCAACAGCATCGCCACGCAGATCAGCCAGCAGAACAACATCGGCCCCAGCGGTGTGCTGGTCACCCCGACCGATAACGTGCAGATTCGCCTCTCAGGCCAGTTCTCGGACATCCGCGATCTGGAAAACCTGACGCTGCGCGGCCCAGGCGGCACGACGAACATCCGCCTGGGCGATATCGCCACGGTCAAGCACGGCTACGTGGATCCGCCGCACGCCAAGATGCGCTTCAACGGCAAGGAGGTGATCGGCCTGGGCATCTCGATGACCAAGGGCGGCGACATCATCCAGCTTGGCAAGGACTTGCGCGCGACGGTCGACAAGATCCGCGCGAAGCTGCCCGTGGGCGTTGAGATGGAGCAGGTGCAGAACCAGCCGAAATCGGTGCAGAGCTCCGTGGGCGAATTCGTGCATGTGCTGATCGAGGCGGTGGTGATCGTGCTGGGCGTGAGTTTTCTTTCGCTCGGGCTGCACACCAAGCCGAAGCTGCGCATCGACGTGTGGCCGGGCTTGGTGGTGGGCCTGACGATCCCGCTGGTGCTGGCGGTGACGTTCCTGTTCATGAACATCTTCGACATCGGGCTGCACAAGATTTCGCTCGGTGCGCTGATCATCGCGCTGGGTCTGCTGGTGGACGACGCGATCATCGCGGTCGAGATGATGGTGCGCAAGCTGGAAGAGGGCTTCTCCAAGATGGAAGCGGCCACCTTCGCGTACACCTCGACCGCCATGCCGATGCTGACCGGCACGCTGATCACCGCCACGGGTTTCCTGCCGGTGGGGCTTGCGCGCTCGACGGTGGGTGAATACACGTTCGGCATCTTTGCGGTGACGGCGCTGGCGCTGGTGCTGTCGTGGTTTGCCGCAGTGGTGTTTGTGCCGTATCTCGGCTTCCTGCTGCTGCGGACCAAATCGCATGTGGAAGGCGGCGGGCACCATGAGCTGTTCGACACGCCGTTCTACAACCGCTTTCGCGGCTGGGTGAATTGGTGCGTGGAGTACCGCAAGACGGTGATCGTCATCACGCTGGTGGCGTTTGGGCTGGGCGTGTTCGGCTTCAAGTATGTCGAGAAACAGTTCTTCCCCGATTCCAGTCGCCCTGAGCTGATGGTGGAGCTTTGGTTGCCGGAAGGCTCCAGCTTCAACCAGACCGAAACCGAAGCCAAACGCTTTGAAGCACTGATGCGCAAGGCGCAGAACGTCGATAGCGTGACGCTGTTCATCGGCTCCGGCGCGCCGCGCTTCTATCTGCCGCTGGACCAGATTCTTCCGCAAACCAACGTCGCGCAGGCCATCGTGATGCCCACCTCGCTGGAGGCGCGCGAGGGGGTTCGGCAACACGTCATCGGGCTGCTCAAGTCGCAATTCCCGCATCTGCGTGGCCGTGTGAAGCTGCTGCCGAACGGACCGCCCGTGCCGTATCCGGTGCAGTTCCGCGTGATGGGCCCGGACATTGGCGGGGTGCGCAAGATTGCCGATCAGGTCAAGGCCATCATGAGCGCCAACCCGAACACCGTGGGCGTGAACGACAACTGGAACGAGAACGTCAAGGTGCTGCGCCTGGACATCGACCAGGACAAGGCGCGCGCCCTGGGCGTGTCGACCGGTTCCATCTCGCAGGTCACGCAGACGGTGATGTCTGGCGCGCCTATTGCCCAGTACCGCGACGGCGACAAGCTGCTCGACATCGTGATGCGTCCGCAGGAAGACGAGCGCAACACGCTCGACGCCCTGCAGCGCGTGCAAGTCCCGACCAGCAGTGGCCGCACGGTGCCGCTGACCCAGGTGGCGCGCGTTGGTTTTGCGTGGGAACCTGGCGTGATCTGGCGCGAGAACCGCGACTACGGCATCACCGTGCAGTCCGACGTGGTGGACGGTGTGCAGGGCCCGACCGTGACGGCGCAGATCAACCCGCTGCTCGACAAGATTCGCGCTGACTTGCCGCCGGACTATCAGATCAAGATTGCTGGCGCGGAAGAGGAGAGTGCCAACGCAGGTGCATCGATTGCCGCGCAGATGCCGCTGTGCATCTTCATCATTTTCTTGTTGCTGATGCTCCAGCTGCATAGCTTCTCGCGTTCTGTGATGGTGTTCCTGACGGGGCCGCTGGGCCTGATTGGGGCTGCGGCGACGCTGCTGCTATTGCGCGCGCCTATGGGCTTCGTTGCGCAGCTTGGCATCACGGCGCTGATCGGCATGATCATCCGCAACTCGGTCATTCTGGTCGACCAGATCGAGCAGGACGTGGCGGCCGGCGTGCCGACCTGGACGGCTATCGTCGAAGCGGCCGTGCGGCGTTTCCGCCCCATCATCCTGACCGCGGCCGCGGCGGTCCTGGCAATGATTCCGCTGTCGCGCAGCGTGTTCTGGGGTCCGATGGCCGCCGCCATCATGGGCGGGTTGATCATCGCCACGGTGTTGACGCTGCTGTTCCTGCCGGCACTGTATGCGGCGTGGTTCCGCGTCAAGCGGCCCGATGCGGAGGCGGCGGCGCCGGCTGTCTGACGTTTGCGTTCCTGGGGCAGGTGCGAGGGAGGGGACTCGAACCCCTCCACCAAGACACGCAGCGCGGGGGATGGAAACCCCCGAGCGACTGCGATATAATCGCGGGCTTCCTTTCCGGCGCTCCTACTCAGGGGCGCCGCGATCCATCCGGCGAGGGTGGCGAAATTGGTAGACGCACCAGGTTTAGGTCCTGACGCCAGCAATGGTGTAGGGGTTCGAGTCCCCTCCCTCGCACCAAAATTCCCATTGAAGATCAATGGCTTAGATTTTCAAATTGTTGAAAATCCAGCCGTTCTCCCGCATCCGGCTTTCCGGTCGGCTTGCCTGCGCTCAGTCGTCGAGGACGGCGGAGGCTTGCAGACGCCGTGGTTCTCTAGCGATCCGCACCCGTCTGGGAGCACACTTTGCTGAAGGCTCTCAGGTCGCCTGGACCCGGCGCCCGCTTGGCATTGTTCGGAGATATTCCATGCTCAAAGACAGCGACGTATCAACTCGGATTCCGGCGCAGGACCTCGCACGCGCACGGCAGTTCTATTCGTCAAAGCTGGGGCTGGAGCCGATTGAAGAGCGGCCCGGTGGCTTACGTTACAAGTGCGGGAATGGCTATTTCACGTTATTTCAGTCGGCCGGAACGGCGTCTGGTGCCCATACGCAAATGGGTTGGGAAGTCCATGACATCGAGGCGACCGTTAGTGAGCTGAAACGGCGAGGCGTTGCCTTTGAGGAATACGACTTTCCCGGCCTCAAGACCGTCAACGGCATTGCACGCATTGAAGGAAATTACCCATCCAAGGCGGGGGCGGCAGAAAAGGGAGCCTGGTTTCGAGACAGCGAAGGCAATCTCCTGGCCATCGGGCAGACTGTTTTTTGAGCGCGACAGGGGCGGTTGCATCGTGCATCGGCGACATATTTGCTCCGCTGCGCGTGTAAAAAAAGGCGACCGGTTGGTCGCCCTTTTTGCGGGGTCATGAGCATCAGCGCCAGGAGGCTGTGCCCATAACGCAAGGCCCTTAGCGGGACTTCTTCGCGATGTCCTTCGCTGCTTCCTTGACGTCGCCAGCGTCCTTGCGCGCTTGGCCGCCGGCTTGCTGGAGGTCACCCTTCAGCTCACGTGCGGGGTTGTTCGTCGCCTTGCCCATGGCCTCGTTGACCTTGCCCTTCATTTTCTCGACAGTACCTTTCACTTGGTCCTTGTTCATGGTCTGCTCCTTTGAAAAGGCGCTCGTGCGCACTGCGGATTGACTAGCAGTTCGCGTGCCTAAGGAGTTGCTGAGGTGTGTAGCGACCGCGCGTTCGCCAACGACTTAGCTTGCTCGGCTGAGGTGCTAAGTGGAGCCGTTGGCCCGTGAATGCTACTTGCGCAGTTCTTCGGCGAGCCCGAGCAGAATTCCTTCTGGCCCCCTGATGTAGCACAACCGATACACGTCGCCGTATTGCACGACGTCACCGACAAGGGCGGCGCCGCGTTTACTGAGCCGGGCGACCGTATCGTCGATGTCCTCAACGGTGAACATGACCCTCAGGTAACCGAGCGCGTTGACCGGCGCGACGCGGTGATCGGCGACTACGGGCGGGGCCAGAAAGCGGGAAAGCTCCAGCCGGCCATGACCGTCCGGCGTGCGCATCATGACAATTTCAACGCGCATGCCGGGCAACCCCGTGACGCCATCGGCCCAATCTCCCTCGATTGGGGCGCGCCCTTCGAGTTCGAGGCCGAGTTCGGTGAAAAACGCAACGGCAGCATCGATGTCGGCGACAACGATGCCGACGTTGTCCATACGTTTGACGGTCATGCGGGTTCCTGGGTGGTGAGTCTACGAGTCTGGCGTTCCGAGCGCCTTATTGATCCGCAGCGCTACCAGCGTCCCCACCACGCCTGAGAGCAGGTACAGGCTCACCGCACCGAGCCCGAACAGCGACGACAAACCTAACGCCACGAGCGGCGCGAAGGCCGCACCGAACAGCCATCCAAAATCGGTGGTCAGCGCAGCGCCGGTGTAGCGGAATCGGCTTTCGAAGTTGGACGTGACCACGCCGGCCGCTTGCCCATAAGACAACCCCAGCAGACCGAAGCCGATCAGGATGAAAGCGTCCTGGCCCGCAACACCGCCATCGAGCAGCCAGGGCGCGGCCAGGCTGAAGATGCCGATCAGCACGGCCATGGCCGCCAAGGTGGTGCGTCGGCCGAAACGGTCTGCGATCAGGCCGGAGACCAGCGTACCCACAAACGCAATCGCAGCGCCGATGATCTGGACGGTCAGCACGGCAGGCACAGTCTGTGTCTTGCGCAGCGACACCCATGACAGGGGAAACACGGTGACCAGATGGAATAGCGCGTAGCTTGCCAGCGCGGCGAAGGCGCCCAGGAAGATGTTGAAACCTTGCGCATTCACCATCTGCAGGGTGCTGATGGGCTCCAGCTCTTCTTCCTCAAGCAGTTGCGTGTATTCGTGCGTGACCACCAGCCGCAGCCGCGCAAACAGCGCCACCACGTTGATGGCAAACGCGACATAGAACGGATAACGCCAGCCCCAATCGATAAATTCCTGAAACGTCAGGCTGGTGTAGAGGAACAGGAACAGCGCGCCAGCAATGATGAAGCCGGTGGGTGCGCCCAGTTGTCCGACCATGGCGTACCAGCCGCGCTTGTTTTCCGGCGCATTCAATGCCAGCAGCGATGGCAGACCGTCCCACGAACCGCCAAACGCGATGCCCTGCATGAAGCGGAACAGCGCCAGCAAATAGATTGCCGAGTGGCCGATCGACGCATACGACGGCAAGAACGCAATGCCCACCGTGGCCGTGCCAAGCAGGAATAACGACGCTGTCAGCTTGGTGCTGCGCCCCCATCGGCGCTGGATGCGCATGAACAGCGCCGTGCCGAAAGGGCGGCCGATAAAGGCGAACGAGAAGACCGTGAAGCTGAACAAGAGCCCAGCAAGTTCACTCGCAAACGGAAAATAGACCGTCGGGAACACCAGCACCGAGGCGATGCCGTAGACGAAAAAGTCGAAGTACTCCGACGCTCGCCCGATCACGACGCCTATGGCGATCTCTGCCGGAGCAACTTCATGGTGTCCTGGTGCCGGAGGTGCAGTGGGCGACGCGCGATGCTGGTGGGTCAGACTTGCCATCGTGGAGTCTCCATCGAGATTTCGGGGGAGGGGGTGTCGTACGGCGATCAAAAAAAGTCCGTCATCACAAGACCAGAATAGCGCCTAAACTGCAACGACAAGTCGAAAGATCGTTGGGCCATCCCAGCGCGACGTTAACCAAACGCCACTTCCGAGACCCATGCCACGCTTCAATGCAGTAGTGACACCCCTTGGAATTACGGGAAGGTCGCTTTGGCGAGGTGCAGCAATTGCCTTGTTGGTGACCCTTGCTGGTTGTAGCAACGCCGTGCTGTTGTCGCCGGCTGGCGACATGGCGGTGCGACAGCGGGACTTGATCATCATTGCAACGTGCCTGATGTTGCTGATCATCGTGCCCGTGATCTTTCTTACGCTGCTGTTTGCGTGGCGATATCGGGAGAGCGCCGAAAACGCGCCCTACAACCCCGATTGGGATCATTCCACCGTGCTGGAGCTGGCCATCTGGGCTGCCCCGCTGCTCATCATCATCACGCTGGGCGCCATCACCTGGGTCAGCACCCATCAGTTGGATCCGTATCGGCCGCTGACGCGGCTTGATCAGAATCGTCCGGTGCCTGCCGAGACGAAGCCACTCACCGTGGAAGTGGTGGCGATGGACTGGAAGTGGCTGTTCGTCTATCCCGAGCAAGGCATTGCGACTGTCAACGAGTTGGCCGCTCCTGTTGACCGCCCGATTTCGTTCCGTATCACGGCGACCACGGTCATGAACGCGTTCTTCGTGCCGTCGCTGGCAGGCATGGTCTATGCGATGCCGGGCATGGAAACCAAGCTTCATGCGGTGATCAACCGGCCCGGCGTTTATGACGGGTTCTCGTCCAACTACAGCGGCGCGGGCTTCTCGCACATGCGGTTCAAATTCCATGGTCTGTCGAACGAAGAGTTTGACCGGTGGGTCCAGCAGGTCAAGTCGTCGGGCACGGCGCTGTCCAAGGACACCTATCTGAAGCTGGCCACGCCCAGCGAGAGCGAACCGGTGCAGCGTTACGCCAGCGTGGCGCCAGACCTGTATGACCGCATCCTGAACCGCTGTGTGGATGGCCAGGCATGCCTGGCGGACACCATGGCGAGCAACCGCAACGTCAGGCGCTTCGACCCTACGGCGGAAATCTGTACCGCCAGCAATACGGCCGATGCCATGCCGATGTTTGCGCCAGATGCCGCCATCAACGACGGTCGAAGGCTGTTGCGGTAGCCGGGGGCCTTGAGTCGTTCCGGCCCTTTCCGCTTTTCAGCTCTTTCAGTCCCTTTGACGTTTTTCGCCAACATTGATCGGCCAGAATTGGTCAATACAGGCACAGGTGACATCCATGCCCGAGCGTTCCGAACTCGCCAACATGATCTTTGGCCGCCTGACGTGGGAGGCCATTCCGTATCACGAGCCCATCCTGCTCGCTACCTTCGCGGTCGTCGCGCTTGGCGGCCTTGTGGTGGTCGGGGCGCTGACGTACTTCCGGCTCTGGGGCTACCTCTGGCGTGAGTGGTTCACGAGCATCGACCACAAGAAGATCGGCATCATGTATGTCGTGCTCGGCATCGTGATGCTGCTGCGCGGCTTTGCCGATGCCGTCATGATGCGCATCCAGCAGGCGGTGGCCTTTGGCGACAACCTTGGCTACTTGCCGCCGCATCACTACGACCAGATCTTCACCGCACACGGCGTGATCATGATCTTCTTCGTCGCCATGCCGCTGGTGACGGGGCTGATGAACTTCGTCATGCCGCTGCAGATTGGCGCGCGCGACGTGGCGTTCCCGTTCCTCAACAACTTCAGCTTCTGGATGACCACGGGCGGCGCCGTCCTGGTGATGATGTCGTTGTTCGTGGGCGAATTCGCGCGCACCGGCTGGCTGGCCTATCCGCCGCTATCGGGCATCCTTGCAAGCCCGGATGTGGGCGTCGATTACTACATATGGGCGTTGCAGATAGCGGGGGTCGGTACCGTGCTATCGGGCATCAATCTGCTGGTGACCATCGTCAAGATGCGCGCGCCGGGCATGACGCTGATGCGCATGCCGATCTTCACGTGGACGGCACTGTGCACCAACGCGCTCATCGTTGCAGCGTTTCCGGTGCTGACGGCCGCCGTGACCCTGCTCGCCTTGGACCGCTACGTCGGCACCCATTTCTTTACGGTCGAGCAGGGCGGCAGCGCAATGATGTATGTGAACCTGATCTGGATCTGGGGCCATCCCGAGGTCTACATCCTGGTGCTGCCCGCGTTCGGCATCTTCTCGGAAGTGGTTGCCACGTTCTGCCGCAAGCGCCTGTTCGGCTACGCGTCAATGGTCTACGCAACGGTCGTGATCACCGTGCTGTCTTACCTCGTGTGGCTCCATCACTTCTTCACCATGGGGTCTGGCGCCAGCGTCAACTCGTTCTTCGGGATCACGACGATGATCATCTCGATCCCGACGGGCGCCAAGATCTTCAACTGGCTGTTCACGATGTACCACGGCAAGATCCGCTTCGAGCCGCCGATGCTATGGACGATCGGGTTCATGGTCACGTTCGTGGTGGGCGGCATGACCGGCGTGCTGCTGGCGGTGCCGCCGGCAGACTTCTCGCTGCACAACAGCCTGTTCCTGATCGCACACTTCCACAACGTGATCATTGGGGGCGTGCTGTTCGGCCTCATGGCAGGCATCACCTACTGGTTCCCCAAAGCGTTTGGGTACCGCCTCGTATCGTCGTGGGGCAAGGCTTCGTTCTGGTTCTGGTTTGTCGGCTTCTACTTTGCGTTCATGCCGCTGTACTGGCTGGGCATGCTTGGGGTGACACGCCGCATGAACCATTTCGATGATCCCTCCTTGCAAATCTGGTTTCAGATCGCCGCGTTCGGTGCGCTGCTGATCGCCATCGGCATCGCCTGCTTCCTGATCCAGCTCGTGGTCAGCTTCCGGCGCCGCGAGGAACTGCGCGATACGACAGGCGACCCGTGGAACGGCCGCACGCTGGAATGGTCAACGTCGTCGCCGCCGCCGCAGTACAACTTTGCGTTCACGCCGCTCGTCCATGACGCCGATGCCTGGTGGCAGATGAAGCAGTACGGCTACCGACGTCCGCAGGAGGGTTTCAAGCCGATTCACATGCCCAAGGGCACCGCTGCCGGCATCGTGCTCGCGGGGCTCTCGACGGTGTGTGGCTTTGCGCTGATCTGGCATATCTGGTGGCTTGCCATCGCGTCGTTCGCGGCCACGATCGTCTCGGCAATCATTCACACCTTCAACTACAAGCGCGATTACTACATTCCGGCCGAAGATGTGGTCCGGACCGAAGCATCGCGCACCCAACTGATGGCAGGCCATGGCTGAAACGACCACATCCCTGCATGTGACCGGCCCCACGGGTACCACAACGGTGGATGACGTACCGCCGGGCGGGTATCAGTTCCACGTCACCGAAGAACCTCACGTACCAAACGGCACGCTGCTCGGGTTCTGGCTGTACCTGATGAGCGATTGCCTGATCTTCGCGTGCCTGTTTGCCGCTTACGGCGTGCTCGGCCGCGAGTATGCCGGCGGGCCCACCGGGGCGGAACTCTTCGAGCTGCCGCTGGTGGCGCTCAACACATCGTTCCTGTTGCTGTCGTCCATTACCTATGGCTTTGCGATGCTGCAGATGCAGCAGAACAAGGTCCCGGCCATGCAGATCTGGCTGGCCATCACGTGGGTCTTAGGCGCTGCGTTTCTTGCGGTGGAGCTTTACGAATTCGCGCACCTGATACACGAGGGCGCGGGGCCCACGCGCAGCGCGTTCCTGACCTCGTTCTTCTCGCTGGTCGGCACGCACGGGCTGCACGTAACGTTTGGCCTGATCTGGTTGATCGTGCTGATGCTGCAAGTGTCGAGGCACGGGCTGATCACAGCCAACAAGCGCCGGCTGATGTGCCTATCGATGTTCTGGCACTTTCTGGACGTTGTCTGGATCGGCGTCTTTACCTTCGTCTACCTGATGGGAACGCTGCCATGAGCGCGCAAGATCAAACGATGAACGGACACGGTGGTGCCCACGATGCGCATCATCACGAAGAAGAGATCGGACCGCACGCCACGCTGGGCGGCTACCTGACAGGGTTCGTGCTGTCCGTCTTCCTGACGGCGATTCCGTTCTGGCTGGTGATGGCGAACGTCTTCGACAGATCATCGACCACGGCGGTGGCGATCCTGCTCATCGGCGCGGTACAGATCGTGGTGCACATGATTTATTTCCTGCACATGAACGCCAAGTCCGAAGGCGGCTGGAACATGCTGTCGCTGATGTTCACGCTCGTGCTGGTGGTCATTACGCTCAGCGGTTCGCTGTGGGTGATGTACCACCTGAATACAAACATGATGCCGCACATGCGGCCGGCGCAGACGACACCCGCCGTCCTGCCGGCCCGGACGCAATAGAGGCAATAAGGTTTGCATGCAGGCTCCGGAAATCATCGTCACCGACGCGGCGGATGAAGAATCGATCCAGATCATCGGCAGCGGGCTGAACCACTTCAACGATCAGCACGTCGGCTACGGTGATCGCCAACCGTTGGCGGTCCTGGTCCGCGATCCTCAGAGCGGCGAGGTGGTCGGTGGCGCGAGCGGGCGGACGTCGTTGGGGATGTTGTTTCTGGATCTGTTCCATCTGCCCGAGACGTTGCGCGGCATTGGCATCGGCACCGAGGTGTTGCGCAGGTTCGAAGAAGAAGGGCGCCGACGGGGCTGTCGCTCGGCAGTGCTTTATACGATCAGCTTTCAGGCGCCGGAGTTTTACGAACGCAACGGCTGGGTGCGGTTTGGAGAGGTCCCTTGCGATCCGCCCGGTACGAACCGGATCTTCCTCAGCAAAATGCTGTGAGTTGAGCCTTCAAGGTTTCACGTTCTCGTGCGCAGCGGCTTCTAGGTACTCGAGAAAGCGGCTTGCTACCGGCTCTGCATCGCCGGTGCGTCGTAATGACAGCACGGGCGATTCTTTTTTGCCACCGGCCAGCGGCACGAAGCTCACGCGCGCATCGCCGGCGTGTTGCAGCGTCTTGGGCACCAGCGCCACGCCCATGCCGAACCCCACCATCGTCACCACGGTTTGCCAAAGCCGTGCCTCGTGGCGGATCACCGGGCTGAACCCCGCATCCACGCACAGCGCGATGATCAGGTCGTGATAGTGCGGTGACACCGTGCGTGGGAAGAGGATGAACGGCTCTTGTGCGAGCGCATCCAGCCCCAGGCTCTTGCGGCGCGCCAGCGCGTGGCCGGCGGGCAGGCAGGCGACGAAGGGCTCCGAGAAGATCGGCGTGGAAACGACGTCGGCGGGAAACGTGCCCCAATATGCGCAGCCCAGGTCGATCTGCTGACGCTGGATGGCCTGGACCTGCTCGCCTGTGTTCATTTCGCGCAGGATGATTTCCACGGCGGGGTGATCGGCCTCGAAGCGCTCCACCGCGCGCGGCAGGCCGCGATACAGCATCGAATTGACGAAGGCGACGCGCAGCCGGCCCGCCAGCCCGTGCGCAGAGCGCTGCGTGATGCGCTCGACCTCTGCCGCTTGCTGCAACAGCTTGCGGGCCTCGTCCAACAACACCTGACCGGCGTTCGTGAGCGCCACGCTTTTGCTGGTGCGCGCGAGCAGTTGCACGCCCAGCTGGTCTTCGAATTTGCGGATGTCGAAACTCAGCGCCGGCTGGGAGATGAACAGCCGTTGCGCCGCACGCCCGAAGTGCAGTTCTTCCGCCACGGCAACGAAATAGCGCAGTTGCTTCAAGTCCATTACGGGCGTGATCGTCGATAAGGGATTCTTATCGTACAGGACAAAACCTGTATTGGACGATTATCGATAGCGTTTCTATGCTGGCCGGACAAAACAGGAGACAGCGAGGCCAACCGCATGAACGACATCGCCCGCGAGCCGCTTACGACCCAGTCCGGCGGCCACCAGAACATCCCCGACAGCCGGGGGATCAATTTCTTCCACGTCGATCCTGACCTCGGGCGCCTTTTGCGGCTGTACCTGGGCGACGCCCGATACCGCGAGCTGGAGCCCCAGCTCAAGTCGCTCGGCCAGCGCGCCTCGGACGAACTCGACGCCTGGGCCCTCAGCGCCGATCACAACCCGCCCCAGCTACGCCACCGCACCCGTCGCGGCGAGCCCGTGCAGAGCATCGACAAGCACCCCGATTACGTTGCGCTGGAGCGCGTGGCCTATGCCGAGCTAGGTCTCGCATCCATGAGCCATGTCGGCAACGCACCGCCGCCGCTGGTCAAATACGCGCTCACCTATCTGTTCGTGCAGGCGGAGTTCGGCTTGTGCTGCCCGGTCAGCATGACGGATTCGCTCACGCGCACGCTGCGCAAGTTTGGCGATCCTGCAGTCGTGGCGCGCTACCTGCCGATGCTGGCTTCGCGCGACTTTGATGTGCTGTACCAGGGCGCGATGTTCATGACCGAGCAGGCGGCCGGGTCGGACGTCGCCCGAATCGCCACGCGCGCCGCCTTGGAAACCGCCCCCAACGGCACGCAAACCTGGCGGCTGTACGGTGACAAATGGTTCTGCTCCAACGCCGATGCCGATCTCGCCATGGTGCTCGCCCGACCGGACGGTGCGCCATCCGGCATCAACGGTCTGGCGCTGTTCCTGTTGCCCAAGGCGCTGCCCGACGGCTCGCGCAACCACTACCGCATCGTCCGCCTGAAAGACAAACTGGGCACCCGTTCGATGGCCAGCGGCGAGATCGTGCTCGAGGGCGCCGCCGCATACCTGATCGGCGAGATCGGCCGAGGCTTCCACCAGATGGCCGACATGATCAACATGTCGCGGCTGTCGAACGGTGTGCGCGCTGCCGGCCTGATGCGCCGCGCCACGACCGAAGCGTTGCACATTGCGCGCAACCGTGAAGCCTTCGGCCGCAAGCTGATCGACATGCCGCTGATGCAGCGCCAGCTTCTGAAGATGTTGCTGCCGACGGAGCAGGCGCGCTCGATGTTCATGCAGATCGCGCAACGGCTGCCGCTGGCAGATGCAGGTGATGCGCAGGCCGCCAAATGCGTGCGCATCCTGACACCGCTCATCAAGTTCCGCGCTTGCCGCGACGCGCGCCGCGTAACCGGAGACGCGATGGAAGTACGCGGTGGTACCGGCTACATCGAAGAGTGGAGCGATGCGCGCCTCGTGCGTGACGCACATCTGGGCTCCATCTGGGAGGGTACGAGCAACATCGTCGCGCTTGACATTGCACGCGCTGTGAAGCGCGAAGGCGCGTTGGAGCCGTTGCGCGCCTATCTCATCGGCATGCTCGATGGCGTCACGCTGCCGCCGCAGAGCGATGCGTTGCTGCGCGCCACGCTCGACCGCGTATGCGGTGCAATTGCCAAGGTGGCTGAAGACGGCAGCGACGAACTGGTGCGTCAGGCCGGCTCTGCGCTGTATCACATCACCACAGCCATCTTCATGGCGGTGGAAGGCGTGCGTCTGGCGCCGGACCATCGCCGGCTGGCGCTTGCGCATCTGGTGCTGCGTCACAAGCTGCTGCCGGTCGATCCGCTGGCCTTGCCCGAGAACGATGATGCGCTGCTGTGTGATGCGCTCGTCAAGCAGCGCGAGGTGTCATTTGCCCTGGCGATGCAGGCGTTGCCGACCGGAGACGTGCAATGAGCACAATCCACGGCGCATTGCACGGCCTGAAGGTCATCGACCTGAGCCGCGTGCTCGGCGGTCCATATTGCACGCAGGCACTCGCCGATCACGGCGCGCAGGTCATCAAGCTGGAGCCGCCCGTTGGCGATGAAACCCGCACCTGGGGCCCGCCGTTCGACGAGAGCGATACCGCCTGGTACTTCAACGGCGTCAACCGCAACAAGCTCGGTATCTCGGTCGATCTGTCGAACGAAGAGGGCCGCGCCGTGCTCTGGCAATTGCTGGAAGACGCCGATGTGCTGGTCGAGAATTTCAAGCCTGGCACGCTCGCCCGCTGGGGCATGGATTTCGAGCGCGACCTGCAACCGCGCTTTCCGCGCTTGATCCACTGCGCCGTTTCCGGCTTTGGCCCTGACGGCCCGCTCGGTGGGTTGCCCGGCTACGACGCCGCCATCCAGGCCATGGCTGGCCTGATGAGCGTCAATGGCGAGCGCGATGGCGGCCCGATGCGTGTCGGCCTGCCGATCGTCGATATGGTGACGGGGCTCAACGCGCTCGCCGGCATCCTGCTGGCGCTGGCCGAGCGCGAGAAGAGCGGGCGCGGGCAATCGATCGATATTGCTCTGTACGACTGCGGTGTGTCGCTGCTGCATCCGCATCTGCCCAACTACTTTGGCTCGGGCAAGGTGCCGCAGCGCAGCGGCAATGCGCACCCGAACATTGCCCCGTACGACAGCTACCAGACCGGCACCGCGCCGATTTTTCTGGCGGTGGGCAACGATCGCCAGTTCGCCAAGCTGTGCGCGCATATCGGCGCGCCGGAATTGGCGCACGACGCGCGCTTCGCGGACAACCGCAGCCGCTGCGCGCATCGCCCGGAGCTGAAGCACGCGCTGGAAGCACAACTGGCACGCTTCGACTGCGAGACGCTTGCACAAGACCTGATCCATGGCGGCGTACCCTGCGGGCCCGTGTTGAGCGTCGATGTGGTGGCGCGCCATCCGCATACGCTGCACCGGCAGATGGTGGTCGCACTGGGCGAGTACCGCGGGACCGGTTCGCCGATCAAGCTGTCGCGCACGCCGGCTACGTATCGCAACGCGCCGCCTGCGCTCGGCGCCGATACCGATGCCGTGCTGGCTTCGCTGGGCATTGACGCAGACACCCGGCAGCGCTTGTTTCAGGCTGGCGTTTTGAAATGAAGTAACCCAGGTTCACCACAACAAGGCAGACAGCCCAGCAGAGGCTTCGCCAAACCGGCAGTACCACCAAGGAGACCAACATGCCTCATCAGCCTGCGCCCCAGACCGACGCGGCCGCAAATCTGCAGCCGCGCCGTGCCGCGGTGGCCGCATTCATCGGCACCACCATCGAGTGGTACGACTTCTACATCTACGGCCTTGCTGCCGCGCTTGTCTTCGGCAAGGTGTTCTTCTCCAAGACGCTGGACCCGGGCATCGCGACGCTGTTGTCGTTCGTCACGTTGTGGGCGGGCTTTGCGGCGCGGCCCATCGGCGGGATCATCTTTGGCCATCTGGGCGACAAGATTGGCCGTAAGACCACACTCATCATCACGCTCATCCTGATGGGCGTGGCGACGATGGGCATTGGCCTGCTTCCGGGCTATGCGCAGATCGGCATGTGGGCGCCGGTGGGCTTGGTGGTGCTGCGCGTGATCCAGGGCGTGGCCGTGGGCGGCGAGTGGGGCGGTGCAGTGCTGATCGCCAGCGAAAGCGCACCCAAGCGCAAGAGCATCCTGTACTCGGCATTTGCGCAGCAGGGTTCGCCCACGGGCAATCTGCTTGCAACGCTGGTGTTCTTTGCGCTGAGCGCATTGCCGACACCGCAGTTCATGCTGTGGGGCTGGCGCGTGCCCTTCTTGCTGTCGGCGCTGCTGGTGATTGTCGGCATGGTCATCCGCCTGAAGCTGGAAGAGTCGGATGACATGAAGCGCGTGCTGGCACAGAAGAAGACCGTCAAACTGCCACTCAAAGATGTGGTGCGTGACCATTGGGGCCTCGTGCTGCTGGGTGCTGGCACGCTGCCGCTCATTCACGTGACGTACCTGAAGAGCAATTTCGCGCTCGCGTGGGCCACGAAGGAGCTCGGCTACGCGCAGGACACCTTCCTCGGCATCATCGCGATTGCGTTGGTGGTGCAGTTCATCACGCAGCCAATCGGTGCATGGCTGGTTTCGCGCATGGACATGCGTCGTGCGATCTGCCTGATGGTGCTGCCGGAATTCCTGCTCATGCCGGTGATGTTCTTTGCCATCGAGACCAAGGTGTATTGGATTGCGTTGCTCGGCATGTGCCTGGCAACGATTCCGCATTCGATGTTCTACGGTGCCATCGGCGGCATTCTGGCGCGCGTGTTCCCGACGCGCATCCGCTATACGGGACTGTCGCTGGCGTACCAGCTGTGTTCGCTTGTGGTGGGGGGTGGCACGCCCGTGTTTGCGCAGTGGATGCTCAACAGCAGCGGCAATATCGTGGGCGTGGCGGTGTCCTCGGCGCTGTATGCGCTGGTGTCGCTGGCGTGCACGCTGGTACTGCTCAACCGCACGGGCTATCGCGCAGACGAGCTGTCCACCGCCGAACGCGCAGATGCAATGGACCTCGGGCAAGGCGATGCCGAGATCGCTCGACCCCTCGACGGCCCCGGGCGCAAGCCGCTGCCTGCCGTTTGAGTAATGGCTGGCACCGTGTCCTACACGAAACGTGCGGTGGCAGACCAGCCGGGCGTTCCCTACGATGGCAAGGCAAGCCATACGAAACGGGGAAGCGTGCCATGTCCATTTTTGACGAGAACGAGCATCGCGAGGCCTTCTGGGAAACCGTGCGCCAGGCCATTGAAGCGCGCCACCAAGCCGATGAGGCCCGTCGCGCTGGGAGGTTGACTGGGCTGGCAATCGGCCTGTCTGTGGCCGCGCTGGCGGTTGCGTTCATGGCTTGGCAGCGCCGGTCCCCGGACGATCGGGTCTAGCGCCATCTTGCTGCTCCTCGCCAATTCCTAGCGCACCCTTCTGGATTGGCATTTATCGGACCCGGCAGAGGTATTGTGCGACGCCCTCATGTATGGACTGGCAGCGCTGAAGAGACCGGCTTGGGGGCACACCGTACGCTTATCCGGCCGCGATAACCAAGCATCCAATGATCGTGCAGCCGGTGAGTCTGGCCGACCCGGCCTCCGGGGAAAGACGGTAGGCAGACTGCTTCAGATCAAGGCGCAAGGGAAGGGCGGCGTTACAATTCGCCGCTTCTTTCTAAGGTGTTTCATGCCACGCGGCCTCGTTCTCGCCACGCCTCAGCTCACGTCGGACGGCACGCCGTTCTCCGCAGAGTACGACGACGTCTATCACAGCTCCGAAGGCGGTTGGGCGCAGGCGCAGCACGTCTTCCTGGGCGGCAACCGCTTGCCGGCTGCATGGCAGGGCAAGCGCACCTTCACTATCGTCGAAACCGGCTTCGGCCAGGGCCTGAATTTCCTGGCCACGTGGGCTGTATGGCGCGACGATCCGCAGCGTTGCGCGCGGCTCGATTTCGTCTCGATCGAGAAGCATCCGTTCGATCGCGCAGGCCTGTCGATCGTGCATCCGAAAAGCGGTGCGCTGGCCCCGCTGGCCGAGACGCTCCGTCAATCATGGCCAGTGCCGGTGCCCGGTGTGCATCGCCTTGCGTTCGACGGCGGCCGCGTCACCCTCACGCTCCTGTTCGGTGATGCGATGGAGACGCTGCCACAGCTGTCGTGCGCCGCCGACGCGTTCTATCTCGACGGCTTCTCCCCAGCCAAGAATCCTGACCTGTGGCAGCCGCGCGTGTTCAAGCAGCTCGCGCGGGTCGCTCGTGCCGGCGCGACATTAGCCACGTACACCGCCGCAGGATTCGTGCGACGCGGCCTGCAGGAGGCTGGCTTCGAGGCGCACAAGGCGCCCGGTTTCGGCTCCAAGCGCGACATGACGGTCGCGCAGTTCCCAACCCATTGGCGCACCAGGCGCGGACCGGCTGAAGCGCCCGCCTGGAGCCAGCATCACGCCATCGTGCTCGGCGCGGGGCTTGCAGGCTGCTCTGTTGCGGAGCGGCTCGCATCGCGCGGCTGGCGCATCACCCTCATCGACGCAAACGACGGCCCCGCGCTCGGCACGTCGGCGCATCGCGCAGCGGCCATGCATCCGCATGTGTCCATCGACGACAGCGTGCTTTCGCGCCTTTCGCGCACCGGCAACCTGCTCGCACGCCGCCATTGGGACGCACTCGATCGCGCCGGCTTCGCCACAGGTTTCCAACCTACCGGCGTGCTCCAACTCGCCGAACATGCCGACGACGCTGTCGAGCAGCAACGCATCGTGCAAGCGCTCGGCTATCCGACGGATTACATCGATTGGCTCGACGTGAACGAAGCCGCCCGACGTGTCGGCGCCAGGGTGCCGCAGGGCGGCTGGTGGTTTGCGCAAGCCGGCTGGGTTGCGCCGCCTGATGTTTGTCGCGCCAATCTGGCCGCTGCTGGCGCCGCAGTTGATGCGCGCTGGAATACGCACGTCGAATCGCTGCGCCAAGACGGCGATCAATGGCATGCGCTGGATTCGCAAGGCGATGTGATTGCGAGTGCGCCGGTCGTCGTTCTCGCCAACAGTCTGGGTGCCGCACGCCTGGCTCCGCTGACATCTGCGTCGCTCAAGCCGGTGCGCGGTCAACTCACAGATGTGCCCACCAGCAGCTTGGAGCCGGGTGCTGCCTGGCCGAAGGCCGTCGTTTGCGGCGATGGCTACCTGCTGCCCGCCGAAGCGGGGGCAAGGACGGTACGTACAGGCTCGTCGTTCCAGCCGGGCGAATCCGATCTGGCCGAGCGCGTCGCTGATCACGCGGCTAACCTCGATCGGCTTGGTCGATTGCAGCCAAAGCAATCGGGCGCGCTGGCGAAGCTGAATCCTGCAGAACTGCATGGATATGTTGGTGTGCGGTGCGTCTCCGCCAACCGGTTGCCGTTGATCGGTCCGCTGGTGGATGAGGCGGCGGCCAGGGCGCCCGGCTTTCGCTTGCGCGGGCCGCATGCGCAACTGCCTCGCCTCGGCGGGCTGTATGCCGCCCTTGCGTACGGCTCGCGCGGGCTCACATGGTCTGTGCTGGGCGCTGAGTTGCTGGCGGCCCAGATCGACGGCGGTCCGCTGCCGCTGGAATCGGATCTGGCCGCAGCGCTTGATCCCGGCCGTTTTATCTTGCGAGCATTGCAGCATGGACGCTCGCAAGAGCAGAGCGCTGCACCCACCCAAAACGAAGCTGCGCAACTGCTGGACTAATGCGCTGTTTGGAGGGTTTTCCAAGCATTCCGAGCCAAAAAATCAGGGCCGCCGAACGTTCCATGCCATAATATGCGTTTTGCGCTTGCCAGCCTGAACGCGCCCGTTGTGCCGTGCATTGTGCTTTGAAGCGGCCCTCGCGCCGCATTCCTGCAAGCCCGGCAAGACCAAGAACTTTGAACCACGGCTGCTGCTGGCGCTGCGCCGTTCGACGCAACCATCTTCTGAATCTGGAATTACGACCATGTCGACTATCGAAAACCTCGGCAAGCTTGATCGCAAAGTGACCCTGGCTGTCCCGAAGGCCGAAGTGGAGCAAGAGAAGCAAAGCCGTCTGGCGCGTCTGTCCAAGACCGTCAAGATGTCCGGCTTCCGCCCGGGCAAGGTCCCGATGAAGATGGTCGAGAAGCAATACGGCCAACAGGTCGAATTCGAAGTCCGCTACGACAAGGCTGCCCGTCAGTTCTTCGACATCACCAACGAGCAGGGCGTGAAGGTTGCCGGCCAACCGCGCTTTGAGCTGAAGACCGAAGGCGTGGCCGATGACCAAGTCGCGTTCGACGCCACCTTCGAGGTGTATCCGGAAGTCAAGCTCGGCGATCTGGCCGGCGCAGAACTGACCCGCACCAAGACCGAAATCACCGATGCCGAGATCGACAAGACGCTCGACATCCTGCGCAAGCAACGCGTGCACTACCACCCGCGCGGCGAAGCCGGCGAGCACGGCGACGGTGGTGCAGCGGTTGCACAGGATGGCGACCGCGTAACGGTCGATTTCGTGGGTACGATCGACGGCGTGGAATTTGCCGGCGGCAAGGCTGAAGGTTTCAGCTTCGTGCTGGGCGAAGGCCGCATGCTGCCCGAGTTCGAACAAGCCACGCTGGGCCTGAAGCAAGGCGAGTCGAAGAAATTCCCCCTGGCATTCCCCGAGGACTACCACGGCAAGGACGTCGCCGGTAAGACGGCTGAGTTCACCGTTACGCTCAAGCAAGTCGAGTGGGCACACCTGCCGGAAGTCAACGAAGCCTTCGCGCAATCGCTGGGCATCGCCGACGGCAACCTCGACAAGATGCGCGCCGACATCCGCGAAAACCTCGAGCGTGAAGTCAAGCGCCGCACGCACGCGCTGCTCAAGGACCAAGTCATGGAAGCGCTGCTGAAGGTGGCAGAGCTGGACGTACCGAAGTCGCTGGTCGAGCAAGACCAGGAGCGCCTGGTTGAAATGGCCCGCCGTGACCTCGAATCGCGTGGCATGCCGAACGCCAAGAACATGCCGATCCCGGCCGAGATGTTCACGCAGCAAGCCGAGCGTCGCGTGAAGCTGGGCCTGGTGCTGGCAGAAGTCGTGAAGGCCAATGGCCTGGAAGCCAAGCCGGAGCAGATCAAGGCCGAGATCGAAGAGTTCGCCAAGAGCTACGAAGATCCGAAGGAAGTCATCCGCTGGTACTACGGCGACCAACAGCGCCTGGCCGAGATGGAAGCCTACGTGCTCGAAAACAACGTGGTAAATTTTGTGTGCGACAAGGCCAAGGTTACTGACAAGGCCGTGTCGTTCGAAGAGCTGACCGCCACGCCGGCGCAAGGCTGATTCGATCGATAGAGTTTCCGAAATAAGCACCGGAGAACCGCATGATCCGCAATGAACTGATCGACCAACTTGCCCGTACCCAGGCTTCCGCGCTCGAAACGCAGGGGCTTGGTCTGGTGCCGATGGTGGTCGAACAGTCTGGCCGCGGCGAGCGCGCCTACGACATCTACTCGCGCCTGCTCAAGGAGCGAGTGATCTTCATGGTGGGCGAGGTCAACGACCAGACTGCCAACCTCGTGGTGGCACAGTTGCTGTTCCTGGAAAGCGAGAATCCGGACAAGGACATCTCGCTGTACATCAACTCGCCGGGCGGTTCGGTATCGTCCGGTCTGGCGATGTACGACACGATGCAGTTCATCAAGCCGGATGTGTCCACGCTTTGCATGGGTATGGCGGCCAGCATGGGCGCATTCCTGCTGGCGGCCGGCGCGAAGGGCAAGCGCTTGGCCTTGCCGAACTCGCGCATCATGATTCACCAGCCGCTGGGCGGTGCACGTGGCCAGGCCTCGGACATTGAGATCCAGGCGCGCGAGATTCTGTACTTGCGTGAGCGCCTGAACACTGTGCTTTCGGAAGCGACCGGTCAACCAGTCGACAAGATCGCGCGCGACACGGATCGTGACAACTTCATGAGCAGCGAACAGGCCAAGGAATATGGCCTGATTGACCAGGTCATCGCAAAGCGCTGAAGTGTCACAGTCATGCGTCGATGTGCGCGGTAGGCGGTATTGCCGGTGCGTTCCACGGCACACCGGTTAACCGCGTCAAACATGTCAAGCGGTGTCAAAAACGAGGCCTCGCGCCTCGTTTTTGCTTTGAACAACACCTGCGGATCGTCGCCAGATAATTTGGCGTATGATGCTGCCAAGAACTACTGGTAATCGTTATGGCGGACAAGAAAGGCTCGACTGGCGAAAAGCTGCTGTATTGCTCGTTCTGCGGCAAGAGCCAGCATGAGGTCAAGAAACTGATTGCCGGCCCCTCGGTCTTCATCTGCGATGAATGTATCGACCTGTGCAACGAGATCATCCGGGACGAAGCCGCCATCTCCGAAAAGGAAGGTGGTCTGGCGGTCAAGTCCGATCTGCCCACGCCGCATGAAATTCGCCAAAGCCTGGACCAATATGTGATCGGTCAGGAGCAGGCCAAGAAGATCTTGGCGGTGGCGGTTTACAATCATTACAAGCGTTTGAAGCACCTCGGCAAGAAGGACGATGTCGAGCTGTCCAAGAGCAACATCCTGCTCATCGGGCCGACCGGCTCGGGCAAGACCCTGCTTGCTCAAACGCTGGCGCGTCTTTTGAACGTGCCGTTCGTCATCGCCGACGCCACCACACTGACCGAAGCTGGTTATGTGGGCGAGGATGTCGAAAACATCATCCAGAAGCTGCTGCAGAACTGCAATTACGAGGTGGACAAGGCCCAGCGTGGGATCGTCTACATCGACGAAATCGACAAGATTTCGCGCAAGTCTGACAACCCTTCCATCACCCGGGACGTTTCCGGGGAAGGCGTCCAGCAAGCGCTGCTCAAGCTGGTGGAAGGGACGATGGCGTCGGTGCCCCCGCAAGGTGGTCGCAAGCATCCGAACCAGGACTTCCTGCAGGTGGATACGACCAACATCCTGTTCATTTGCGGTGGGGCGTTCGATGGCCTTGAAAAGATCATCATGCAGCGCTCCGACAAGACCGGTATCGGTTTTGGGGCGGAGGTGCAGAGCAAGGAAGAGCGCGACGTCAGCGAAGTGCTGCCGCAAGTGGAGCCAGAAGATCTCATCAAGTTCGGTCTGATTCCCGAGTTGATTGGCCGTCTGCCCGTGGTGGCGACGCTGGCCAAGCTCGACGAGGCTGCCTTGATGGAAATCCTGGTCGAGCCCAAGAATGCAATCGTCAAGCAGTACCAGAAGCTGCTGGCAATGGAAGGGGTGGAACTGGAAATTCGTCCGAGTGCGCTGACGGCAATTGCTCGCAAGGCAATCAAGCGCAAGACGGGGGCGCGCGGTCTGCGTTCCATTGTCGAGCACGCTCTGATGGATGTGATGTATGACCTCCCCAACCATAAGGGTGTGCAAAAAGTGGTGATCGATGAAAGTACGATCTCTGACGAAGGCAAGCCCTTGCTGATTTACGAAGAGCAACCCAAGGTTGCAGGTTCCAACTGACGCGAATGCCCGGCCGGGATGCGCCGTATGCATCCCATGCAGGAAGCCGTTCGCTCGCGAGCGGCTTTTTTTGCTTCGGGAAACCGGGTCGGCATGCGACTTGCAGCAGCGGTCTTGTAAAACCGTCGCTGTGCCCAATTTAGCCCTTACATGACTTTCTGGGGAAAATAATGTCCGGAACCCAACTTTTACCCGCTGAGCAGATTCGCCTGCCGCTGTTGCCGCTGCGTGACGTGGTGGTGTTTCCGCACATGGTGATTCCGCTGTTCGTGGGGCGCCCCAAATCCATCAAGGCGCTGGAAGCCGCGATGGAGGCGGGCAAGAGCATCATGCTCGTGGCGCAAAAGACCGCCGCCAAGGACGAGCCGACCGACAAGGATCTCTACGAGGTCGGCTGTATCGCCAACATTTTGCAGATGCTGAAGCTGCCGGACGGCACCGTGAAGGTGCTGGTCGAGGGCACGCAGCGCGCCAACATCCTTTCCGTTACCGACGACGAATCGCACTTCTTCTGCGAAGCCGTGCCCGTCGGCCCGGAACCCACTGAATCGGCTGAGACCGAGGCGCTGCGTCGCGCCATCGTGTCGCAGTTCGATCAGTACGTGAAGCTGAACAAGAAGATCCCGCCCGAGATCCTGACGTCGCTGTCGGGCATCGATGAGCCGGGTCGTCTGGCTGACACCATCGCCGCGCATCTGCCGATCAAGCTCGAGCAGAAGCAGAAGATTCTCGAGATGTTCAACGTGACCGAACGTCTGGAGAGCCTGCTTTCGCAGCTTGAAGGTGAGATCGATATCCTGCAGGTGGAAAAGCGCATCCGCGGCCGCGTCAAGCGCCAGATGGAGAAGAGCCAACGCGAGTACTACCTGAACGAGCAGGTCAAGGCCATCCAGAAGGAACTGGGCGAAGGCGAAGAGGGCGCCGATCTCGAAGAGCTGGACAAGAAGATCAAGGCCGCCCGCATGCCGAAGGAGGCCAAGAAGAAGGCCGAGTCCGAGTTCAAGAAGCTCAAGCTGATGTCGCCGATGTCGGCCGAGGCAACGGTCGTGCGCAACTACATCGACACGTTGGTCGGTCTGCCGTGGCGCAAGAAGAGCAAGGTCAACAACGACCTGTCGAACGCCGAGCAAGTGCTGGATCAAGACCACTACGGTCTGGAGAAGGTCAAGGAGCGCATCCTTGAATACCTCGCAGTGCAACAGCGTGTGGACAAGCTGAAGGCGCCGATCCTGTGCCTCGTGGGGCCGCCGGGTGTTGGCAAGACCTCGCTTGGGCAGTCGGTGGCGCGTGCAACGAACCGCAAGTTCGTGCGCATGGCGCTGGGTGGCGTGCGTGACGAGGCCGAGATTCGCGGTCACCGCCGTACGTACATCGGGTCGATGCCGGGCAAGATTCTGCAGAGCTTGACGAAGGTCGGCGTGCGCAACCCGCTGTTCCTGCTCGACGAAATCGACAAGATGGGTGCGGACTTCCGCGGCGACCCGTCGTCCGCGCTGCTCGAGGTGCTGGACCCGGAACAGAACCATACGTTCCAGGACCACTACATCGAGGTGGACTTCGACCTGTCGGACGTGATGTTCGTGGCGACGTCGAACTCGCTGAACATTCCGGCGCCGTTGCTGGACCGGATGGAAGTGATTCGTCTGTCGGGCTACACGGAAGACGAAAAGGTCAACATCGCCCGCCGCTACCTGCTGCCCAAGCAGATCAAGAACAATGGTCTGAAGGAAGGCGAGATTGAGGTGACCGAAGCCGCGTTGCGCGACATCATCCGCTACTACACGCGGGAAGCTGGTGTGCGTTCGCTGGAGCGCGAGGTCTCGAAGATCTGCCGCAAGGTCGTCAAGCAGCTGCTGCTGAAGAAGGAAGGCGGTACGTCGGTGAAGGTCGATTCGGAGAACCTCGACAAATTCCTTGGCGTGCGTCGTTTCGACTTTGGTCTGGCCGGTAAGGAAGACCAAGTCGGCCAGGTGACCGGTTTGGCATGGACCGAAGTGGGCGGCGATCTGCTGACCATCGAAGCCGCGCTGATGCCGGGCAAGGGCAACATCACCCGCACGGGTTCGTTGGGCGACGTGATGAAGGAGTCGGTTGAGGCTGCGCGCTCGGTGGTACGTTCGCGTTCGGCTCGGCTGGGTATCAAGGATGAGATGTTCGAGAAGCGCGACATCCACATCCACGTGCCCGAAGGTGCGACGCCCAAGGACGGCCCGTCGGCGGGTATCGCGATGACGACGGCGCTGGTATCGGTGCTGACCGGTATTCCGGTGCGCGCCGACGTGGCGATGACCGGCGAAATCACCCTGCGCGGCGAGGTGCTGCCGATCGGCGGCTTGAAAGAAAAGCTGCTGGCTGCACACCGCGGCGGCATCAAGCTGGCGCTGATTCCGGAAGAGAACGTTAAGGACTTGGCGGACATTCCGGACAACGTGAAGAACAGCATCGAGATTCAGCCGGTGCGCTGGATCGACAAGGTGTTGGAACTCGCGCTGGTGCGCAAGCCGGAGCCGCTGCCGGAAGAAGAAGCCAAGCCGGCACCCGCCAAGGGCGACGACGGCAAGTCGCAGGAAATGGTGCATCACTGACACCGTAGCCTGCCAAGGTTGAGGAAGGGCCCGACATGTTCGGGCCCTTTTTCTTTGCGCAGGCTGCGACGTGTGGCGCCCCGTTCTTCGCCTTGACACGTCGATTGACGGCCACTTTAATAAATCCACACTAAGCGGGTGTTCGGGGAGGTGGCACGATGAACAAGACTGATCTCATCGACCATGTGGCGGCACAAACTGACATGTCAAAAGCCGCGGCGGGGCGCGCCATCGACGCGCTGATCGACGGCATCAAAGATGCGTTGTGCGAGGGCGGGTCGGTCACGCTGGTTGGCTTCGGTACGTTTCTCGTCGGCAAGCGATCTTCACGTAATGGACGCAATCCGCGTACGGGTGCAGCCATCACGATCGAAGGCGGCAAGGTTGCGAAATTCAAACCTGGCAAAGCGCTGAAAGATGCGCTAAACTAGCGGGCTTTGGTGCTCGTGAGTGACAACACGGGCGCCGGACAGTCCGGCTCACGCCGGCAGTACGAACGGGTGCTTAGCTCAGTTGGTAGAGCAGCGCCCTTACAAGGCGCGGGTCGGGAGTTCGAGCCTCTCAGCACCCACCATCGTTCGTATTGCCGCTCCAGCGTCGGGTGGTCCGATCCAATCTGGAGCGGTAGTTCAGTCGGTTAGAATACCGGCCTGTCACGCCGGGGGTCGCGGGTTCGAGTCCCGTCCGCTCCGCCAAATCCTGTACAAAGGCCCGATTCGTTCGGGCCTTTGTCTTTTCAGCGGCGAATGCGTTGCGGGTCATGCCTGCACGCTGCGCCGCGATTGTCCGGAATGTCGGCGGCACCTGATAGAATCGCCGGATTTTCCATCTTCCATTCACCTCCGGTCCAGCATGCTTGATTTCGTACGTACGCATCGGCGCTTGATGTTTCTGGTGCTGCTGATTCTGGTGTTCCCTTCGTTCGTGTTCTTCGGCGTGCAGAGCTATTCGAGCTTCATGGACAGCTCGCATGACGCGGCCAAGGTCGACGGCAAGGTCATCTCCACCAACGAAGTCGACGCGCGCGTGCGCGAGCAGACGGAGCGTCTGCGCCAGATGCTTGGTGCGCAATATGATCCGCGCCAGTTCGAAGGTCCGCAGATGCGCCGTGATGTGCTCGACGGCATCATCCAGCAACGCGTGCTGGCCAATGAGGTTGTGCGTGCAAACCTGACCACCTCGAACGAGAAGATTCGCGACACGATCCTGCAGATTCCGGCCGTGGCAGCGCTGCGCAAGCCGGATGGCTCGTTTGATCAGGAAGCCTACGTCCGCTTGCTCGCCGCGCAGAACATGACGCCCGAGCAGTTGGAAGGCAATCTGCGCTTCGAGCTGTCGCAGCAACAGATTCCGCAATCGATCGTATCGTCGGCGTTCGTGCCGAAGTCGCTGGTGGAGCGCCTCATCCAGGTACGTGATCAGCAACGCGAAGTGCAGGCGCTGTTGTTCAAGCCGGCTGACTACGCTGCAAAGGTCAACGCGGACGACAAGGCGATTCAGGCTTATTACGACGCGCACCAGCAGGAGTTCTCCGTGCCGGAGCAGGTCAAGGCCGAGTATGTCGTGTTCTCAGGCGAAGACATGATGAAGCAGATCCCGGTCACGCCTGAGCAGATCAAGGAGTACTACGATCAGAACGCTGCGCGCTTCAAGACGCAGGAAGAACGCCGCGCCGCGCACATCCTGATCAAGCTGCCCGAGAACGCCAAGCCCGCCGACAAGGAAGCCGCCAAGAAGAAGGCTGAAGAAGTGCTTGCCGAGGTGCGCAAGAACCCGGCGAGCTTCGCTGAGCTGGCCAAGAAGTACTCGGGCGATCCGGGTTCGGCTGCACAGGGGGGGGAACTGGGCTTCCTGGGCAAGGGCGCGACCGTGCCGCCGTTCGAGAACGCACTGTTCGCCCTCAAGCAGCCGGGCGACATCAGTGACGTGGTGCAAAGCGATTTCGGTTTCCACATCATTAAGCTGGAAGAAGTGAAGGGCGGCGGCGTGCAGCCGCTGGAAGCCGTCAAGCCGGAGCTTGAGCGCGAACTGCGAACGCAACTCGCCAACAAAAAGTATTCGGAGCTGGCCGATGCGTTCTCCAACACCGTGGAAGATCAGTCAGACAGCCTGAAGCCGGTGGCTGACAAGCTCAAGCTGCAGATCCAGACGGCTGACAACGTGACCCGTACGCCGAGCCCGGCGCAGTCAGGCAGTCCCATCGGCAACGACAAGGTGCTCAAGGCGCTGTTTGCAGACGACGTGATCAAGAATCACCGCAATACGGCCGCCATCCAGGTGGGCCCGACCACGCTCGTTGCCGCGCGTGTCGCCGAGTACCGTCCGGCCACGGTCAAGAAGCTGGCTGACGTGCGTGAGCAGGTCAAAGCCAAGGTGATCGCCGAGCAAGCGGCTGCGCTGGCCAAGAAAGCTGGCGAAGAAAAGCTGGCCGCAGTGAAGCAGAGCAACAACGCCGATGGCTTCAGCGCCGCCCAGACGGTCTCGCGCCAGCAGGCGCAAGGCACGTCGCCTGCTGCACTGACGGCCATCCTGCGTGCTGATGCGACCAAACTGCCGGTCACCATCGGCGTGGACCTTGGTGCCCAGGGCTACGCACTGTATCGCATCAACAAGGTGCTGCCGCCGGCCAACGTGGACGAGGCGCGCCGTGCTGCCGATGCCCAGCAACTGGCTCAGGCCGCCGGTCAGACCGAGTTCAATGCCTACTACGAAGCACTGAAGGCGCGCTCGAAGGTGAAGATCAACAGCAACGTGATTGACGCCAGCAAACCTGCCAATACGGCAGAGGACTGATACGGCGCGCAGAAGGTAGCCTGACGAAAAAGCCCCCTCAACATCGAGGGGGCTTTTTCTTTGCGTACTTTCTTTGGGAGCGACTAGTCCAGCGGCTTGCCGATGCGTCCGAGGCGCGGCATGTACCAGTGGTCCGGATAGAATGAGAGTGCCACGTGGGAAGCGCGGGCGATCAGGTTCTTGCGCGGTACGAGGCCGAAATAACGCGAGTCTCGGCTGTTGTCGCGGTTGTCGCCCAGCATGAGGTAGTGGTCTTGCGGGACGGTGATGGGACCGAAACTGCGCAGGGCACGCACCTCCGGCAACACCATCACGGTGTGCTCTCGGTCGGGTAGCGCTTCGGACCAGAGTTCGTGCGGCAGCGTTGCTGTTGCCTGCAGCAACGTACCGGGTGCGACGTCTGGCAGCGGAGCATAGGCCGTGCGCTGGTGATTGATGTAGAGCGCTTCGCCGCGCATTTCAACGACATCGCCAGGTAGACCAATCAGCCGCTTGACGAGCTTCGTACCATCTTCGGGCGAGGAAAAGACAACGACATCACCACGTTGAGGCTCGCTGCCGCGTTTGAGCCAGACGGTGGTGGCCGGTACGCGCACCCCATAAGCCAACCGGTTCATCAGGATGTAGTCGCCCTCGATGAGGGTGGGGTTCATTGAACCGCTGGGCACGACGGCCCAGTCTGCAATGCAGGCACGGAAGGCAAAGAGCAACGACATGCCAACCAGGAACCGCTTGTTGTCGCGCGCTGCTCGCAGCCCGTTTGCCAGAAGCTTCATGGTGCCCGCCCGTGTGAGATGAGGCCGCGCGCTCCGCTTAAGAATCCGATGTACCTGATGGCGCAAGACGGCGCGGCAAAACCGTCATCTTCGGACCCGGACCTTGAGAAGAGGTTCCAGTTTGGGCCACACGTTATCGAGCATCGTCGGCTGCGCTGCGGCAATGGGGTGGATGCGGTCTTCCTGGAACCAGTCGGGCCGTTGCGCAACGCCTTCGAGCAGGAACGGCACCAGCGGTAGCTTGTACTGCTGCGCCAGCTTGCCGAACATGGCGAAGAAGCGCTCGCTGTAATCCGGGCCGTAGTTGGGCGGAATGCTCATGCCCACCAGCAGCACCTTCGCGCCTGCTGCTTGCGAGGCTTCGATCATTGCCTTCATATTGCCCTCGCTGGAGGCGAGCGAGAGACCGCGCAGTGCATCGTTGCCGCCTAGTTCGAGAATCACGACAGAGGGCTTTTCGCGTGCCAGCACGGCAGGCAGGCGCGAGCGGCCGCCTGCCGTGGTGTCGCCGCTGATGCTTGCATTGGCGACGCTATAATCGGGCTTCCGTTCTTTGAGGCGCTTGTCGAGCAACGCGACCCAGCCTGTGCCTTGCGCAAGGCCGTATCCCGCCGACAGGCTGTCGCCCAGCACCACCACGCGATGCGATGCCGGCGCGCCTTGTGCTGCAGCCGTCTGCGCGAGTGGCAGCATGCCGAACACTGCGCAGCCAAGCGCTGCTACAAGTGACTTCACGCTGCGTCTTCTCCTACCTACCAGTCCAATCATGTCGTCTTCCGCTACCTGGGTGATTGAAGTCGATTCGCTGCACAAGACTGTGCGCGATGCCACCGGTGAGTTGCCTATTCTGAGCGATGTTGCCTTCCGTGTGGAAAGGGGTGAGACATTGGCGATTGTTGGCGCTTCCGGTTCGGGCAAATCGACGCTGCTTGGGTTGCTCGCAGGCCTGGACTTGCCGACGTCGGGTTCGGTCAAGCTGCTGGGCAACGACCTGTTCAAGTTGGATGAGGATGGCCGTGCGGGCGTGCGCGGCAGCCACGTGGGCTTTGTCTTCCAATCCTTTCAACTGCTGCCCCACCTGACGGCACTCGAGAACGTGATGCTGCCGTTGGAGTTGCGTGGCGATGTCGGCACCGCCGAAATGCGCCGTCGCGCCACCGTTCTGCTGGAGCGCGTTGGCCTCGGGGCACGGCTGTCGCACTATCCGAAGACGCTGTCCGGTGGCGAGCAGCAGCGCGTGGCCCTAGCACGCGCGTTCGTGACCGAGCCCGACATTCTCTTCGCCGATGAACCGACGGGCAGTCTCGACACCGCCACGGGCGAGGCCGTGATCGCGCTGATGTTCGAACTCAACCGCAGTGCCGGCTCCACGCTGGTGCTGGTGACGCACGACCGCTCCGTCGCGGCACGTTGCAGCCGCATTCTCACCATCGAAGCCGGGCATCTTGTCGGCGACGAGACCGTCACCGAACTCTGAACGTTTGCGTCAGAGTGCAGCTTTGGCGCGGCGGATCAACGCCGCCGTCGATGCGTCATGCGCCACGGAGGCGGGCGCGCCTTCCAGCTCCGCCTGGATCGGCTTGGCGAGCTTCTTGCCAAGCTCCACGCCCCACTGATCGAACGAGTTGATGTTCCACACCGCGCCCTGCACGAAGGTGCGGTGCTCGGCGCAGGCGATCAACGCGCCGAGTGACGCAGCATCGAGCCGTTCCATGAGGATGGTCGTGCTCGGTCGATTGCCTTCGAACACCATGTGCGGCACGAGTGCTTCGTCGGTGACGCCGCCCGCGCGGACTTCATCGGCGGTGCGGCCGAGCAGCAGTGCCTCGCCCTGCGCGAAGCAATTGGCGAGCAGTTTGGCGTGGTGTCCGGGCAGGCTGCGCACGGGCTCCAGCGTGGTGATGAAATCCACCGGCACGATCTGCGAGCCCTGGTGGATCAACTGGAAATACGCATGCTGTCCATTGGTGCCAGCCGTGCCCCAGACGATGGGGCCGGTGTCGGTATCGATGGCTGCGCCGGTACGCTGGACGGATTTGCCGTTGCTCTCCATCTCCAGCTGTTGCATGAAGTCTGTCAGCAGCTCAAGCGGCGCGCAGTAGGGCACGGTGCAGGCGCTCGGCGCGTCGAAGAAGCCGCGATACCAGACCGACAGCATCCCGAGAATGAGCGGCAGGTTCTCGCGCGGCGCGGCGGTGGCAAAGTGCCGGTCCATCGCACGCGCGCCGTGGAGCATCGCTTCAAACTGCTGCGGCCCGATCGCCAGCACGATCGACAGGCCCACTGCCGACCACAGCGAGAACCGCCCGCCAACCCAATCCCAGAACGTGAACATGTTGTCCGGGTCGATGCCGAACTGCACGACGGCCTCGCGGTTGGTGGACACGGCGACAAAGTGCTGCTTGAGCTGGCTTTCCGCCACGCCATGTTCGATGAACCACCGGCGCATGCTATGCGCGTTGGCCATCGTTTCGAGTGTGGTGAACGTCTTCGAACAGACGATGGCGAGCGTGGTATCCGGATTCAGATGGTCGAGCGTTTCGGCCAAGTCCGTGCCGTCGACATTGGAGACGAAATGCACACGCACCTGCGGCACGGCAAGGTGGTCGAGCGCGCGGCACACCATGCGGGGGCCGAGGTCCGAACCGCCGATGCCGATATTGACGATGTCCGTGATGCGCTGGCCGGAATGGCCCGTCCACGCGCCGCTATGCACGCGGTTGGCGAAGTCGTGCATCTGGGCCCGCACGCGCAGCACTTCGGGCATGACGGGCTCGCCGTCTGCGCGATAGCCGTCTTCCTCTTGCCCGCGCAGGGCCATGTGGAGGACGGAGCGGTGCTCGGTGTTGTTGATCCGGTCGCCGTGCAGCATGGCATCGCGCAGCGTGAGCACGCCAGCCTCGTCGGCCAGTTGCAGCAGCAGGGCGAGCGTCTCAGGGGTGATGCGATTTTTCGAGTAGTCGACCGTCAGACCTGCCGCTTCAAGCGTGAAGGCGCGTACCCGTTCCTCGGCGTCCGGCGCGGCAAACCAGTTGCGCATATGCGTCGCGCGAATCGATTCAGCATGTTGCGTCAGGGACTGCCAGGCGGGTAGGGCTGTGGGCATACGGGCGGGATATGACGTGAAGTTGTGGCGGGAAAACGAATGCGCAGTATAACGGCGCTGTATGACGGCTTTCTATCGGCGAACGTCCGACGCCAGCAGGGCGTTGAGCGCACGTCGTGCCGGTGCGCATAGCTCGCTGGCGTGCAGGCCGATGGGGCCGACGCCCGCTTGGACAAGATCGTCGGCGGCCCGGCCATGCAGCCACACAGCCGCGAGTGCGGCTTCGCGCGCACCCATGCCTTGCGCAAGCAATGCACCGATCATGCCGGTCAGCACATCGCCCGTACCACCCGTTGCGAGCCCGCCGTTGCCGGTTGGATTGATGGCCGGCGAGATGCCTGGTGCAGCGATGAGCGTGCCGGAGCCCTTGAGCACGACTACCGCACCTGTCCGATTGACGAGCGCCTTGGCGGCGGCCAGCCGATCGTGTTGCACGGCGTGTGCATCGGTATGCAACAGGCGCGCAGCTTCCAGCGGATGCGGCGTCAGCACCAGCGGGACACCGCTTCCGGCCAATTGCGTGAGGCGCGTGAGCATGGCCGGCGTTTTCGCAAAGAGGTTGAGTGCATCGGCATCGAAGACGGCCGGCGTGCGCGCAGAGAGCATGCGGTCCAGCAGATGGTCGAGTGCGGCTTCTGACTCCTTGCCGGTGCCCATGCCGGGGCCCACAGCCAGCGCCTGCATGCCACCCAGATCGAGTGCGCCCCAGGTACGCAGCATCAATTCAGGTTGCGCTGGGTCGACCCGTGGCGCATCGGCAGCAAGCGAGACCACGTTCACCTTGCCTGCGCCAAGATAGAGCGCGCCGCGCGCCGACAGCAAGGGCGCTCCGACCATGCCGGCCGCACCGCCCACGATTGCCACAGTGCCGTACGTGCCTTTGTGCCCGGCATGCCGCCGGCGCGGCACGTGCGCGAGCCAGCGTGACGGCGTGTTGACGAACGCCTCCGCTTCAATCACGCCGTCATAAGCGGCCTGCGCGGCTTGCAGGTCGGCCAGCGCGATGTCCCCGGTCGCGTCGCGGCCATCCCCCGTCAGCAAGCCTGGCTTGACCGCCAGAAAGGTGATGGTGGCGCGCGCCTGGATAACGGGCGAATCCGGGGCAGGTGGCTGGCCCGTATCACCGTTCAACCCCGAGGGGATGTCCAGTGCGTATACCGGCAAGCCGCTGGCGTTGATGGTGTCGACCAGCGCCGCATGCAATCCCCTCAGCGGCCGCGCGAGCCCAATACCAAAGAGGCCGTCGACGATGGCTGAGGTGGCAGCCGGCACCGAAGCCGTCGCGTGCAGGCGTTCGATGGGGACATTGGCCGCACAAGCCTCCGTCCAGGCGCGGCGCGCGTCGTCCGGCAGCTTGGCCGGATCTGCGGCAAGCCACACCGTGACGGCGCGCCCAGCCAGATGCAGCACCGTCGCCGCAACGAGCGCGTCGCCGCCGTTGTTGCCTGGGCCGGCAACGAGCAGCACGTGCCCATGTGGCGCACGCGTCTGTAGCCAATCGGCGGCGGCCTCGCCAGCGCGCGCCATCAGAGTGAAAGGTTCGAGGGATCGGTAAGCCGCCGCTTCCAGTGCGCGGATGCCGGCGGTTCCGAAGAGCAGGTCCGCGCCGGTGTGTGCGGCCAGGGCACCGTCGATCAGGATTTCGCGCCAGGTGGGGTGTGAGGACATGGTAACTACGCTTTTATCCATGCAGACATGACGATCTATTCTCTTACAATAGCCCGCGTTTCCGGTCCTTTCCCTGCCCGTTGCAATGTCCAAATCGCCGACCACCCCGAAAGCTGATCTGCCGCAATCCGCAGCCAATGAGGATGCAGGGAAGGGCGGGCCGATCGTGTCTTCGTCACACCTGGTGTCGGCACGCAGCCCAGAGTTGTCGGAGTTCGAGTTTGCGCTCAACACCGCCTACAACGCCTACAACCGCTGGTGCGTGCGCTGCATGGCCGCCGCCGGCGTGCGCGACCTGACCTTCCTTGATGTGCTGGTGGTGCACCACGTCAACCACCGCGGCCGCGCCAAGCGCCTGGCTGACATCTGCTTCGTGCTGAACGTGGAAGACACCCACCTTGTGACGTATTCCCTCAAGAAACTGCAGGGGATGGACCTGGTGGAGGGCACCCGCAACGGCAAGGAAGTCACCTACACCACCACCGAAGCCGGCGAAAAGGCCTGCGCCCGGTACCGAGAGATCCGCGAGCAGTGCCTGACCAGCAATATTTCGCCCAGCGGCGAGGAAAATGCTGAGATTGGCGAGCTGGCGCGCCTGCTGCGGGTGCTGACGGGCCTGTACGAGCAGGCAGCACGGTCCGCCACGTCGCTGTAAAACGGGCGTTTGCAGCCGGTTGCAGCCGAGGCGGCGCCATTTTCGCCCGATTTGAGGGTCGGTAACGAGGGCAGGGCAAGGTACAATAGCGGTTTCCCCGCGCACGCCGGGAACTCCTCCTTCCAGCTACTGCCTGCCTTGCCCACCATGGCGCATTTCTCGTGCTTTCCCGGCGCTCTCGCGCTGTCCGCCTTCCGTCAGCAACGCCTGCTTTCCACCCTCAAGCGCATCGATCCCGATATCGATGCCGTCAGTGCCCAATACCTGCATTTCGTGGCCGCCGACACGCCGCTGTCGGCCGATGAATCCGCACGTGTGCAAGCGCTGCTGACCTACGGGTCGCCCGCCCCTGCCGATGTCGAGGGCGACCGCTTCGTGGTCATTCCGCGCTTTGGCACGATCTCGCCGTGGGCCAGCAAGGCGACGGAAATCGCCCGCCACTGCGCACTGCCGCAAATCCATCGCATCGAGCGCGGCGTGGAATTTACCGTCACGTGCAAAAAGGGCCTCATCCGCAGCCTGACCGGCACTGCCAAGCATCTGGACGACGCCACCCGGGCCGCCGTGGCCGAGCACCTGCACGACCGCATGACCGAGACGGTCATCGACTCGCGCGAAGCCGGCTACGGCCTGTTCGACGTGTTGCCCGCCAAGGCATTGCGCTTTGTCGATATCGCCGGTGGCCAGGATGCTGGTCGTCGTGCCTTGGAAGCCGCCAACGTCGAGATGGGCCTGGCCCTGTCCGATGATGAAATCGACTACCTGGTCGACGCCTACCGCAAGCTCGAACGCAACCCGACCGACGTCGAGCTGATGATGTTCGCGCAGGCCAACAGCGAGCACTGCCGCCACAAGATCTTCAACGCCGACTGGACCATCGACGGCGAGACGCAGGACAAGTCGCTCTTCGCGATGATCCGCAACACCCACCAGCTCGCGCCGCAGGGCACGATCGTCGCGTATTCGGACAACGCCGCCGTGATGGAAGGCGGCATGGCCGAGCGCTGGTTCGCGCACGCAGGCACGGAAGGCGAGACGGGCGTGCCGCAATACGGCCCCCGCGAAGCCCTCACGCACACGCTGATGAAGGTGGAGACGCACAATCACCCGACGGCCATCTCGCCGTTCCCGGGCGCGTCGACGGGGGCGGGCGGTGAAATCCGCGACGAAGGTGCAACCGGCCGCGGCGCCAAGCCCAAGGCCGGCTTGACGGGCTTTACCGTGTCGAACCTGCTGCTGCCGGAAGCCGTGCAGTCGTGGGAAAACGCCCGCGATACCGCGCAGCCCGTGGCACACCGCAACCCGGATGAAGCCGCACCGGGCCCCGTCGGCAAGCCTGACCGCATCGCCTCGCCGCTGCAGATCATGATCGAAGGCCCGATCGGCGGCGCCGCGTTCAACAACGAATTTGGCCGGCCCAACCTGGGCGGCTACTTCCGCGTCTACGAGCAGAACGTCGGCGGCACCGTGCGCGGCTATCACAAGCCGATCATGATTGCCGGCGGCATCGGCAACATCGATGCTGGCCACACGCACAAGCACGGCCTGCCGGCCGGCACGCTGCTGATTCAACTGGGCGGCCCCGGCATGCGCATCGGCATGGGCGGCGGCGCGGCCAGCTCGATGGCCACCGGCACCAATACCGCTGACCTGGATTTCGATTCCGTCCAGCGCGGCAACCCGGAAATGCAGCGCCGGGCGCAGGAAGTCATTAACGCGTGCTGGGCACTGGGCGAAGACAACCCGATCCTGTCGATCCACGACGTGGGCGCGGGCGGCATCTCCAACGCCTTCCCGGAAATCGTCGACGGCGCCGAGAAGGGCGCGCGCTTCGACCTGCGCCAGGTGCATCTGGAAGAGTCCGGCCTGAGCCCGGCTGAAATCTGGTGCAACGAATCGCAAGAGCGCTACACGCTGGCGATTGCCCCCGGCGATTTCCCGCGCTTCCAGGCCATGTGCGAGCGCGAGCGCGCGCCGTTCTCGGTGGTCGGTTTCGCCACGGATGAGCAGCAGCTGCAAGTCGTTGACAGCGACACCGCACCTGACGTCGCCGAGCACTTCCCGGTCAACATGCCGATGGACGTGCTGCTCGGCAAGCCGCCGCGCATGCACCGTGACGTGCGCCGCGTCGCGCAGGAGCTGCCGGAAGTCGATGTCACCGGCTTGGACCTGGAAGTTGTCGCACGCGACGTGCTGCGTCATCCGACCGTTGCCAGCAAGTCATTCCTCATCACGATTGGCGACCGCACCGTTGGCGGCCTGAACACGCGCGACCAGATGGTCGGCCCGTGGCAGGTGCCGGTGGCCGACGTGGCCGTCACCACGCTCGACTACAAGGGCTACGCCGGCGAGGCGATGACGATGGGCGAGCGCACGCCGTTGGCCGTCATCAACGCGCCTGCATCGGGCCGCATGGCCATCGGCGAGTCCATCACCAACATCGCCGCCGCGCCGATCGATTCGCTCACGCAACTCAAGCTGTCGGCCAACTGGATGGCCGCCTGCGGCGTGAACGGTGAAGACGCCCGCCTGTACGACACCGTCAAGGCGGTCGGCATGGAGCTGTGCCCGGCACTGGGCATCAGCATTCCGGTGGGCAAGGATTCGCTGTCGATGCGCACCAAGTGGGAAGACGAAGGCGCAGCGAAGGAAGTGGTTGCGCCGGTGTCGCTGATCGTCTCGGCGTTTGCCCCGGTGACGGACGTGCGCAAGACGCTCACGCCGCAGCTCAAGCAAGTCGAATCGGCCAACGCGCCGGCCGACACCACGCTGATCCTGATCGACTTGGGCCGCGGCAAGAACCGTATGGGCGGCAGCATCCTGGCGCAAGTCACCGAGCAGATCGGCAACAGCGTGCCCGACGTGGACGACGCCGAAGACCTCAAGCGCTTCTTCGCCGCCATCCAGCAATTGAACGCAAGCGGCTCGCTGCTGGCGTATCACGACCGCTCCGACGGCGGCCTGTGGGCGACCGTCTGCGAAATGGCCTTCGCCGGACACTGCGGCGTGTCGATCAACGTCGACATGCTCACGCTCGACGGCACGCATGAATCCGACTACGGCGACGCCAAGAACTGGGCGCAGCAAGTCTCCGGCCGCCGCGCGGACCTCACCTTGCGTGCGCTGTTCTCCGAAGAACTCGGTGCTGTCATCCAGGTACCGCTGGCCCAGCGCGACGCTGTGTTCGCGGTGCTGCGCGAGCACGGCCTGGCCGGCTGCAGCCACGTGATCGGCGCCCCCAACGCCAACGACCACATCGAAATCTGGCGCGACGCCAAGAAGGTGTTCAGCGCGTCGCGCATCGAGCTGCAACGCACCTGGACGGACGTCTCCTGGCGCATCGCCAGCCTGCGCGACAACCCCGAGTGCACGCAGAGCGAATACGACCGCATCCTCGACGCCGAAGACCCGGGCATCTCGCCCAAGCTCACGTTTGATATTGCGGAAGACGTGGCCGCGCCGTTCATCGCCACGGGCGCCCGCCCGCGCATGGCGATCCTGCGTGAGCAGGGCGTGAACTCGCAGATCGAAATGGCCTACGCGATGGACAAGGCCGGCTTCGACACCTACGACGTCCACATGAGCGACCTGCTGGCCGGCCGCACGAACCTCGCCAGCTTCAAGGGCTTCGTCGCCTGCGGCGGTTTCAGCTACGGCGATGTGCTTGGCGCGGGCGAAGGCTGGGCGAAGACGATCCTCTTCAACAGCATGCTCGCCGAGCAGTTCGCGGCCTTCTTCAACCGCGCCGATTCGATCGCGCTGGGTGTGTGCAACGGCTGCCAGATGATGGCGAACCTCGCCCCGATCATCCCGGGTGCCGGCGCATGGCCGAAGTTCACGCGCAACCAGTCGGAGCAGTACGAAGGCCGCCTGGTGACCGTGCAGGTCGAAGCATCCCCGTCGATTTTCTACGCGGGCATGGAAGGCAGCCGCATCCCCATCGTCGTCGCGCACGGCGAGGGTTATGCCGACTTCTCGCAGCAAGGCGACATCGGCAAGGTCGCCGTTGGCCTGCGCTACGTCGATAACCGCGGCGAAGTCACGCAGACGTACCCGCTGAACCCGAACGGCTCGCCGCAGGGCATTGCTTCGGTGACGACGCATGACGGCCGTTTCACCGCCCTGATGCCGCATCCGGAACGCGTGTTCCGCGCCGTGCAGATGAGCTGGCATCCGAAGGAGTGGGAAGCCGCTGGCGACGGCAGCAGCCCGTGGATGCGGATGTTCCGCAACGCTCGGAAGTGGATGGCGTAAGCAGTCCGCTGCGCAGCAAAATGAAAAACGCGCCGGGGCGACTCGGTGCGTTTTTTTTTTCGCCCTCCGTTGATGCGACAAGCCCCCAGCCGTAAAGCAACCCTGACCGACAGCCCGGGCAATATTTCCTAGGCAAGTGTTATATTTCGCGCGCATGCGCCCGGGCCTATGAGCCGAAAACGCAATACCCGCAGCCGGCGCGCCAGAGAACGACAACACAAAAAAACGGGTCACCCGCGCCACGGTCCTGCCTCTCAACGATCAGCGCCCGACCCATGGGTCAATACAACGAGGGGATCGACATGAACCGGGTCTATCGGCTGGTCTGGAGCCGCAGCTTGCGTGCTCCGCAAGTGGTGTCCGAATGTACAAAGGCGTCGCACGGGGGCGTTGACGCTGGCAACGACACGACCCATGCGCGGCGGCGAGCATCCATCGTTTCAATCAGCGTATCGCTTGGGCTGGCTGGTGCGGCGCTCCCAGGCTGGGCCGCGACCTGCTTGCCCAGCACCATCGCGAACTGCAGCGCGGCCGGCGGCGCCGGCATCCCGAACCGCAGCGGCAATGGGGGCAGCGGCAACGGCGGTGGCGGCGGTTCGTCCGGCCTGGGCAACGGTGGCGCAACGGTGCAGATTCCTGGCGGTGCAACGTCGGGCGGGACCGGCGGCACCGGGGCCCTGAACGAATTTGGGCAAAACGGCCCCGGCGGAGCGCCGGCAGTGGTGCTCGCTGGCGATGCGGTGGTCAATACGAACGTACAGGGCGGGTCGGGCCAAGCGTTCGACGGATTCAATTTCGCTGGCGGCGCCGGTGGCGGGGGCGCCGGCGTGTACTCCACGGGCACCAGCCTCACGGTCAACAACGGGATGACCGTGCAGGGCGGCGCCGGCGGAAATGGCGGTGCCGGCACATCGGGGCCGGCCTCCAACGGCGGCGGTGGCGGCGGTGGCGGCGCTGCCTTGGTGATGGTGACGCCGGCTGCCGACGTGAACAACCAAGGCACGCTGGTCGGGGGTAATGGCGGTAACGGAGGGGGCGGCGGAAACCCGGGCGGCGGCGGTGGCGGCGGCGATGGGCTGCTGACCTTGGGTTCCGGCACTCAGGTGACCAACATTGGGACGATCGTGGGCGGTGTAGGCGGCGCTGCCGGTGGCGGCGGCAGCACGGCTGGTGCCAGTGGCGCGGGCGTCAATCTGGCTGCCGGGTTCAACGTGCTCACCAACGTCGGCACGATTACCGGCGGTGCGGGCAACGGCGGTGCCGCGGGCGTGGGTGTCATTGCCAATGGCGCGGTCATCGTCAATGGCGGCACCATCAGCGGCGGGCTGTTCAGCGACGGCGTGACGCGTGCGGCAGCCATCCAGTTCAACGGGACGAACAACACGCTGCAACTCGTTACGGGTTCCAACATCGTCGGCAACCTCGATGTGGCAGCGGGGGCGGCGGCCAAGATCACGGCCGGCAGTGCAGGGCTCTCGCTGTCCAATAACGTCACGCTGGGCGACGCTACGTCCCGCGTCACGCTCGATTCGACCACGACGAACCTCGTGGTGTCAGGCGTCATATCGGGTGCGGGCAGCGTGGGTGTCACCGGCAGTCGAACGATCACGCTGACGGGCGACAACACCTACACGGGCGCGACCACCATCACCACCGGCACGCTGCAGATCGGCAACGGCGGCACCACGGGCTCGGTGGCGGGCAATATCGTCAACAACGGCACACTGGCCTTCAACCGCGGCGATGCGATGACGTACGCCGGCACCATCAGCGGCACGGGCAATCTGGTGCAGGCAGGGTCTGGCACGCTGACGATCTCGGGCACGGCGGGCTATGCCGGCAGTACCACCATCAACGCCGGCACGCTCGCGTTGTCGGGCGCCGGCAGCATTGCCGCCTCCAGCGGCGTGGTGAACAACGGCACCTTCGATATCTCTGGGACGACTTCGGGCGCCACCATCAACGCATTGACGGGCACAGGCGCTGTCGCCCTGGGTGGCCAGACCCTTACGCTGGCCAACGCAGCCGGCACGTTCAGCGGCGTCATCGGCGGCGCAGGCGGGCTCACTGTGGCGGGTGGCACGCAAACGCTGTCGAGCACAAACGTCTTTACCGGCGCAACCACCATCAACGCGGGCACGCTCGCGCTGTCGGGTGCAGGCAGCATTGCGACCTCCGGCGGGGTGGTCAACAACGGCACGTTTGATATTTCTGGGACGACCTCCGGCGCCACCATCAACACCCTGACAGGTACGGGCACCGTCGCGCTGGGTGGCCAGACGCTGAAGCTGGCCAATGCAACCGGCACATTCAGCGGCGCGATCGGCGGTACGGGCGGCCTCACTGTCAGCGGTGGCACGCAAACGCTGTCGGGCGCGAACGGCTTTACCGGCGCAACCACCATCAACGCCGGCACGCTCGCGTTGTCGGGCGCCGGCAGCATTGCGGCGTCCTCGGGAGTGGTCAACAACGGCACGTTCGATATCTCCGGGACGACCTCCGGCGCCACCATCAACGCGCTGACAGGCTCGGGCGTGGTGGCTCTGGGCAGCCGGACGCTCAACTTGGCGAATGCCTCCGGCACGTTCAGCGGCGCCATCGGTGGTACGGGCGGCCTCACGCTGGATGGCGGCACGCAAACGCTGTCCGGCGTGAACACCTATGGCGGGGCAACGACCATCAACGCCGGCACGCTGGCGTTGACGGGCGCCGGCCGCCTGGCTTCGGCTACGAGCGTCACGCTCACGGGAGCCAGTTCGACACTCGATCTGTCCGCAGGGGCCAACCAGACGGTCACGCATCTCTCCGGCGTCGCCGGCAGCCGCGTGGTGCTGAACGGCAGTGCGCTGACGCTGGCTGACGACTCGTCCCAAACCTTCACCGGCAGCCTGAGCGGCAATGGGTCGTTGATCAAGCAGGGCACGGGCACGCTCACGCTCAACGGTGTCAGCAGCGGCTTCTCGGGGTCGACCACGGTAGCGGGGGGCACCCTGGCGGTTGGCGACGCGGCAAACGCCAGTGCGGTGCTGGGCGGCAATGTCCTGGTGAACGCGCTGGGCACGCTGCGCGGCCACGGCACGGTTTCGGGCGATATCAGCAGCAGCGGGGTGGTCGCGCCGGGCGGCTCCATCGGCACGCTCTCGGTGGGCGGAAATTACACGCAAGCGTCGGGCGGCACGCTCTCCATCGAAGTCAGCCCGACGGACGCCTCGCAACTGCGTGTGGGTGGTGCTGCGGCGCTTGGCGGGTCGCTTGCCATCGTGTTCGATCCGGGCACCTATACCGCTCGTCGCTATACCGTGCTGAGCGCTGGCAGCGGCGTGACCGGCCGCTTCGCCAACGTCAGCACGGCAACGGCAGGCGCCAGCCTCGGTACGCTGCAGACCTCGGTGGACTACGGAACGAATGCGGTCGATCTGCTGCTCGCAGAAGCAACCGCGCCCGGCACCCCGGGCAGCCCGACCGTGGTCGCACCCACGAAGACTTCCATCTACACGGCGCTTGGCACGACGGCGCTGCTGCAGGCGCAGGGCGCTAACGCCGCACTGCTCGGCCGGGTGTCCGGGCCGCAAGACGCGCTGGGCGGCTCCAACAACGTATGGGCTACGGCCAGCGGCTCCAGCACGAAGGTGGGCGGCACAGGCAACGCGCCGGGCTTCCTCACGCATGCCTACGGGTTCCTCGCAGGAGCGGAGGGCCGCATGGGCGCAGCCACCGTGGGCGCTGCGGGCGGCTACACGCACACCACGCTCGGCGAAGACACCACCGGCGCATCGGGCGCCATCGACACGCTGCGTGTGGCGCTTTACGGGGCGCAGCCGACGGGTGCCGTCAACCTGTCGGCCACCGTCGGCTACGGGCTTGATTTCTTCTCGCAGAAGCGGCCGTTCGGCAGCGTGGGTACGGCCGAAGGCGACCATCTCGCGCACGAATTCACGGCCGCCACGCAGGCCAGCTTGCCCATGGAGATGGGCGGCATTCGGCTCGCGCCGCACGTGGGGCTGCGTTATGCCTATGTGCGCGGCAGCGGCTTCGGCGAGAACGGTGCCAACGGCCAGAACCTGCAAGTCGGCCCGGACAGCGCGCGCAGTTTCCAGCCGTATGTGGGCGTCACGCTCGACAAGGCCTTCGGCGAGGTGCGGCCGGTCAACGTGCAGCTTCGCCTGGGCTATGCGCACGAGCTGATGAACGCCGGCCGCGTCGTCCAGGTGCAGAGCCAGGATGGCACCGTGTTCGCGGCCCCGGGCACCGATCTGCCTCGTTCGTTCTTGACGACGGGGGCCAGCGTCACGCTCCAGGCAGCCAAGGCAACCACGGTGTCCTTGGGCGTGGATGCCACCATCAATACGAGCCACGTGTCTGCGCAGTCCGCGTACGTGCGGGTCAACCACAAGTTCTGACGGAGCAGGGCGTGCCGATGCGCACGCTCAGGCGATGACGAACAACGCGCCGGGGCAACTCGGCGCGTTTTTTCTTTTGCGCGCTGAGCCAGGCGTGTCGGGCATGTTGACTTGCATCAACGGCAAGAACGGCATGGCGTCTAGATTTCCGTAGAGGGGCTGTAGCGGCCACAAACCAACAGAGTCAGCGAGCTACAGAGCGCGGGACGCATCCACGGAGACGCACATGAACACGATACGCACACTCGCTTCCACGCTCGTCGTGGCGGGCCTAACGGTAACTGCGCAGGGCATCCACGCGCAGACGCTGGAAAAGATCGCTGCGGCAGACAAGATCACGGTGGGTTATCGCGAAGCGGCGGTTCCGTTCAGCTACTTGCTGGCCCCGAACAAGGCGGTCGGGTTTTCCGTCGATCTGACTCAAGCCATCGTCGACGATGTGCGCGCCCGGTTGAAGAAGCCGTCTTTGCAGGTCGACGCGATTCCCGTCACCGGCACGAACCGCATTCCGTTGCTCGTCAACGGCACCTACGACCTCGAATGCGGATCGACCACCAACACCAGCGCGCGCGGCAAGGAGGTGGCTTTCTCAATCAACTTCTTCTACGCAGGAACGCGCCTGCTGACCAAGCGCGATTCGGGCATCAAGAACTACACGGACCTGGCCGGCAAGACCGTCGCCAGCACAGCCGGCAGCACGAACGAAAAGGTGCTGAAGAAATTTGCCGTCGACCACAACATCGACGTCCAGATCATCTCCGGCAAGGACTATGCAGACGGGCTGAAGCTGGTCGAAACTGGCCGTGCATCGGCATTGGCGCTCGACGACGTGCTGCTGTATGGCCTGCGCGCCAACTCCGCGAATCCGGCGGCGCTCGAAGTCGTGGCAGAAACCCTGCAGGTCGAGCCGTATGCCTGCATGGTCCGCAAGGACGACCCCGTCTTCAAGCGGCTCGTCGATGCCACCATCAAACGCCTGATGAAATCCGGCGAGTTCACCGCGCTGTACAAGAAGTGGTTCGAGTCGCCCATCCCGCCGGCCGGGGCAAACCTCGACATGCCGATGAGCGATGCGCTGCGCGCCAATCTGAAAAAGCGCAGCGATAAGCCGGCGCTCTGAGCGCACTCGCTATCGACCAAACTGTTCGACGACACCACGCCACAACGCCTCCCGCTCAGCGCCCAGGTGCGCGCCGCTCGCATCGCCGGCCGCGTCCTGGCCCACTGCAAGATGGACCATCGTGAGCCTGGATTGCGGGTCCACGTAGATTGCCTGTCCATGGATGCCGAGCAGCACGAACCGCCGCGCTTGTCCCGGCAGGAGCCACACCTGGAAGCCGTACCCGTAGTAGCGGCTGCCGTGATACGTCATCTGCCCCGGGCGAAACGCATCAGGCTGGCGCGATGCGTCGGTCATGTCGAGCAGGAACTCACGCGGCACGAGTTGGCGGCCTTGCACCACGCCATCGTTGGCGAGCATGGACCCGAGGCGCGCGTAGTCCCGCGCCGTCGCATTGAAGCCGCCTTGTGCAAACGCCGATCCGTCGGATTGGCGCACGAGGTAGGTCGCCTTGGCTTCTGCCCCCATCGGCTTCCATAGCTTGTCGTCAACGAAGTCGCACAGGCTGCGGTGCGTGGCCGCCTGCAGCACCAGCGCCAACACTTCGGTTTGCGCGCCCGCGTAGTTGAAACGCGTGCCCGGCGCGTCGGCGCGCTCGTTGACCTGGGCCGCTGCCGCGAGCACGCCTTGCTTCGCTGCCGTCTTGAGAAAGCGCGCCCGGTCGTCGGTCGGGGTGTAGTCCTCGACGTACTTCGCACCGGAGGCCATGCGCAGCAGATCGACGATGCGCGTTCCACCGTACAGCGTGCCCGCCAGCTCCGGCACGTATTGGTCCACACGGTCATCCAGCGAGTGCAGGCTTCCATCCTCCAGCGCCTTGCCGATGGCCAGTGCAACCAGCGTCTTGGCCATCGAGTTGGACAGCATGCGCATGTCTTGCGTGCGGTCGTAGCCGTAATGCTCGGCCAGGATCACGCCGTCCTGAACGATCAGCACAGCGGTCGCGCGCTGATGCTCCATGTAGTCGGCCAGCGTGTACTCGCGATTGCGGAAGCGATACCGGACATCCGCCTCCTTTTCTGAAGTTTTGAGCTGCACCGGTTTGTCGGCCGGCGCCAGGTCGCAAGACGGCGAGATGCGGTCCATTCCGCTGAAGGCCCCCACGATGTACTGCGCCTCGTGGATGCGTGCCGCGCTTGGGGCAAGCGGATAGCCTTGCGCCTTGCCGAGCCGATCTTCATCGGGCGAGGCGATGGCGACGCTGCAAGCGAGCAACGCGCACATCGCACAGTGTTGGAGAGCGTTCATTGGCTGGGTCGGGGTGAGGTTGCTGACTGCGGCAAGCCGTGAGACTACACCGGCCGCAAGGCAGAGCGACTACGCATTCGTGCCGAGCGGTTCCAGATACGGCCCCAGCAACTCGCTCATCCAGTTCATGAAGACCTGCACCCGAACCGGCAGGTTTCGCCGGTTCGGATACACCAGCGACACCGGCATCGGCGGCGGCCGGAAATCAGGCATGACGTCGATGAGCGTGCCGTCCGCAATCGCCGACGACAGCCCCGCGTACACCGGCGCCTGGATCATCCCCAGCCCCGCGCGGCACGCAGCGTCGTAGCTCTCGGCCGAGCTGACGGTCACCGCGCCTTTCATCGACCGGAAGGCCGAGCGGCCATCGATCGTGTATTCCCACCCCGGCGACTTCGTCCCCAGCGTCTGCACGTAATGGACGACGCGATGGTGGTCGAGATCATCGAGCGTTTTCGGCATGCCATAGCGCGCGATGTAACTGGGGCTCGCGCAGTTGACCTGATGCAACTGGCCGAGCGGGCGCGCAATCAGGCTGCTGTCGGTGAGGGTGCCGATGCGCAGTACGCAGTCGAAGCCTTCGCGTACCGGGTCCACGCGGCGGTCGGTGCTGGACAGTTCGATTTCCAGCTCGGGATGCGCGTCGAGCAGCGCGGGCAGGGCGGGGATGACGATGCGGCGCGCGACGCCCACCGGCATGTCAACGCGCAACCGGCCGCGCAGCGCTTGCGGGCTCTGGCGGAACATCGTCTGCAGCTCGTCCATGTCGGCTAGCAGGTCCTGGCAGCGCTCGTAGAACGTCTGGCCGTCCTGCGTGAGCTGCACCTTGCGGGTGGTCCGGTGCAGCAGGCGCGTGCCGAGCATCGTTTCCAGCTGCTGCACCGCCACCGAGGCGGCCGGCTTGGGAATGCTCAAGGCTTCGGCCGCACGCGTGAAGCTGGCAAGTTCAGCCACGCGCACAAAGATCTGCATGGCTTCGAGTCGGTTGGTGGACATGGCGGGGTGGGCTGATTGTTATCTGTGGGCAAACACAGCGATAGGATAAGCGAGATTTATTCTTTGTTTGTCGCCCAATACCATGCTCTCACGGTGTTCGACACCCATCCCAAACACAACCGGAGAGCAAACATGACGCAGACCCATACCCCCATCGCCATCGTCACCGGCGGCAGCCGCGGCCTTGGCAAGAACATGGTGCAGAAGCTCGCGCAGCGCGGCACCGACGTGATCTTCACCTACCGCAGCAACCGCGCTGAAGCCGACGCCCTTGTCGCTGAACTGACTGCGCTGGGCCGCCGCGCCGCCGCCTTGCAACTCGACGCGGGCAAGATCGCCACGTTCCCCGCCTTTGCCGAGGCCGTGCGCGGCGTGCTGGCGCAGTGGAAGGCCGAGCGCTTCGATTACCTCGTCAACAACGCCGGCGTTGGCGTGCATGCCGCCGTGGCCGAAACCACCGAAGCCCAGTTCGACGAACTGATGAACGTGCATTTCAAGGGCGTGTTCTTCCTCACGCAGATCCTGCTGCCGCTCATGGCGGACGGCGGGCGCATCGTGAATATCTCGTCGGGGCTGGCGCGCTTTGCGCTGCCGGGCTACGGCGCGTATGCGGCAATGAAGGGCGCCGTGGAGGTGCTGACGCGCTATCTGGCGAAGGAACTTGGCTCGCGCAGCATTGCCGTGAACGTGGTCGCGCCGGGCGCCATCGAGACAGACTTTGGCGGCGGTGCCGTGCGCGACAACGCGAGCCTCAATGCGATGGTGGCATCCAATACAGCGCTGGGGCGCGCTGGTGTGCCGGACGACATCGGCGGCGTGGTGGCCTCGTTGCTGTCGCCGGACAACCGGTGGATCAATGCGCAGCGCATCGAGGCATCGGGCGGGATGTTCCTGTAAGCAGGGCAGAGCCGCGCGCATGGGGTTCAGAACGCCAACTGTGGGGTTCTGGACTTCATGTATCGGGTTCGGAACGCCATTCGGTGGGGTTCAGAACTTCATGTGAGGCGTTTTGAACCTCATATGCCGGCGTTCTGAACCTCATTTGTCGAGTTCGGAACCCCGTGCGGCGGGTTTTGAACCTCATGCGTGGAGTTCTGGACCCCATGCATGGGGTTCGGGAACGGCATGCGTCGAGTTATTAGCTCCGTGTGTTGGGTTCAGAACTGGAAACGTGGCGGCTTGGTGCTTGGCGCGGCGGCGCATCTCTTGTTTCACCCCCTGCCGGGGGCGACTCACTTTCTTTGTCTTGCCAAAGAAAGTAAGCAAAGAAAGGCGCGCCCGAGATGGCGACTTCCCCTTGGATTTCTGTAACCGGGCGGAGACGGGGAAAACTCGCTGCGCTCAGACAGTTCCCCGTCTTTTTTCCGCCCGCTTACAGAAATCCAAGGCGCCATCAAGGGCAGGAACGTCAACGGCCACACCGACGGTGTGCTGGCCTAGATGGCACTTATTTTTGCTGTTGTTGCTCGCTTTACTTCGCGTTGTGTTGGTGGTTCCTGCTGCACGGGTGATCGATGGTTTGGCCTTTGACTTTCCTGCCCTATGCGGCGCCTTGAATTTCTGTTGCAAGGAGGAAAAAGGAAGGGAAACTGTCTGAGCGAAGCGAGTTTTTTCCCTTCCCCTCCTTGCGACATAAATTCAAGGAGGGGTTCGCCGCATCGGGCGCGCCTTTCTTTGCTTACTTTCTTTGGCAAGACAAAGAAAGTGAGTCAGCCCCGGCAGGGGATGAAACAAGGGATGGACCACAAGAAACAATCCAAACCAAAAGCCCAAACAACCAAAACCAAAAACCCTTACGCCACCGCCTTGGCCGCAGCCCGCCCCCGCAACCACTCAAACGTCAGCAGCAGCCCCGTCGAGAACACAATCAGAATCGTCGCCAGCGCTGCAATCGTCGGCGAGATGTTCTCGCGGATGCCCGTGAACATCTGGCGCGGCAGCGTGACCTGATCCGCTCCCGCCAGGAAGAGCGTCACCACCACCTCATCGAACGACGTGGCAAACGCAAACAGCGCGCCGGAAATCACGCCCGGTGCGATGACGGGCAGGGTAATGCGGAAGAACGTCATGACCGGGTTGGCACCCAGCGACAGGCTCGCCCGCACGAGGTTGTGATTGAAGCCCTGCAGCGTCGCCAGCACCGTCGTCACCACAAACGGCACGCCCAGCGCCGCATGCGCGAGGATCAGCCCGATATACGTATTGGCCAGGCCCAGCGGCGCGAAGAACAGGTACATGCCCACGCCGACCACCACCACGGGCACGATCATCGGCGACACCAGCACCGCCATCAGCAGGCCCTTGCCTCGGAAGTCGGCCTTGTTCAGCCCGATGGCGGCCAGCGTGCCGAGCACCGTTGCGACGATCGTGGCGGCGGGGGCGACGATGAAGCTGTTCTTGGCCGCCATGCGCCATTCGTCAGACGTGACGAGGTTCTGGTACCAGCGCAGCGAATAGCTCGGAATCGGATACGAAAGGAACGTGCTCGACGAGAACGACAGCGGCACGATCACCAGCACCGGCAGCACAAGGTACAGCAGCGTCAGCACGGCCAGGCCGCGCAGCGAGAAGTACCAGATGCGCTCGATGAGCGAGGTGTGCGGGGCGAACATCGGTTTGGCGAGTTTCATTGTCGATGGGCTCCGTTCAACCAACGCGGACCTTGGGCCGCGTGAAGCGTCCATACACGGCGTACAGCACCAGCGTTGCCAGCAATAGCAGCGCACCCAGCGCGCACGCCATGCCCCAGTTGATCGTGACGTTGGTGAAGTAGGCCACGTAGTAGCTGACCATCTGGTCGTTCGGCCCGCCCAGCAGCGCGGGGGTGATGTAGTAGCCGAGCGCCAGGATGAACACCAGCAGCGCGCCGGCGCCGATGCCCGGATACGTCTGCGGTACATACACGCGCCAGAACGCGGCAAACGGATGGCTGCCCAGCGACACGGCCGCGCGCTGGTACGTGGGCGGGATCGACTTCATCACGCTGTACAGCGGCAGGATCATGAACGGCAGCAGGATGTGCGTCATCGAGATGTACACGCCCACGCGGTTGAACAGCAGCGCCAGCGGCTCCTTGATGATGCCGAGGTCCATCAGCCCGTGGTTGATCAGGCCTTCGGTCTGCAGCAGCACGATCCACGCCGCCACGCGCACGAGGATGGACGTCCAGAATGGGATCAGCACCATCACCATGACGAGGTTGGCGCGGCGCTCCGGCAGTGAGGCAATCCAGTACGAGAGCGGATAGCCGAGCAGCAGGGCGAACAGCGTCACCATCGCGCTGATGACGAAGGTGCGGATGAACACTGTCACGTAGATCTGCTCGTCGGGGTCGGTCGCTTCGATATGGCCGAAGGCATCTTGCCGGTGGTCCAGCGCGGCCAGCAGATAGAACGGCGACGTGCGGCTGCTGTTCTTGGCGATGGCCTGCCAGTAGGTGACATCGCCCCAGCGCTCGTCGAGTTCGAGGAGCTTGGCGCGGGTCTGGCCGGGCGTGAGCGTCAGTGCCTTGCCCTGGTCATCGGCCAGCGGCATGGCGCGCGCGGTCTTGGCAACCAGCGAGCGGAAGCCCGGGATTTCAGTGTTGAGGCGGCGGGCCAGTGCGCCCATCGCTTCGCCTTCGCTCACGATGGTGAGGTCTGCGGCGAGCGCGGCGTAGGCGGCGTCGGCCGGCGGGCTCTTGCGGTCCCAGTCCTTCAGGGCGATGACCGTCTTGGGCAGCGCGTCGGCCACCTCGGGGTTCTGCACGGCGCGCGTGAGCAGGGCGCCGATCGGCACGACAAAGATCAGCAGCAGGAAGATGGCGAGCGGCGCCACCAGCGCCAGGGCCATGGCACGCCTGCGCGCCTCAGCGCTCTTCAATTCGCGTTTGAGTTTGGCCGTCGAATCAGGAACCGATTCAGCCGCGATCGTCATGGTGTTCAATGCTGCCTCGCCATCGCTACGGGAATTCGTCCGCGCGGTTGCCTTGCCAAGCCGGCAGGGCACCGCGCGGTCACTGCGTTACACCGCTATGCGGTTACTTCGATGCCCACGAGGCGAAGCGCTGTTCCAGCTCGTCGCCGTGGTCGGTCCAGAACTGCAGGTTCTGCAGCACGGCGTTCTTGGCGTTCTCTGGGGAGTTCGGCATGTTCGCCTGCGTCTTTGCGTCGAGCGCCTTGATGGCCGCTACGTTGGCCGGGCCGTAGGCGATGTGCTTGGCGTACTCCTGCTGCGGCTTTTGCGAGAGCGTGTAGGCGATGTACTGCTCGGCCAGCGCCTTGTTCGGCGTGCCCTTGGGGATGGCCCAGTAGTCCAGGTCGTAGATGCTGCCGTTCCAGACCACCTTCAGGTTCTTGCCTTCGCGCTGGGCTGCGTCGATGCGGCCGTTGAAGGCGGTGGACATCACCACGTCACCCGCCACCAGGAATTGCGGCGGCTGCGCACCGGCTTCCCACCACTGGATGTTCGGCTTGAGCTGGTCGAGCTTCTTGAACGCGCGGTTCTGGCCGTCCTTGGTGGCCAGCACCTTGTACACGTCCTTGACGGGCACGCCGTCGGCCATCAGCGCGAACTCGAGGTTGCCGCGTGCACCCTTGCGCATGCCGCGCTTGCCCGGGAATTTCTTCACGTCCCAGAAATCGGCCCAGCCGGTCGGGGCGGTCTTGAGCTTGTCGGCGTTGTACGCCATCGCGGTCGACCACACGAAGAAGCCCACGCCGCAGGTGCTCGGCGACTCGGGGATCAGATCGCTCTTCTTCGCGATCTTGCTCCAGTCGAGCTTCTCGAACAGGCCTTCATCGCAGCCGCGGCCGATGTCACCCGATTCCACTTCCACCACGTCCCAGTTGACGTGCTTGGCTTCGACCATGGCCTTGATCTTGGCCTGCTCGCCGTTGTACTCGACCACGGTGACCTTGTTGCCGGTCTGCGCCTCGAACGGCTTGTTGAAGGCCGCCTTCTGCGCGTCGCCATTGGCGCCGCCGAAGTTGACGACGGTGATTTCCGCTGCGTGCGCGCCGAATGCAATGGCGAACGCACCGGCAAGCACGGACAGACGCGTCTTTGTGATGTGTTTCATTCCTGGCTCCTCTTATTGGCGTGTGGGTACAACGTGTGGTCGTGGCATGCGGGCAGGGTTGCCCGCGTGCGTCATGCAAAAACGCGCAGGTGTTCGGGTGCGAACTCAAGCTGGATCGGTGCGCCCGGCGCGAAGCCTTCGAGCGCGCGCGTGCCCAGCGGCACCTTCACGAAACATTCGGGCTGATCGGGCAGGGCGCAGCGCATGCGCACGTGGTCGCCAAAGTAGACGAGGCCGCGTGTCTGGCCCTGCAACGCATTGCCGGCAGCGGAGGCACCCTCGGCCAGCCGCATGCGCTCGGGGCGGATGCAGCCGGTGGCGGTGGCCCCCACGTTGGCGCCGGCGATGTTGCGGCCGATGATGCGGGCGCCGTCGTTGAGCTGCAGTTCGCAGTAGTCGCCGTCGACGCGGGTGACGGTGCCGCGCAGCGTGTTGCTGTCGCCGATGAAGTTGGCGACGAACTCGTTGCAGGGGCGTTCGTAGAGGCTGTCCACGGTGTCGAGCTGCTGCACGATGCCCTTGTCGAACACGGCCACGCGGTCGGACATGGTGAGCGCCTCGCCCTGGTCGTGCGTCACGTAGACGAAGGTCACGCCCAGCTTTTCGTGCAGCGACTTCAGCTCGTACTGCATGTGCTCACGCAGTTGCTTGTCGAGCGCGCCCAGGGGTTCGTCCATCAGCACGAGCTTGGGCTCGAACACCAGCGCGCGGGCCAGCGCAATACGCTGCTGCTGGCCGCCCGAGAGCTGCGCGGGGTAGCGCTTGGCAAAGCCTTCCATGCGGACCATCTGCAGGGCCTTGTGCACGCGGTCTGCACGCTCGCTGGCGGGAATCTTGCGCACCGTCAGCGGGTATTCCACGTTCTGCGCCACCGTCAGGTGCGGAAACAGCGCGTAGTTCTGGAACACCATGCCGATGTTGCGCTTGTGCGGCGGCACGTTGTTGAGCAGCGCGCCTTCCAGGCGGATCTCACCGCCGGTCGGGAATTCGAACCCGGCCAGCATCATCAGGCACGTGGTCTTGCCCGAGCCGGAGGGGCCCAGCAGGGTCAGGAATTCGCCCTGGTAGATGTCCAGGTCCAGATGCTTGACCACGAGGGTCTCGCCGTCATACGTCTTGCGTACACCGCGAAAGCTGACGATCACGTCGTCGGTCTTCATTGCTGCCTCCTGCCGTTCTCCGATCCTTTCGGGTCGGTCAACATGCCGTGTTGTGACGAATTGTTGATGGACTATAGCGGCTCATTGTTCTGCAAAGTGGACCCAATCCTGGTTATTTGATGGAGCCATTTTTAGCGACACCTCAGGCGCGGCCTACGGGCGTGCGGCCCGTGGCACCACAATAGGGAAAACCCCGGATGCCTTGCCCGAGCAAGCTCGGCGGCCGATCGTGTGGTGGTTGCGATGTGTTTGAGTTTAGGTCGTGCGCCAGCCCACGTGCGGCGGGCATAACAGAGCGCGGATGGAACCAATTTTGGCGGAACAGCGGGCCGGGTCAGGGCGCGTGGAAATGGTGCGCCGCGTCGTCACGCAAATGGTGCACGGCGTTGGGCAGGTTTATGGAGCGCTAGGAAGACGATGTTGTCGTGCAGCAACCCGCGTTCAGGCGGGCGTGTCCTCCGCCAACGCCAGGGCCAGGTAGACGCTCACGGTCAGGCCCCCACCGGGCGTTTCAGACAGCGCGACCGTGCCGCCGTGCAGGCGAGCGATCTCGCGGACGATCGCCAGCCCCAGCCCGCTGCCGTCGTGGCCTTCCGATGCCGCACCGCGATAGAAACGGCCGAATACGGCATCGCGCTCGGGCACGGCAATGCCGGGGCCATCGTCTTCCACTTGCAGCACGGCCTGCTCGCCGAGCATCGCCATCGCCTGCCGCTTGACCCGCAGCGTGACGCGCGCGCCGTTGCCCGCATAGAGGATGGCGTTGTCGAGCAGGTTGCTGATCAGTTCCTGCAGCCATTGGGATTCGCCCGCGATCGTCACGGGTTCGCCTTCAAAGCCGAGGTCGACGCCGGATTTGCGGGCCACGGGCGCCAGTTCCAGCGCGACATCGCCGGCCAGGGTGTCCAGGCGCAGCGGCTGGAGCTGCGGTGCGTAGCCGCTGTCGGTCTCCAGGCGCGAGAGCGACAGCAGTTGCTGCACGCCCCGCGCGGCCTGGCGCACGGTGCCGTGCAGCGGCTCAAGGTGGCGGCGGATGCGTTCTCCATCGGGCTCGCGCAGCGCGAGTTCGGACTGCGCCTGGATCACGGCCAGCGGCGTCTTCAATTGATGTGCGGCGTCGGCAAAGAAGCGCTTGCGGGCTTGCACCATGCGCAGCAGGCGCGCCACATACTGATTGATGGCCTCGACCAGCGGAGCCACTTCCGCCGGTAAGCCTTGCTGCGGTAGCGGGGCAAGCTCATCGGTACCGCGTCCGGTAACGGTCTCGCTCAGTTGGCGCAGTGGTCGCAGGCCCCGCCTGATACCCAGCCAGACAATGCCGACCGCCAGCACCACGAGCAGGCCCTCTTGCTGGAGGGAGCCCGCCAGGATCTCGTGCGCCAGCGCCTCGCGCGGCTCCAAGGTCTCACCCACCAACAGCCACACGAGCTGGATCTGGGCAGACTGGGCGTCCCGCACGGGCACGGCTTGCGCAGCCAGGCGCACGGGCATGCCCTGGAATTGGCTGTCGTAAAAGACGGAGCGATAGGGCGCCGGCCGCCGCCCGGTCGGCATGGGCAGGTCGTCATAACCGGTCAGCGTCTTGCCGTTGGCATCAGTCAGGCGATAGAAGACGCTGCTGCCGGTTTCCGATTGCAGAACGTCCAGCGCGAGGTAGGGCAGGTCGATGGCGAACTGCTTGTCGCGAAGGCGCACGCCCTCACGCATGGCCTTGAGCGACGCTTCGAGCGTACGGTCGAACGCGGCGTTTGCAGCCGTCATGGCCCGCGCGTACGTAAGCCACGCGTCGAGCGCGAGCAGCCCCATGAGTGGCAGCAGCAGCCAGAACGAAAGCTGTCGGCGCAGGGTGGGCGGGCTCATCGGCCTGCGGTCGCAGTCGTGCTGGGCGTGGCTTCCAGCAGATAGCCGAGACCGCGCAGCATGACGATGGCCACGCCGCTGCCGTCGAGTTTTTTGCGCAGGCGGTGCACGTAGATCTCGATGGCATCGGCGTTGACCGATTCGTTGATGCTGAAGATCTTTTCCGAGATGGCGGCTTTGTTGACAGCGCGGCCATCGCGCAGCATCAGCACCTCCAGCACGGCGCGCTCGCGGCCGGTGAGGGCGAGCAGTTCGCCATGAAGCGTGAAGGCCCCGCTGATGCCGTCGTAGTGCAGCGGGCCGCATTGCAGCTGCGTGCTCTCGTGCCCGTGGCTGCGGCGGATGAGCGCCCGGGCGCGGGCCTCCACTTCGGTCAGGTCGAACGGTTTCGCAAGGTAATCGTCAGCCCCGAGGTTCAGGCCGCGCACGCGTTCTTCCACGGCGCCATGTGCGGTCAGGATCATCACGGGCAGCGGGTTCTTGCGGGCGCGCAAGCGGCGCAGCACCTCCAGCCCGTCCATGCGCGGCAGGCCAATGTCGAGAATAGCGAGCGCGTAGTCCTGCGTGGTGAGCAGCAAGTCGGCCGCGTGGCCGTCATGCACGCAATCGACCGTGAAGCCGGCCTGGCCGAGGGCTTCTTCCAGCGTGCTGGCCAGCTTCAGGTTGTCTTCCACCAACAGGATGCGCATATCGGACGTCTCTCAATCAGCCGCAGAGGAATACAGACATCGCCGCATGTTTTGAAGCTAGGGAAACCCCCGAGAACGCCGCGACACACACCGGCAATTTCCCGCCAATCGAAAGTGAACTGAAAGTGCGCCCCTCATACGATCCGTCCCGCCCAAAGCCCCTGTGACCGGGGCTCTTGCGCAAGGACAACGAATAAGGGAGACCTGATGAACAAGACTTCGATGGCGCTGGCAGTGGTTGCGCTCGCCACCGCGACGACGGCCGGCACGGCCGCCGCACAATCCTCCAACGTGACCCTGTACGGGATCATGGATTCGGGTATCGAGTACGTGAACCACGCTGGCCCGAACGGCGGCAGCGCCACGCGCCTCGTCTCGGGGGGCAAGAACACGTCGCGCTGGGGCATGCGCGGCACGGAAGACCTGGGCGGCGGCCTGAAGGCCGTGTTCAACCTGGAAAGCGGCATCGCCATCGACACCGGCAAGCTCGACACCGACAACACGCTGTTCGACCGCCGCGCGGTGGTTGGTCTGGCGGGCGGCTTCGGGCAAGTGGTGGCAGGTCGCACCTTCACGACCACGTACGACTTCATGCTGCCGTACGACCCGATGGGCTACGCGCCGAACTACTCGTGGGCAACGTCGTCCACGGCCACGGGCGATCGCAAGGACGGCCTGTTCTCGCGCGCCTCCAACGCTGTGCGCTATGACGGCAAGTTTGGCGGTCTGAAGCTGGGTGCCACCGTGGGCTTTGGCGAGGCGGCCGGCAACTTCAAGAGCAGCTCCAAGTACGACCTGGGCGTCGGCTACAGCGTGGGCGGCTTCTCGGCCGCAGTCACGTGGGATCGCCAGAATGGCGCGGGCACCAGCACCACGCCGGCAGACACGACCGATTACATCCAGGGCATCCATGCGGGTGCCAGCTACGACTTTGGTGCACTGAAGCTGTTTGCGGGCTACCGCAACTACAAGCGCGCCTTTACCACGGCCGCCGCCAGCCTGCGCAGCGACATGTACTGGGCTGGCGCCAGCTATGACGTGACGCCGGCCTTCACGCTGTACGGCGCGGTGTACAAGCAGAACATCAAGGACGGCACGGATGCCGATCCGATCCTGTTCTCCGTGCGCGGCCAGTACGCACTGTCCAAGCGCACGACGGCGTATCTGTCTGCCGGTTATGCCAAGGCCAAGAACGGCCAGAATGTGAGCCTGTCGCGCGACGTGATCGGCTACGCCAACAACCAGGTTGGCGTGACGATGGGCCTGCAGCACCGCTTCTGATCGGCCAATCGAACGATCGCTGTAAAGAACACGGGCACCTTCGGGTGCCCGTTCTGTTGGATCGGTGCGCAGCTCAACAGGCCATCAGTCGAGCACTGGGCGGGATTTCAGCATGCGCCGCACGTCTTTGAAATCGTCAAAGGCGGCAAGGTCCTGCTCGATATTGCGGACGTGTTGGCGCAGCGCTGCGATGTCGATATCGAGCTTTTGCAAGATGGCGTCCGGCGGAAGTGCCCCGAACCGCTGATACCCGTATGTGTACCGAAACGTCGTCTCGACACGATGGATTTGCCGGTCCAGCTCGCGCACCTGGTCTTTCAGGATTTGGTTGTAATGCGTCAGCCGCGCTTCGCTGATCTGGTTGATCGAGCGCTGGTCGATGTGCTCCAGCTCAAGCTGCAACTCCAGCAGTTGCAGCAGGTTGTTCTTGTCGTAAGCCTCGTTGACGCGCTGCATGAGCCGCGTCTTCCGGTCGCGCTCCTGCGGATCGCTCTCTCGGTCGGGGTGCAGGGCGCTGGCGAGCTTGCGATAGACCTCGCGGATGGAGATGCTGATCTGCGCCTGTTCATCTTCTTCCCGCGCTTCTGCCGCAAGTTGCTTCGGAGATTTCTTTCGCGCGGCCCGGCGGGCTTCACGCTTGGTTGCGGCGGCGGCCTTTTTCTCGGCGCGTTGCTCGATGTGCACGCGAGCGCGTTGCAGTAGCGCTTCCTCTGAGTGGACATCCGCGTCGTCGCCCAGGTCGACGCCGAGGGCGGCCTCCAGCCTAGCTTTCATCTCTGCGGCTTGCAGCGCGGCTTCCCGGTCGAAGTCCGTGCCGCTGTACTTGTTGTAAAGCGCCTTCAGGCGTGTGTCTTCATCGATCAGATCGCGTGTCAGATTGATGATGAGGGCGGATATCTTGCGGCGCTCGGCTTTGGTAAAGCCGTCGTGCTCATAGACCTGGTCGAGGCTGCGCACAAAGCGGATCTGCAATGCGATGCGGTTTCGCTCCAGCGGCAAGAACTCGCCGGCATATCGGCTCTGGAACTGAACGGTGGCCGTCTCCCAATCCGCCAGCCGCTTGCGCCGATTCTCGATCTGCTTGATCAGCGCGTTGAATGCTTTCTGGCCTTTTGTCAGCGCTGATGAGTCGTCCGCATGCTGATCGGGCGCGATGCTGATGGCAGGGCGATGGGCCTTGGTCATGGAGCGGAAATGTCGCGGGCTCCGCTAAGGGAGCCCGGTCTGTGTGTGATGTGCCCTGAGCGTCGTGGTGACGCCCAGGAACGGGATCAGCCCAGCAACAGCGCGTCGTCGTCCACCTTGGCGCCGCGCGTTTCCTCGAACTTCTGCAGCAGGTGCGGCACGTCCAGGTCGCGGCGTTCCTCGCCTTGCACGTCGAGGATCACGTTGCCCTGGTGCAGCATCACCGTGCGATCGCCGTAGTCGAGCGCCTGGCGCATGGAGTGCGTCACCATCATCGTCGTCAGCTTGCTCTCCGACACGATCTTGGCGGTCAGCTCCAGCACGAAGGCGGCCGTTTTCGGGTCCAGCGCGGCGGTGTGCTCGTCCAGCAGCAGGATGCGCGACGGCTGCAGCGAGGCCATCAGCAGGCTCACGGCCTGGCGCTGGCCACCCGAGAGCAGGCCGATGCGATCGGTCAGGCGGTTTTCGAGGCCCAAGTCCAGCCGACGGAGTTGCTCGCGGAAAATCTCGCGCCACTTGCGGTTGGTGGCGAACGAGAAACCACGACGCTGCCCGCGGCACATGGCCAGCGACATGTTCTCTTCGATGGTCAGGTTTTCGCAGGTGCCGGCCATCGGGTCCTGGAACACGCGGGCGACCTTGTCGGCGCGTTGCCACGCGGTCTTGCGCGTGACGTCTTCGCCGTCGATGGTGATGCTGCCCGAATCGACGATGTAGTCACCGCTGATGGAGTTCAGGAACGTCGACTTGCCGGCGCCGTTCGAGCCGATTACGGCCACGAACTGGCCTGACGGGATCTCGAGCGACAAGCCGCGCAGCGCGCGCGTCTCGATGGGCGTGCCGGGGTTGAAGGTGAGGGTGAGTCCTTGTGCGCTCAGCATGTCAGTTCCCCTTGGTACCGGTCTTGGCCAGCTTGCCGAACACCTTGCGACGCATGCCGGGCAGCACCAGGGCGATCACCACCAGCGCAGCGGTCACCATGTTCAGATCCTGCGCCTGCAGGCCGATGAAATCGCTGTTGAGCGCAAGGGCGATGAAGAAGCGATACAGGATCGCGCCGACCACCACGGCCAGCGTGGTCAGCACCAGGCGGCGGGCCGGCAGCACGGTCTCACCGATGATGACGGCGGCCAGGCCGATGACGATGGTGCCGATACCCATCGACACATCGGCGCCGCCCTGCGTTTGCGCGTAGAGCGCTCCAGCAAGCGCTACCAGTGCGTTCGACAGCGCCATGCCGGCCAGCGTGGCAGCGCCGGTGGCGATGCCCTGGGCGCGGGCCATGCGCGGGTTGGCGCCCGTGGCGCGCAGCGACAGGCCGATCTGCGTGGAGAAGAACCAGTCCACCAGCAGCTTGACCACTACCACCACGACAGCCAGCAGCACGGGGCGGAACACGTAGTCGGGCATCCATTCCGGCTGCAGCAGCGAGAAGACCGTGGGCTCGGAGATGAGCGGCACGTTTGGTTTGCCCATGATGCGCAGGTTGACCGAGTACAGCGCGATCATCATCAGGATACTGGCGAGCAGATCCATGATTTTCAGGCGCACGTTGAGCCAGCCCGTGATGAAGCCGGCAGCGGCACCGGCCAGGGCGCCACCCATCGTCGACACGAACGGATCGTGGCCGCCGGCGATGAGCGTGGCCGCCACGGCGCCGCCCATCGGGAAGCTGCCATCAACGGTGAGGTCAGGGAAATTAAGGATGCGGAAGGAAATCAGCACCCCGAGCGCCACGAGGCTGAAGATCAGACCGATCTCCAGGGCGCCGAGTAATGAAAACAGTGACATGACAGAGTGGGGCGCGGTGATTGGGCACCGGCCTGTGTGCAATGAACGGGGACGCTTGTGGGTAGCAGCGTAAGCGCCCGGCCATTATGCGGCGGATAGCCGCGTTGGGGCTCGGGCAGCCAGACCCGCGCCAGGCCGGCTCCGTCAGGCGGAAGCCGACCTGGCGCCTTGCGAGTTACTTGATGACTTCCTTGGCGTCCTTCAGCAGATCTGCCGACAGGGTCGCGCCTTGCTTCTTGGCCGCGCCTTCGTTCACGAACAGTTCCAGGTCGGTGCTGCCGGCCGACGCAATCGCGCCCGGCTTCTCACCCTTCAGGATGCGGGCGACGACCTTGCCGGTCTGCTGGCCCAGCTTGTAGTAGTTGATGCCCAGCGCAGCGATGGCACCACGCTTCACGCTGTCAGTGTCGCCGGCAACCAGCGGAATCTTCGCTTCGTTGGCCACTTTCACCAGCGATTCGTACGCCGACACCACGTTGTTGTCGGTGTTCGTGTAGATCACGTCGACCTTGCCGATCAGGTTCTTGGCCGCCGGCGCGATGTCCACGGTACGCGGTGCGGCCGACTCGACCAGCGTCATGCCTTGCGCCGACAGCAGCTTCTTCAGTTCAGTGACGACCACGACCGAGTTCGCTTCACCCGGGTTGTAGACCATGCCCACGCGCTTGGCATTCGGCACCACGCGCTTGATCAGGGCAATCTGCTTGTCCAGCGGCAGCTTGTCGGACACGCCGGTCACGTTGGTGCCGGTCGGCGCCCAGCTCTTGACCAGTTGTGCCGCAACCGGATCGGTCACGCCGGAATACACAACGGGGATCGACTTGGTAGCGGCCACAACAGCCTGCGCCGACGGCGTGGCGATGGCGATGATGGCGTCCGGCTTGTCGCCGATGAACTTGCGGGCGATCTGTGCGGCGGTGGCAGTGCTGCCTTGTGCGCTCTGGTATTCCCACTTCAGGTTCTTGCCTGCGTCAAAACCTTCGGCCTTGAGTTGTTCCTTGGCGCCGTCGCGGATGGCGTCGAGCGCCGGGTGCTCAACGATGGCCAGCACTTCGACCGACTTGGTGGCCTGGGCCAGTGCCGGTGCGGCTTGCAGCAGTGCCATCGGAATGGCGGCAAGCGCGGCAATGCGCAAGGCGTGCTTGAACGTGGACATAAGGATCTCCTGTTGCCTTTTGGGTGGTTTCGCTCTGGCGGCGAGCGGGATATGCCCGTGCCGGCGTGGTTGGTTTTTGAGACTCTCGATTCTTGAGCGCACCGAAGCAGTGCAATGCCGGCGCACGTGGGCGCACATTATGGGACAAATCGCAATGCTTTTCAGCAAACACTTCAAAAGAACTCGGGGGCAGGAAAGGGGATTCCGGTTGCGTGCGATGCAACGCAGCCATTAAATCAAAAAGGGGCACGAGGCCCCTTTTTTTACTGCCCCAACGGGCCGCTGCTTACTGGATCTTCGCTTTTTCGCGCAGGTCTTTCAGCATCGCCTGGAACTTGCTGCGTTGCCAATTCTGATCGCCCATCATCATTTCAAGCAGTTGCGGCTTCACGTCTTCGTACGACGGGATCTTCGCGTCGCGCGTGTCGTCCAGACGGATCACGTGCCAGCCGAATTGCGTCTTGACCGGCGTCTGGGTGATCTGGCCCTTCTTCAGGCTGGTGAGCGCGGCCGAGAATTCCGGCACGTAGGTGCCCGGGTTCGCCCAGTCCAGATCGCCGCCGTTGGCGCCCGATCCCTTGTCCTTCGACTGCGCCTTGGCGATGTCTTCAAACTTGGCGCCAGCCTTCAGCTTGGCAATGATGGCCTTTGCGTCGGCTTCCTTGTCCACCAGGATGTGGTGGGCATGGTATTCCTTGCCGTTGCCGAACTGCGCCTTGATCTTGTCGTACTGCTTGTGCAGCTCTTCTTCGGTGGCGGGGCTGTTCTTGACGTAGTCTTCGAACTCGGCGGCCACGAGCACGTTCAGGCGGGCCGATGCCAGCTGTTCCTGAATGTCGTCGCGCTCCAGCAGGCCGCGCTTGGCGGCGTCCTGCTCGATCAGTTCACGGTCGACCAGCATGTCGCGGGCCTTGGCACGCAGCTCGGGCGATTCGGGCTGGCCCGACTTCTTGATCAGCGCGTCCACCTTGGCGCTCGGGATGGCTTTGCCGTTGACCACCGCGGCGTTTTGCGCCATAGCGGGAGCAACGGTCGCAGCAAAGGCAACAGCCAGCAGGCTGGCAGTGAGGCTGGAAATCTTCATGGGATTGCGTTCGAGGGAAGGACGAGTGAGCGTGGAATGCGCTTACGTGTTTTCTTCGGGAGTGACCGCGCGGATCGCCAGCGCATGGATTGCCGCCGGCCACAGCGTGTGCAGCGCATCATACACCATGCGATGACGCGCCAAACGGTTCTTGCCGGCAAAGGCCGCGCTGACGATTTCGACGTTGTAATGTCCGCCGCCGGAGGCCGCGCCGGCGTGTCCGGCGTGCTTGGCACTGTCGTCTTCCACGACGAGGTGGGCGGGCTGAAACGCCTCGCGCAGAAGGCGTTCGATTTCTCGCGGATCGGCAGCCATCAGCGGTCGTCTCCGATGTTGGCGTCGTTGGCCGCATTGGCGGGGCGCTCCTGCATGTGGCGCGCCAGCCAGACACTCTGCACGAGGATGAACACCACCATCAGGCCCATCGAGCCGAACAGCTTGAAGTTGACCCACACGTCGGTGTCGAAGTTGTAGGCCACATAGAGGTTCAGGCAGCCCATGACCAGGAAGAATGCCGCCCACACCAGGTTCAGACGGGCCCAGAGCGGATCGGGCAGTGAAACCTGCTGCTCCATCATGGCGCGGATGAGGTTCTTGCGAACGAACACCACGCTGCCCAGCAGCACCACGCCAAACAGCCAGTACAGCACTGTCGGTTTCCACTTGATGAAGGTCTCGTTGTGGAAGATGAGCGTGGCGCCGCCAAACACGCCGATGATGAGCAGCGACAGCCACTGCATGGCGTCGACCTTGCGGTGCTTGAACCACACCCAGGCGATCTGCAGCACGGTGGCGACCATCGCGACGGTGGTCGCCACATAAATACCGGCCACCTTGAAGGCAGCAAAGAACAGGATGACCGGGAACAGATCGAACAGGAATTTCATGCGGGAACGCGCTTAGGCGGGCAGGTGCGGAAGATCAATCGCCGAATTTTAGCGCAGCCGAGTTAATGCAATACCGCAGGCCGGTGGGCGCAGGGCCATCTTCGAACACGTGGCCAAGGTGCGCGCCACAGTTCTTGCACTGCACTTCGATGCGCAGCATGCCGTGCGAGCGGTCGGTTTTCTCGGCGATCACCTCGCCGTTGATGGGCTGGAAATAGCTCGGCCAGCCGCAGCCCGCATCAAACTTGGTCGACGATTCAAACAGCGGCGTGCCGCAGCAGACGCAGTTGTAGACGCCCCGGTCCCAGTGGTCCCAGTACTTGCCTGTGAAGGGGCGTTCGGTGGCGGCTTCGCGGGTGACGCGGTATTCGATGTCGGAGAGTTGGTCGCGCCATTCGGCGTCGGACTTCGTGACGGTCATGGTGATGAGACTCCTTGTTGGATTCGGCAACCGCGGGATGGAAGCGATCGGGCGGCTGACGTTGTTTTGTCGTGCTGCTGCGGTAATCCTGACAGGCGCGGATTAGAGCACGGTGTCAGTTCCGGCGCATCACGCCTGCCTGCATGTCGGCATGCCGGATTACGACGAGCAGCTCACTTCCAGCGATGACGCCCAATCGGGCGCAGGCTGCGCGTAGTGCTCGAAGCCGGGGTGGTCGTCAAACGGGCGGGCCAGCACGGCGCGCAGGTTCTCGACTTCGGAGAAATCCTTTTCCTTGGCGCGGCGGATGGCGATTTCAGCCAGGTGGTTGCGCAGCACGTATTTCGGGTTGACGCGGTGCATGGCTGCCGCGCGCTGGTCGTCGGATTGCGGTTCGGCCTGCAAGCGCTGGCGATAGGCAGCAAGCCACACGTCTGCGGCCGTGCGGTCGAAGAAGAAATCACGCACGGTGCGCGCTTCTGCCGCGGCGGGCGTGTCGTCACGGCGCACGTCGGCAAGGTGGCGGAAGAACAGCGTGTAATCGGTGCGTTGTGTGTGCAGCAGCTTGAAGAGGTCGCCGAACAGCGTTTCGTCTTCGTCCTGCTCAGTTGAGAGGCCCAGCTTGGCGCGATAACGTGCGTAGAAGGCGGCGCCGTAGATGTCGCGGTAGGTCAGCAGCACGTTTTGCGCGGCGTCGATCGCGGGTTGCGCCTGGGCTTCGTCGCTCAAGTTGACGAAAACGTCGGGATCTTCGCCGAACAGCGGCAGCAACGCCTGCGCGAGGCAGAACAGGTTCCAGTAGCCGATCTGTGGCTGCTGAGCGTACGCGTAACGGCCGCCGGTGTCGGAGTGGTTGCAGATGTGGTTGGCGTTGAAACCATCCAGGAAGCCGAACGGGCCGTAGTCGAGCGTGAGACCGAGGATCGACATGTTGTCGGTGTTCATCACGCCGTGGCAGAAGCCAACGGCTTGCCAGTCCGCCATCAGTTCGGCGGTGCGGCGGGCGAGTTCACGCAGCAGGGCGAGATACGGTTGCGGCTCGCTGCGGCAGGCGGGGTAGAAGCGGTCGATGACGTAATCGGCAAGTGCGCGAAGCTGGGGCAGTTGTTCGCTGGCCGAAAAGTGCTCGAAGTGGCCAAAGCGTACGAACGACGGCGCGAGGCGCGTGACAACGGCGGCGGTTTCGATCTCTTCGCGGCGAATGGGGGCGTCGGCGCCGGTCACGCACAGGGCGCGTGTGGTTGGAATGCCGAGGCCTGCCATGGCTTCCGAGCACAAAAACTCGCGGATGGACGAGCGCAGCACGGCGCGCCCGTCGCCCATACGCGAATATGGCGTACGGCCGGCACCTTTGAGCTGGACTTCGCAGGGGCCTTCGGCGGTCTGCAGCTCGGCCAGCAACAGCGCGCGGCCATCGCCCAGTTGGCCAGCCCACACGCCGAACTGGTGGCCTGAATAGACGGTGGCAAGCGGATCGCTCCAGGGGGCGACGGCGTTACCGGTAAAGACAGCCAGCCCTGCGGGGGTGTCAAGTTCCGCCCGCGAGATGCCAAGCGACGCTGCAGCGTCTGGTGAAAAACCCACGAGATACGGCGTGCCGATCGGCCCTGAAGGCATGGGCATGGGCGGCAGGCGCGTCAGAAAGCGTTCGCCAAGCGCAGAAAAACCAGCGGCCGCGGCGGGGCGGCCGGGCCAGTCGAAAGGGCTCGCAAGGGAATCGTCAGGCAAGGCAGCAGGGGAAGAAGTCATAGGGTGGGGCGGCAGGGCAGGCGGCCGATAGCACAGGAAACGGCGCAAAAACAGTGCCGAACCTTCAAACGTTGTGCGCTTTGCAGCGCAGCAAAATACGCTTTACGTAGGGGAAAACGCCATGTTGAGACGCAGCAACGCTATCGCGTATTGTACTTGCGAGTAAAGAAAGCTGCAGCCTGCGAACCCTTGCACCACAACGATTCGCACGGTTTTTCAGATGGCCGGGTAAACATGGGGGCCGATGTGGCAGCGCACAACAATATCCCGTTGACGTGCTTGGCGATCACGGGAACAATCGGCCAAAAAATAGAACGGTTGTTCAGTTTTTTTCTAGGAGACACCATGGCCCTGATGGGACAAATGATGAGCGCCCCTTTGCTCGTCTCGACCATCATCGAACATGCAGCGCGCAATTCCGGTTCGACTGAAGTCGTGTCGCGCCGTGTCGAGGGCGATATCCATCGCACCACGTACCGGCAAGTGCGAGACCGCTCCAAGCAACTGGCAAATGCGCTGGCCGCACTCGGTGTGCAGCCCGGCGAGCGCGTCGGTACGCTGGCCTGGAACGGCTATCGCCACCTTGAAATCTATTACGGCGTGTCTGGTTCGGGCTCGGTGTGCCACACCATCAACCCGCGGCTGTTTCCCGACCAGATCGCCTACATCGTCAATCACGCTGAAGATCAGTACGTCTTCTTCGACCTGACGTTCGTGCCGCTCATCGAGGGCATTGCGCCGCATTGCCCGAACGTGAAGGGCTGGGTGGCAATGACCGATCGCGCGCACATGCCCACCTCCAGTGTGCCGATGCTCTGCTACGAAGAGCTGCTGGACGCGCAAAGCGCCGACTACACCTGGCCGCAGTTCGACGAAAACACCGCAGCCGGCCTGTGCTACACGTCGGGCACCACGGGCAACCCGAAGGGCGCGTTGTATTCGCATCGATCCACGGTGCTGCATTCATATGCGTCAGCATTGCCTGATGCCCTTGGGTGTTCGGCGCAGGACGTGATCCTGCCGGTGGTGCCGATGTTCCACGTCAACGCCTGGGGGCTGCCGTATTCGGTGCCGTTGGTGGGTGCCAAGCTGGTCTTCCCGGGGCCGAAATTGGATGGCGCCTCGCTGTATGAGCTGTTCGAGCAGGAGAAGGTGACGTTCTCCGCCGGCGTGCCGACCGTGTGGCTAGGCTTGCTGCAACACGTGCAGGCCAACAAGCTGAAATTCTCGACGTTCCGCAAGACCGTGATTGGCGGTTCGGCTGCGCCGCCGGCCATGATCCGCACGCTCAAGGAACTGGATGTGGAAGTCATCCATGCGTGGGGCATGACCGAGATGTCACCACTGGGCACCACGTGCAAGCTGATGGGCAAGCATGCAGACCTGCCCGATGAGGCCAAGCAACACGTGCTCGAGCGCCAGGGCCGCGCCATCTACGGCGTCGAAATGAAGATCGTCGATGCTGAAGGCCAAGAACTGCCGTGGGACGGCAAGGCCTTTGGCGATCTCTACGTGCGCGGGCCGTGGACGATCCAGAGCTATTACCGCAACGACAAGTCGCCCCTGATCGACGGCTGGTTCCCCACGGGTGACGTGGCGAACATCGATGCCGACGGCTACATGCAGATCACGGATCGCAGCAAGGACGTGATCAAGTCCGGCGGCGAGTGGATCTCGTCCATCGATGTGGAAAACGTGGCAGCTGCGCACCCCGGCGTGCACATGGCCGCGTGCATCGCATGCCATCACCCCAAGTGGGACGAACGCCCGCTGCTGGTGGTGATGAAGAAGCCTGGCGTGGAACTCACGCGCGAGGAGATGCTCAAGTTCTTCGAAGGCAAGGTCGCCAAGTGGTGGATTCCGGATGACGTGGTGTTCGTCACCGAAATTCCGCTCACGGCCACCGGCAAGATGCAGAAGCTGAAACTGCGCGAGCAGTTCAAGGATTATCAGTTCCCCGCTGTACAGGCTTAGCTACATATAGAAACCGCCGCCCGTGCACGGGTCACCCCGGCACGAGGACGGCGGACGTAAGACAACCGGATCAGGGCCGGCCGCCGCGCGACGGACACGTCGACGCGGTGGGATGAAGCCCGGGCGCGTTGCAACCTGGAGACGCAAGCAGCCGCACGCCCACCAGAGGCACGCGGAGAGTGACTCGCCGGCGGCTCCACCACATGAAGGAGACACGCATGACGAAGTTCCGTCCGTTGGTTGTGGCTGTTGCATGTGTTGCGGCAATCGGTGGGGCAGTCCTGCCCACTGCATCGTCCGCCGCCGAAACCGTGAAGATCGCCTGGATCGATCCGTTGTCCGGCCTGATGGGTGCGCTGGGCCAGAACCAGTTGCGCAGCTGGCAGTACATCGCCGATCTCGCCACGCAGAAGAACTGGGCCGGCGACGGCACGAAGTTCGAAGTGGTGGGCTTTGACAACAAGCTCTCGCCGCAGGAAAGCCTGACGGCCCTCAAGCAGGTGGCCGATCAGGGCATCCATTACATCGTGCAGGGCAATGGCTCGAGCGTCGGCATGGCGCTGGAAGATGCCGTGGCCAAGTACAACGAGCGTAATCCGGGCAAGGAAATCGTTTACCTGAACTACGCTGCGGTGGATCCGGATATGACGAACAGCAAGTGCAATTACTGGCACTTCCGCCTGGACGCCAACTCCGACATGAAGATGGAAGCGCTGACCAGCTTCCTGGCGAAGGATCCCAAGGTCAAGAAGGTCTACCTGATCAACCAGAACTATTCGTTCGGCCATCAGGTGGCGCGTGCGGCCAAGGAATACCTCAAGCGCAAGCGTCCGGACATCGAGATCGTGGGTGAAGACCTGCACCCGCTGGCGCAGGTGAAGGACTTCTCGCCGTACGTGTCGAAGATCAAGTCGTCGGGTGCCGATACCGTCATCACCGGCAACTGGGGCAGCGACTTGGCCCTGCTGATCAAGGCCGGCAAGGATGCAGGCTTGAACGCGAACTTCTATACGTACTACGCCTCGACCACGGGCGTGCCGACAGCTATGGGTTCTGCAGGCGCAGATCACGTGAAGTACGTGGGCTACTGGAACGTCAACAACGACGGCTTCAAGGGCGCCGATATCGTCGAGGGCTACAAGAAGAAGTACAACGACGATTACTACCTCATGGCCTCGTATACCGGCATCGCCATGCTGGCCAAGGCCATCAAGCAGACCAAGTCTGTCGAACCCGCCAAGGTTGCCAAGGCCTTCGAAGGCATGAAAGTCGACAGCCTGAACGGCACCTTCGAGATGCGCGCGTCTGACCACCAGGGCCAGCAGCCGCTCTACATCGCCACCTGGGAAAAGACGAACGGCAAGAACGTCAAGTTCGACCAGGAAAACACCGGCTACGGCTGGAAGACCGACGCTGTGCTCGATCAGTACGTCGCGTCGCAGCCGACCTCCTGCCAGATGAAGCGTCCGCAGTAAGGGCGCGGGTAGTGTGCCGAAGGGCTGCCCGATGCTATCGTGCGGCGATGTTTTAAACGGAGTCCATGGGCCACGCATTGATGCGTGCGTCCCATGCTCCGCCGAATCTGCTGGAAGGGCTGCAGCGTGGAATTTCTAGTCATCAATCTCTTGAACGGCATCAGCTACGGGCTGTTGCTGTTCATGTTGTCTTCGGGCCTGACGCTGATCTTCAGCATGATGGGTGTTCTCAATTTTGCGCATGCCAGCTTCTACATGCTGGGCGCGTATTTCGCCTATGTCGTGAGCGGCTATCTCGGCTTCTGGGCCGCGCTGATCGTGGCACCGCTGCTCGTGGGTGCGCTGGGCGCCGTGGTCGAGCGCTACGGCCTGCGCACGGTGCACCGCTATGGCCATGTCGCCGAACTGCTGTTTACCTTCGGTCTGGCCTATCTGATTGAAGAAGGCGTGAAGCTGGTATGGGGCCTGCCCGCCGTGGCGTACCGCGTGCCGGACGCACTGGATGGCCCGCTGTTCACGCTGTTCACCTCGTCGTTCCCCAAGTACCGCGCCTTCATGATGCTGGTGTCGCTGCTGATGCTGGTTGGCATCTTCCTGCTGCTCACGCGCACGCGTATCGGGCTCGTCATTCAAGCCGCGCTGACGCATCCGGACATGGTCGAAGCGCTGGGCCACAACGTGCCGCGCGTGTTCATGCTGGTGTTCGGCGGCGGCTGTGCGCTGGCCGGCTTGGCGGGCGTGATTGGCGGCAATGCGTTCGTGACCGAGCCATCGATGGCGGCAGCGGTCGGCTCCATCGTCTTCGTGGTGGCGGTCGTGGGTGGCATGGGGTCTCTGGTGGGGGCGTTCATCGCGTCGCTGCTGATCGGCTGCATCCAGACCTTTGCCGTCACGCTTGATATCTCAGTGACGAGCGTGCTGGAGAAGATCGGCGTCACGCTCAATCCGGACGTGCCGCTCATCTCTGTCTGGAACCTGACGATTGCGCAAGTCGCACCGGTGCTGCCGTATCTGCTGCTGGTGCTGATGCTGATTTTCCGCCCGCGCGGGCTGATGGGTACGCGGGAGAGCTAAATGGAACGCACCATGCACCAACAAGCGCAACAACAAGCCGCGCTGCCGGCCAACGATCGAGCGCGGACGATGAAGTTCAAGCCGGTCAATCTTGCTCGCTGGCTGCTCTGGGGCACCACCGCGCTGGTAATGATCGTGCTGCCGCTCATCTGGCCGCAGGGTTTTGCCATCACGCTGCTCTCGCAGATGGGCATCATGATCATCTTCGCGCTCTCGTACAACATGCTGCTTGGCCAGTCCGGCATGCTGTCGTTCGGGCATGCGGTGTACGCCGGCCTGGGCGCCTTCATGGCTGTGCACGCGCTCAACAAGATCGGCGCCATGCAGACACTGGGCATCGGCGGTCCGCTCGCCGTTGCGCTATTGCCCATTGCGGGCGGCCTGGGCGGCGCGCTGTTCGGCGTGATCTTCGGCTACGTCACCACCAAGAAGGCCGGCACGACGTTCGCCATGATCACGCTCGGTATCGGCGAGATGGTGTTTGCCAGCGCGTTGATGTTTCCGGACTTCTTTGGTGGCGAGGGCGGTGTCTCCACGAACCGCAGCATCGGCGACGCGCTGTTTGGCGTGACGTTCGGGCCGGGGCGCCAGGTGTATTACCTGATCGCCGCGTGGTGCCTGATTTCGATGGCGCTGATGTATGCGTGGACGCAGACGCCGCTGGGCCGCATCGCCAACGCCGTGCGCGATAACCCCGAGCGTGTGGAGTTCATCGGCTACAACACGCAGCGCGTGCGCTTTCTGGTGGTGATCCTGTCCGCGTTTTTCGCGGGCATTGCCGGCGCACTGTCCTGCATCAACTTTGAGATCGTGACGGCCGAGAACGTGTCGGCAGTGCGCTCGGGCTCGGTGCTGCTGGCGGCCTTCATTGGCGGCATGGGCAGCTTCTTCGGGCCGATCATCGGCGCGGTGCTCACGGTGTTCTTTACCGTGGCGCTGTCGGGCATCACCAAGGCGTGGCTGCTGTACCTGGGGTTGTTCTTTGTGCTGATGGTCATGTACGCGCCGGGCGGCATCGCCAGTCTTCTGGTCATGCACCTGCCGATCCTTCGACGCGGCAAGCTCAAGACGCTGCTGCCGGCTTACGGTGTGGCGATCGTGCCGACCATCATCCTGCTGGTTGCGTTGATTTCCACGGTGGAAATGATCTACGCCGTGCAGGACGACGCCTCGGGTGGCGTGGCCACGCTGTTTGGCCTGTCTGTCGAACCGAATACCTTCAAGCCGTGGATCGTTACCGCCGTGCTGTGGCTGGTGGGCGCCTTCGGCCTGCGTGCCGCGGCTGGCAAGCTGCGCACCGCTTGGGATCACGCATTGCAGGAGCCGCAACCATGAGCCAACCGACATCTGGGCCGACCGCTGCGCTCGAGTTGCGCGATGTTCGCAAGCGCTTTGGCGCAACGGAAATCATCCGAGGGGTCAACCTCACCATTGGCAAGGGCGAGCGCCATGCGCTCATCGGCCCGAACGGCGCTGGCAAGTCGACCACGTTCAACTTGATCTCGGGCCGCTTTCCGGCGAGCTCGGGCAGCGTGCGCTTGAACGGCGAAGAGATCAGCGGTTTGGCGCCGTTTGAGATCAACCGCAAGGGCCTGTCGCGCAGCTTCCAGATCACCAACATCTTTCATCGGTTGTCGGTGTTCGAGAACCTGCGCTGCGCGGTGCTCTGGTCGCTCGGCTACAAATATTCGTTCTGGCACAAGCTGGCCGAGCTGCGTGACGCACGCGAGCGCGCTGAAGAAGTGCTCGAGCAGATCGGCATGACACATCGGCGAGACGCCGCCGCGGGCCTGCTGACCTACGCCGAGCAACGGGCGTTGGAAATCGGTATCACCATTGCGGGCGGTGCCGACGTGATCCTGCTGGATGAGCCGACCGCCGGCATGAGCCGATCTGAATCCGACCACGCGGTGGACCTCATCCGCAAGGTCACGGTCGGCAAGACGCTGGTGATGGTCGAGCATGACATGAGCGTGGTGTTTGGCCTGGCCGACCGCATCTCGGTGCTCGTCTATGGCGAAGTGATCGCCACCGACACGCCCGAAGCCATTCGCAATAACCGCCGCGTGAAAGAGGCCTACCTCGGCACCACGCTGGACGAACCTGCAGGAGCGCATTGATGGCAACGAATACTCCGATGTTGGAGGTGCGCGACCTGCACGCGTACTACGGCAAGAGCCACATCCTGCACGGCGTCGACATGCACGTCGGCGAGGGCGAGATCGTTGCGCTACTCGGGCGCAATGGCGTGGGGCGTTCGACCCTGGCCAAGTCCATCATGGGCATGGTCCGGCACGAAGGCGAAATCCTGCTGCGCGGCAAAAGCGTGAGCGGCCTGCGAACCTTTGAAGTCGCGCACAAGGGCATCGGCTATGTGCCCGAGAACCGCGACATCTTCCCCACGCTGACGGTGCGGCAGAACCTGCTGCTTGGCGAGAAACGCAACCCCAGTCAGCCCAAGCCGCGTTGGCAGGTGGAAGACATGTATCAGATGTTCCCGCGTTTGAAGGAGCGCGAGAACACGGCTGCGGGTGTGCTGTCAGGCGGCGAGCAGCAGATGCTGACGCTGTGCCGCACGCTGATGGGGGACCCCGACTTCATCATCATCGACGAGCCGACGGAGGGTCTTGCGCCGCTGGTGGTGACGCTTGTCGGCGAGTATTTGAAGACGCTCAAGGAGCGGGGGATCTCCGTGCTCCTGGTGGAGCAGAAACTGGCCATTGCCCTCGACATTTCACAGCGGGTGTATGTGATGGGGCACGGTCAGATCGTGTTTGAGGGGACGCCCCAGCAGTTGAAAGCCGATGCGAAGGTCCGGCAGGAGTGGCTGGAGGTTTAAACGCCGCAGGTCGATCCACGGCGTACAGATGGCTCGCATGGACAACCGTGCGGGCTTTTTTCTGACAGTCAGTTGACGACTGTGCCCGCCGCTGAGGCTTCCGTGGTCGCCTTGGCCTGCTGCAGATGCTCGGCGCTGAACTGCATCTCGGAGTACTTCACAAACCGCGTCTTGAACTTCCAGCGGTAAGCCAGCCAGATCACCACGAACAGAATCACGCCGCAATACGTTGCGATGAAGGCGCCGAAGTTGTCGACCGGCGCAAACAGCGCCTTGGTATTCTGCCCAAGAATGATCACCACGCACAGGATCGCCACCATGATCGGCCCGAATGGAAAAAACGGCGACCGATACGCCAGTTGCGCCACGGAATGCCCCTGGCTCGTGAACCCCTTGCGGAACCGGTAGTGCGCCAGCGCAATGCCGAACCAGGCGATGAAGCACGTGACCGCAGACGTATTCAGCAGCCACAGGTAGACCACCTGGTCGCCAAACAATGAACTGAAGAAGCACAGTGCGCCAACCGCCGACGTGGCCAGCAGCGCGCGGTGCGGCACGCCGTTGGCCGACACCTTGGCAAACCAGCGCGGCGCCTGACCTTCAAGCGACAGGTCGTACAGAATCCGCGTCGACACATAGAGGCTCGACGTGCCGGACGACAGCAGCGCGGTCAGCACCACCGCATTCATCATCCCAGCCGCAAACGCAAGGCCCGCATGCTGGAACACCAGCGCAAACGGGCTGACGCCGACGTCCGTCGCTTCATTGCGCAGCAGGTTCGGGTCGGTGTACGGCAACAGCACGCCGATGATCAGGATCGCCAGCACATAGAACAGCAGGATGCGCCAGAACGTCTGGCGGATGGCGCGCGGGATCGTGCGGGAGGGGTTCTCCGCCTCGCCGGCGGCCACGCCAATCGTCTCGACGCCCTGGAACGAGAACCCGGCGATCATCGCCACGCCGACCATGGCCGGCACGCCGCCCACGAACGGCGCATCGCCCACGGTGAAGTTCTGCCAACCCGACTGCGGCCCGCCGTGCATGATGCCGAAGATCATCGCCAGGCCGATCAGCAGGAACACGACGATGGTCACCACCTTGATCATCGAGAACCAGTATTCCGCCTCGCCAAAACCGCGCACGGAGAAGGCGTTGAGGCCAAACATCAGCAGCAGGAATGCGGCGCTCCAGACCATGCCCGACACGCCTGGGAACCAGTACTTCATCACGAGTTGCGCGGCAGCCAGTTCCACGGCAACGGACACGGCCAGCGCAAACCAGTAGTTCCATCCGAGCGCAAAGCCGAAGCCTTCTTCGACATACAGGCGGCTGTAAGTCACGAACGAGCCCGAGACGGGCAGATGCACCGCCAGTTCGCCAAGACTCGTCATCAGGCAATAGACCATCACGCCGATCAGCGTGTAGGTCAGCAGTGCGCCGCCGGGGCCAGCCTGCGCGATGGACGCTCCGGACGCAACGAACAGCCCCGTGCCGATGGCGCCGCCCAGGGCGATCATCATCAGGTGGCGCGAGCGCAGGCGTCGGCGCAGTTCGGATTGGGCTTCGAGGCCGGTGGGGGTGATGGGTGTATGCATAGCCGGTGGCGCCGGAGCGGGCGCCCCAATAAAAACGCCCGCCGGATGCTGTGCAACCGGCTGGCGGAGCGGGGGGGATTACTGCGTACGGTTTGCGACGGTCGGCAATTCGGGGCCAGGGTCTTGGCCGGCCAGCGAATCGCGCAGCACTGGCGGGCGCGGGAAGTGCATGTCCTGGTAACGGACAATGCCGCCGCCGCGCACCAGCCGGTAGCCGATCCAGATCAGGAAGAAGACCGGGATGCCGATGTACGTGGCGATCACCGCTGGCCAATCGACGGTGCCGGTGGTGAATGCCTGGTAGTTCTGGCCGAGCGTGATGATCAGGCACAGCCCAAACGCGAACAACGGGCCATATGGAAAGAACTTGGAGCGGTACGGCAACTGCGCCGGATCATGCCCCTGCGCCACAAGCCCCTTGCGGAACCGATAGTGGCTGATGGCAATGCCAAGCCATGCCACGAAGCCGGTCATGCCCGAGGTGTTCAGCAGCCACAGGTAGACCGTCTTGTCGCCATACAACGAACTCAAGAAGCAGAGCGCGCCGACGGCGGTCGTGGCCAGCAGCGCATTGCGTGGCACACCGTTCCGGGTAAGTTGCGCAAAGATGCGCGGCGCGCGGCCCTCGGTGGCCAGGTTGTAGAGCATCCGCGTGGACGCATACATGCCCGAATTGCCGGCCGACAGCACCGCCGTCAGGATCACCGCGTTCATCAGGCCTGCGGCAAACGCAAGGCCTGCGTGCTTGAAAACGAGCGTGAAAGGGCTCACGCCAATGTTCGTCACTTCCGTCGAGAGCAGATTGGGATCGGTGTACGGCACCAGCACGCCGATGATGAAGATGGCCAGCACGTAGAACAGCAGGATCCGCCAGAACACTTGCTTGACCGCACGCGGAATGGTGCGCGCCGGGTCGGCCGATTCGCCGGCCGCCACGCCAATCAGCTCCGTCCCCTGGAACGAGAATCCCGCGATCATCGCCACGCCGATCATCGCCGGCAACCCGCCGACGAACGGCGCATCACCGATCGTCAGATTCTGCAGGCCCGATTGCGGACCGCCTTTCATGATCCCGAAGATCATCGCCAGGCCAATGCCGATAAAGAAGATGACGGTGACGACCTTGATGAGTGCGAACCAGTATTCCGCCTCGCCAAAGCCGCGCACCGAGATGGCGTTGAGCAGGAACATGATGGCGAGGAAAACGGCGCTCCACAGCACGCCCGGCACATCGGGAAACCAGTAATGCATGACGAGCTGCGCGGCCGCCAGCTCCACGGCAATCGTCACGGCCCAGTTGTACCAATAGTTCCAGCCGAGCGCGAAGCCGAAGCCTTCGTCCACATACAGCGCGCCGTAGGTGGCAAACGATCCGGAAACGGGCATGTAAGCGGCAAGCTCGCCCAGGCTGGTCATCAGGAAATAGACCATTGCCCCGATGAGGATATAGGCGGCGAGCGCGCCTCCGGGGCCTGCCTGCGAGACCGATGCGCCCGAAGCCACGAAGAGCCCGGTGCCGATCGACCCGCCGATGGCGATCATGGTGAGATGGCGCGCGCGCAAGGTGCGGCGCAAGCCCGGCGTCTCTGAGGACGGGGTAGCGTGTTCTGACATGGATACAGAGTGGTCGATTTTGCTCGGATCGCGAATCAAATCGACGAAATGTGACGAGGCGTCCCCGCGCCTGGTGGGCGTCCGGCGAACGAAATGCGCGACTCTATCAAAACCGTCACGCAGCGGGCAAAAAATCCATGCTGCGTCACACGCGTTTGAACCCGTCGGGGCCCGTCGCATCGCCCGCCAGACGGCGCCGTGCAGCGCAAAAATAAAAATTGAACGACCGTGCTATTTTGTGTATTCTGTGTCGAGTCGCGGCCTTACCGCGCGTTAAAAAAACGATAGTTGAGAGACAGTTCAACCGCGAGGCACGGCGCGCCTGATCTGCCGGCCCTCGCATCACCAAAGGAACCAGCATGACTGCGGAGTACAAGGTCCAGGACGGCGTTGCCGTCATCACGCTCAGCAACCCGCCCGTCAACGGCCTTGGCCACTCCACGCGCCTGGGCATCGTCGAGGGCATGGTGAAAGCGGGCGACGACGCCAACGTCAAGGCCATCGTGATCACCGGTGCGGGCAAGGCCTTCTCGGGCGGCGCAGATATCCGTGAGTTCAACACCCCCAAGGCCACGCAAGAGCCGACACTGCACGCCGTCATCAAGGCAGTGGAGTCGAGCAGCAAGCCGGTCGTGGCGGCCATCCATTCGGTGGCGATGGGCGGTGGGCTGGAACTGGCGATGGGCTGCCATTTCCGCGTGGCCGCACCGGGCGCGCAGATCGCGCTGCCGGAAGTGAAGCTGGGCATTCTGCCGGGCGCAGGCGGCACGCAGCGTCTGCCGCGCGCGATCGGCCTGGAGCCGGCGCTGAACATGATCGTTTCCGGCAACGCCATTCCGTCGGAAAAGCTGGCCAAGAGCGGCCTGTTCGACCAGATGATCGAAGGCGACCTGATGGCCGGCGCCATTGACTTCGCGCTGAAAGCTGCTGCCGAAGGCAAGCTGCCGAAGCTGCGCGATCGCAAGGTCGAGCACGACAATCCGCAAGGTTTCTTGCAATTCGCCCGTAACACGGTGGCCGCTGTCGCCAAGAACTTCCCGGCGCCAGGCAAGTGCGTCGACGCCGTGCAGGCCGCGGTTGAAAAGCGCTTTGACGACGGTATCAAGTTCGAGCGTGACCTGTTCATCGAACTGGTGAATACGAGCGAATCGCGCGCACTGCGCCACGCCTTCTTTGGCGAGCGCGCCGCCAGCAAGATTCCGGACGTGCCGGAAGACACGCCGGTGCGCAAGGTGGAGAAGGTTGCCGTGATCGGCGCCGGCACGATGGGCGGCGGCATCTCCATGAACTTCCTCAATGCAGGCATTCCGGTCACGATGCTGGAAACCAAGCAGGAAGCGCTGGACCGCGGCGTCGCCACCATCCGCAAGAACTACGAGAACAGCGCCAAGAAGGGCAAGCTCACGCAAGAGAAGGTCGAGCAGCGCATGGCCCTGCTGACCCCGACGCTGTCCTACGACGACATCAAGGACGCCGACCTCGTCATCGAGGCCGTCTTTGAAGAAATGGGCGTCAAGGAAGTCGTGTTCAAGAAGCTGGATGAAGTTGTCAAGCAGGGCGCGATCCTGGCATCGAACACCTCCACGCTGGACGTCGACAAGATCGCCAGCTTCACCAAGCGCCCGCAAGACGTGGTCGGCATGCACTTCTTCAGCCCGGCCAACGTGATGAAGCTGCTGGAAGTCGTGCGCGGTAAGGAGACGGCCAAGGATGTGCTGGCCACCGTCATGAAGCTGGCCAAAGCCATCAAGAAGACGGCGGTCGTTTCCGGCGTGTGCGATGGCTTCATCGGCAACCGCATGATCGAGCAATACAGCCGCCAGGCCGGCTACCTGCTGGACGAAGGCGCGCTGCCCGAGCAGGTCGACAAGGCCATCGAAAAGTTCGGCTTTGCGATGGGCCCGTTCCGCATGGGCGATCTGGCCGGCAACGACATCGGCTGGGCCATCCGCAAGCGCCGCGCCGTGGACAAGCCGGACATCGTCTATTCGAAGACCGCCGATCTGCTGTGCGAGATGGGCCGCTTTGGCCAGAAGACCGGCGGCGGCTGGTACGACTACAAGGCGGGTGACCGCAAGCCGTATCCGAACCAGCAGGTCAACGACATGATCGTCCAGCATTCGAAGGATCTGGGCATCACCCGCCGCAAGATTTCGGACGAAGAAATCGTCGAGCGCCTGGTGTTCGCGCTGGTCAACGAAGGCGCGAAGATCCTGGAAGAGGGCATTGCCTCCAAGGCGTCGGATATCGACATGGTCTACCTGACCGGCTACGGCTTCCCGCTGTTCCGCGGTGGCCCGATGCTCTACGCAGACACCGTCGGCCTGTACAACGTTGCGCAAGCCATGCACCGCTATAGCAAGGGCTACCACGGGGAAGCCTGGAAGGTCGCGCCGCTGCTGCAGAAGCTGGCCGACGAAGGCAAGGGCTTCAACGGCTGATGCGGGGCTAACGGACCAAGCGACTAAGCAACCGCCATGCAACTCACGCCCACCGATTGCCTGCTGATCATCGACGTGCAGAACGATTTTCTGCCCGGCGGCGCGCTGGCCGTGCCGGAAGGCGACCAGGTCGTCCCGGTCGTCAACCAGCTCGCCCAGGCATTCGGGCGCGTGGTGCTGACGCAGGACTGGCACCCGCGCGAGCACGTGTCGTTCGCAGCCAACCATGCGGGAACGCAGCCGTTCGGCACGATCGATCTGCCGTACGGCCAGCAGGTGCTGTGGCCGGTGCACTGCGTGCAGCACAGCGCAGGCGCCGCGCTGGCCGACAACCTGGACGTGCCGCATGCGCAGTTGATGGTTCGCAAGGGCTATCACCCGCACATCGACAGCTACTCCGCATTTTTTGAAGCGGATCGCAAGACGCCGACCGGCCTGCTGGGCTACCTGCGCGAGCTTGAAATCAAGCGCGTGTTCTGCGTTGGGCTGGCCACCGATTTCTGCGTGGCGTGGTCAGCGCTGGATGCGCGTGCCGCCGGGCTGGAAGTTGCCGTCATCGAGGATGCGTGCCGCGCGATCGACCTGAACGGGTCGCTTGCGCAGGCGTGGCAGCAGATGACGGAGGTGGGCATCGCGCGGTTGCAGTCGCCGGACGTTTTGAACACCTTGTCTTGAACGGATAACGGAATACATCGGGCGCTGCCGAAGCCGCGCCCGCCACCAGATACGAGGAGCAACACCATGACCGAAGCAGTCATCGTTTCCACCGCACGTACCGGCCTGGCCAAGAGCTGGAAGGGCGCCTTCAACATGACGCACGGCGCCACGCTGGGCGGCCATGCGGTTCAGCACGCCATCGAGCGCGCCAAGATCGAGCCGGGCGAAGTGGAAGACATCCTGATGGGCTGTGCGAACCCAGAAGGTGCAACGGGCGCCAACATCGCGCGCCAGATCGCCCTGCGTGCCGGCTGCCCCGTGACCGTGCCTGGCGCAACCGTCAACCGCTTCTGCTCGTCGGGCCTGCAGACCATCGCCATGGCCGCGCAGCGCGTGATTGCCGATGAAGGCGACATCTTCGTGGCCGGCGGCGTGGAATCCATCTCGTGCGTGCAGCAGGAAATGAACCGCCACATGATGACCGAAGGCTGGCTCAACAAGCACAAGCCGGAAATCTACTGGAACATGCTCCAGACCGCCGAGAACGTCGCCAAGCGCTACAACATCGCCAAGGAGCGCATGGACGAGTACGGCGTGCAAAGCCAGCAGCGCGCCGCCGCCGCTGCTGCTGCCGGCAAGTTCAACGACGAAATCGTCCCGATGACGACGGTGATGGGCGTGGCCGATGCCAAGACCGGCCAGCTCATGACCCGCGAAGTCACCATCTCCACCGACGAAGGGATTCGCCCCGACACGACGCTTGAAGGCGTGGCGAAAATTCGCTCGGCCGTGCCGGGCGGCGTCATCACGGCAGGCAATGCCAGCCAGTTCTCCGACGGCGCATCCGCTGCGGTGGTCATGAATGGCAAGGTCGCAGCCGCCAAGGGCCTGCAGCCGCTGGGCGTGTTCCGTGGCTTTGCCGTAGCCGGTTGCGAGCCGGATGAAATGGGTATCGGCCCGGTGTTTGCCGTGCCCAAGCTGCTCAAGAAGGCCGGCCTGAAGGTGGACGACATCGGCCTGTGGGAATTGAACGAAGCGTTCGCCGTGCAGGTGCTGTACTGCGCAGACAAGCTGGGCATCCCCATGGACCGCCTGAACGTCAACGGCGGTGCCATCGCCGTGGGCCACCCGTACGGCGTGTCGGGTGCACGCCTGGTCGGCCACGCGCTGATCGAAGGCAAGCGTCGCGGCGTCAAGTACGTGGTCGTGACCATGTGCATCGGCGGCGGCCAAGGCGCAGCCGGCCTGTTCGAGGTGCTCTAAAGAGGCCAGGCTCCCGAGTAAAAACGGGAGCCTGTTTTGTTTCTGGCAGCGCTGATTTCAGTGTCAGCCCATGCACGCACATGGTTTGTGCCGTTCCTGCCCTAGATGGCGCCTTGAATTTTCGTAAGCGGGCGGAAATAAGACGGGAAACTGTCTGAGCGAAGCGAGTTTTTCCCGTCTCCGCACGGTTACGGAAATTCAAGGAATCTTTCGCCATCTCGGGCGCGCCTTTCTTTGCTTACTTTCTTTGGCAAGACAAAGAAAGTGAGTCGGGCCCGGCAGGGCACGAAACACAGGATGCACCACCAACATCATGTCCTCGAAACTGCTATCCCGCCGCGACCTCAGCTTCCTGCTTTACGAATGGCTCAACGTCGAATCGCTCACACGCATTCCACGTTACGCAGACCACTCCCGCGAAACCTTCGACGCCGCACTCGACACCTGCGAGCGCATCGCAACGGACCTGTTCGCCCCGCACAACAAGAAAAACGATCAGGAAGAACCGCACTTCGACGGCAACAAGGTTCACATCATCCCCGAAGTGAAGGTCGCGCTGGATGCCTTCAACAAAGCCGGCCTCATGGCTGCGGGACAAGACTTTGAACGCGGCGGCATGCAACTGCCGACCGTGGTCGAAAAAGCCGGCTTCGGCTTCTTCAAGGCCGCCAACGTCGGCACCAGTTCGTACCCGTTCCTGACCATTGGCAATGCCAATCTGTTGCTCGCGCACGGCACGCCCGCGCAAATCGAGACCTTCGTGCAGCCCGAGATGGAAGGCCGCTTCTACGGCACGATGTGCCTGTCGGAGCCGCAGGCAGGCTCGTCGCTGTCGGACATCGTCACGCGCGCCGAATATGAAGGCGAATCGCCGCTCGGCGCGCAATATCGCCTGACCGGCAACAAGATGTGGATCTCTGCCGGCGAGCACGAACTGTCGGACAACATCGTCCACCTCGTGCTGGCGAAGATTCCCGGCCCGGACGGCAAGCTGATTCCCGGCGTGAAGGGTATTTCGCTCTTCATCGTGCCGAAGTTCCTCGTCAATACCGATGGCTCGCTCGGCGAGCGCAATGACGTGGTGCTGGCCGGGCTGAACCACAAGATGGGCTATCGCGGCACGACCAACTGCCTGCTGAATTTTGGCGAGGGCACGCAGTTCCGCCCCAAGGGCGCAGACGGCCAGCCGCGCGCCGGGGCGATCGGTTACCTCGTCGGCGAGCCGCACAAGGGCCTCGCCTGCATGTTCCACATGATGAACGAGGCGCGCATCGGCGTCGGCATGGGTGCAACGATGCTTGGCTACACGGGATATCTGCATGCGGTGGACTACGCGCGCAATCGCCCACAAGGCCGTCCGGTCGGGCCTTCGGGCAAGGATGCCGCTTCTGCGCAGGTCCGCATCGTCGATCACGCCGACGTGCGTCGCATGCTGCTTGCACAAAAGGCCTACGTGGAAGGCGCGCTCGGTCTGAACCTGTATTGCGCCAAGCTCGTCGATGAAGAGCGCGGTGAAACCGACGCGGCCAAACGCGCCAAACTCGGTCTGCTGCTCGACATCCTGACGCCGATTGCGAAAAGCTGGCCGTCGCAGTGGTGCCTGGAGGCCAACAGCCTGGCGATCCAGGTGCACGGAGGCTACGGCTACACGCGCGAATACAACGTCGAACAGTTTTACCGCGACAACCGCCTGAACCCGATTCACGAAGGCACGCACGGCATCCAGGGCCTCGACCTGCTGGGCCGCAAGGTCGTGATGCAGGACGGCGCCGCCTTCGCCGCGCTGGGTGAGCGTGTGCAGGCCACCGTCGGCCGGGCGTTGGAAACCGACGACGAAACGCTGGTCAGCTACGGCCGTGCGCTTGGCATGGCGACGCAGAAACTGGCCAAGGTCACGCAGACGCTGTGGGCCGCTGGCGACCCGCGCGTGACGCTGGCGAATGCCTCCGTTTATCTGGAAGCGTTCGGCCACGTGGTCGTGGCGTGGATCTGGCTGGAGCAGGCGCTGGCCGCCGCCAAGGCACTGCCCAACGCACAGGGCGAAGACGTCGATTTCTACCGCGGCAAGCTGCAGGCCGCACGCTATTTCTTCCAGTGGGAACTGCCGAAAATCGACCCGCAGATCGTGCTGCTGGGCTCGCTGGACACGACCACGCTGGACATGCAGGACGCTTGGTTCTAACTACGACAACGACACTGGAGACACCATGGGTACGCTGAAACACCTCTTCGATCTTTCCGGCAAGACGGCGCTGATCACCGGCGGCTCGCGCGGGCTTGGCCTGCAGATTGCCGAGGCACTGGGCGAGCAGGGCGCTCGCATCGTCTTGTCTGCCCGCAAGGCCGATGAGCTGAAGGAGGCGCAGGCGCACCTGAAGTCGCTTGGCATCGAGGCCGACTGGATTGCTGCCGACGGCGCCGTCGAGGCCGACATCCAGCGCCTGGCCGACGAGGCGCTGGCCAAGCTCGGCCACGTCGACATCCTCGTCAACAACGCGGGCGCGACGTGGGGCGCGCCGGCGGAAGACCACCCAGTCGAAGCGTGGGACAAGGTGATGAACCTGAACATCCGTGGCCTGTTCCTGCTCACGCAGCAGATCGGCAAGCGTTCGATGATCCCGCGCAAGTACGGAAAGATCGTCAACGTGGCGTCGATTGCCGGCCTGAAGGGCAATCCGCCGGGCTCGCTCGATACGATCGCCTACAACACCAGCAAGGGCGCGGTGGTCAACTTCACGCGCGCGCTGGCTGGTGAGTGGGGCGAGCACAACATCACCGTCAACGCGATTGCGCCGGGCTTCTTCCCGTCGAAGATGACGCGCGGCTCGCTGGAAAAGCTCGGTGTGGACAAGCTGACCGAAAAATCCCCCCTGCATCGCATTGGCGACGATGAAGACCTCAAGGGCGTGGCTGCGCTGTTTGCGTCGGATGCGTCCAAGCACATCACTGGCCAGATCCTCGCTGTCGACGGCGGCGTGAGCGTGGTCTAATTTCGGCTGCTTCTCACTCTTTCTGACGCAGCATGAACGCAGACAACAACGGTTTTCCGATCGACATCCCTTTCCTGAAGCTCCTCGGCATGCGCTGCCTGAAGGTGGCCGACGGCGAGGGCGTGGTCGAACTCGCACTCGAAGCCCAGCACATGAACAGCTGGGAAATGGCCCACGGCGGCGTGACCATGACGATGCTCGACGTCGCCATGGCCATGGCTGGGCGTTCGGCCGACGTGCATGGCCGCGGCGTGGTGACCATCGAGATGAAAACGGCGTTCATGCAGCCCGGGCGCGGCACGCTCAAGGCGAGCGCCCGTTGCGTGCATCAGTCCACCACCATGGCCTTCTGCGAAGGCGAGGTGCGCGATGCGGATGACAAGCTGGTCGCACGCAGCTCGGGCACGTTCAAGTTCGTCAAACGCATGCCGCCGCCGCGCACGCCCGAGCCGGGCGCCGACGGCTGACCCGGCGACACCGCAGTTGCAGTACCCAGTTGCACACCGGACAGCGTCCGGCACACAAGAAGAGCAACCACGGAGACAAGCATGCAACAACCTGCGCGGCGCACGGCGTCTGCCCTTGCCATCACTCTGCTTTGCTGCACCGGACTGACCATGACCCTGGAAGGATGCGCCTCGAGTTCCGCGCCTGCTGCCGCACCAGCCGCTGACACGAAAACCACGGTGCAGGCCCCCCCCGCACCGACGCCGCCGATGCAGAAGCCTCTCACGGCGGACGAATCCGACCCGAACAAGATGGGCTGGATGCAGGGCTTCCCGCCGCCGACCGATCGCATCATCCGCTTTGACCTGGCGGGCAACATGTTCCCACGCACACGCTACGGCTACAGCCACGTGCGCGAGTTCGTGCCGACGCGTGTGGTGTGGCACGGCGACGGCCCCGTCAGCAAGCTGCCGCGCGCCGAGCGTGACATCAGCGGCGTTCTGTTCACCGATCCGAACGGCACGCGCCGTACGTTTGCCGAAGCTCTCAAGCTGACCTACACCGACGGCATCCTCGTCATGCACAAGGGCAAGGTGATCTACGAGCGCTACTTTGGCGCGCTCGATGCGCATACGCAGCACATTGCCATGTCGGTCACGAAATCGTTTGTCGGCACGCTGGCCGCCATGCTGGTGGCCGACGGCAAGCTTGATCCGGCCGCGCCGGTGACGCAGTACGTGCCGGAGCTGAAGGACACCGCCTATGGCGACGCCACCGTGCGCCAGGTCATGGACATGACCGTGGGCGTGCGTTATTCCGAAAACTATGCCGATCCGAACGCCGACGTCTGGGCCTACGCTCGCGCCGGCGGCATGCTGCCGCGCCCGGCTGGCTACAAGGGCCCCGACAACTTCTACGACTATCTGACGACGTTGCGCAAGGAAGGCGAGCACGACGCGGAGTTCTCGTACAAGACCGTCAACGCTGAAACGCTGGCGTGGATCGTGCGCCGTGCGTCGAACAAGTCGCTGGCGGCGCTGTTGTCCGAGCGGATCTGGCAACCGATGGGGGCACAGGACGACGCGTACTTCTCGGTCGACAGCATCGGCACGGAATCGGGCGGCGGCGGCCTGAACACCACGCTGCGCGACCTGGCGCGCTTTGGCGAGATGATCCGCAACGACGGCCGCTTCAACGGCAAGCAGATCCTGCCCAAGAGCGTGATTGAAGACATCCGCCGCGGTGGCGACCCCGCCAAGTTTGCCAAGGCAGGCTACACGACGCTGCCCGGCTATTCGTATCGCAACATGTGGTGGGTTTCGAGCAACGACCACCACACGTTCGAAGCGCGCGGCATCCATGGCCAGCGCATCTATATTGATCCGGTGGCCCAGATGACGATCGTGCGCTATGCCTCGCACCCGATCGCTGCCAATGCTGCCAATGATCCGGTCACGCACCGCGCGTATGCGGCGCTAGCCGAGTACTTCATGCAACACAAGTAACAACCCGACCCAACACCGATATCCGATATTCAGGAGCGTTTTTTCATGTCGAAGACCTATCAGCGCATCGTTCTGGCTTCGCGCCCGCAAGGGGCCGTAACGCCCGACAACTTCCGCCTGGAAACGGTGGAGATTCCGGAACTGCAGGACGGCCAGGTGCTGGTGCGCAACCATTTCCTGTCGCTCGATCCGTACATGCGCGGACGCATGAACGACAGCAAATCATATGCACAGCCGCAGCCGCTGGATGAAGTGATGATCGGCGGCACCGTGGGCGTGGTAGAAGCGTCCAAGAACCCGTCGTTTGCCGTGGGCGACAACGTCGTCGGCATGTTCGGCTGGCAAGAGGTTGGTGTGTCTGACGGCCGCGGCATCCAGAAGGTCGATACGCGCCACATTCCGCTGTCGGCGTACCTGGGTTCGGTCGGGATGCCCGGTGTGACGGCGTGGTATGGCCTGAACAAGATCATGCTGCCCAAGCCGGGCCAGACCGTGGCGGTGAGCGCCGCTTCGGGCGCCGTCGGCAGCGTGGTCGGCCAGCTCGCCAAGCTCAAGGGCTGCCGCGTGGTGGGTTTTGCCGGTGGCAAGGACAAGTGCGACTACGTGGTCAACGAGCTTGGCTTTGACGCCTGCATCGACTACAAGGCCGCCAAGGACCCGAAAGAGCTGTACAAGATGCTCAAGGAGGCGACGCCCGACGGCATCGATTCGTACTTCGAGAACGTCGGTGGCGCGATCCTGGATGCGGTGCTCTCGCGCATGAACGCGTTCGGCCGCATCGCCATGTGCGGCATGATCGCCGGCTACGATGGCCAGCCGCTGCCGCTGCAGAACCCGCAACTGATCCTGGTGTCGCGCCTGACCATTGAGGGCTTCATCGTCTCCGAACACATGGACGTGTGGCCGGAAGCCCTGCGCGAGCTGGGCGGTTTCGTGGCGCAAGGCAAGCTGAAGTTCCGCGAGAGCGTGGCACAGGGCTTGGCGAGCGCACCGGAAGCGTTCATGGGCCTGCTCAAGGGTAAGAACTTCGGCAAGCAACTCGTCAAGCTGGTTTGAGTTAAGCCGCACGCGGACTGTCAATCGCTTGACAGTCCTCCGGGCGAGGGCCGCCACAGAATGGCCCCACCCACAACGAACGCGTGAAGGAGACACCATGAACGCACCTGAAACCACGCAAGCGAAGCGGCCGGACAGCATGGCCGCCAGCCTCAGCTCCGAGGCCGCTGCCCGCTATCGCAACCTGCCGCGTCCGCCGCAATTTGCCACCGTGGCCGAAGAGCGTCTGCACCGCAAACAGCGTCTGGCTGCGGCGTTCCGGCTGTTCTCCAAATTCGGTTTCGACGAAGGCGTGGCCGGGCACATCACGGCGCGCGATCCGGAGCATCAGGACAGCTTCTGGGTGAACCCGTTCGGCGTGCATTTCAGCCAGGTGACGGTGTCGAACCTGATCCGCTGCGATCACCACGGCAACGTGGTCGAAGGCGATTACCCGGTCAACGCCGCCGCGTTTGCGATTCACTCGCGCGTGCATCAGGCACGGCCCGATGCGGTGGCCGCGGCGCACTCGCACAGCACGTACGGCCGCGCGTGGTCGACACTCGGCCGCAAGCTCGATCCGCTCACGCAAGACGTGTGCGCCTTTTATGACGACCACGCCCTTTACGACGATTTCGGCGGTGTGGTGGTCGAGCTGGACGAAGGCCAGCGCATTGCAGAGGCGCTGGGCGACAACAAGGCCGCCATCCTGCAGAACCATGGCCTGCTGACGGTCGGCAAGACGGTCGACGAGGCGGCATGGTGGTTCATCACATTGGAGCGCTCCTGCCAGGTGCAGTTGCTGGCCGAAGCCGCCGCTGCGCGCACTGGCGACGCACCGCGCACGATTTCCGATGCCGCTGCCCGTCAGGCGTACTCGATCGTCGGATCGGCGCAGGCGGGGTGGTTCCAGTTCCAGCCGCTGTATGCGCGCATCGTCAAAGAACAACCCGATCTGCTCGATTGATCGGCATCGCAAATTTCTGGAGCACGCATGACGGACTTGATCCTGCATCACTACGCCACCTCGCCGTTTTCTGAGAAGGTGCGGTTGATCCTCGGCTACAAGGACCAGCCGTGGAAGTCCGTCACGGTGCCCGTGATCCTGCCCAAGCCGGACGTGATGCCGCTCACCGGCGGCTACCGGCGCACGCCGTTCCTGCAGATCGGCGCGGACATCTATTGCGATACCGCGCTGATCGCGCAGGTGCTGGAGTCGATTCATCCCGCGCCGACGCTGTATCCGGCAGACCATGCCGCAGCGGTGTTTTCGATGGCGCAGTGGGCCGATACGACGCTGTTCTGGGCTACAGCAACGTTCGTGACGCAGCCGGCGGGCTTCCAGAGCCTGTTCGGTGATGCACCGGAAGCCTTCGTCAAGGCCTTTGTGGAAGACCGCAAGGCGATGCGTGTGGGCGGCACCGGCTTGCGCACGCCGCTGCCGGAAGCGACCTCAACGCTGCAGGTGTTTCTCGCGCAGTTGGAGCGGCAGTTTGCAACAGGCGAACGCATCTTCCTGTTTGGCGAGCAGCCGACCGTGGCCGACTTTTCCGTCTATCACTGCCTGTGGTTCATCCGCCGCGCGACGGCGGTGGCTGGCATTCTCGATGCGCACCCGGAAGTCGTGGCATGGATGCATCGCGTTGCGGCATTCGGCCACTCCCAAGCGCAACCGATGACGCCCGCCGAAGCACTGGACGTTGCCAAGGCCGCCACACCGCGTGCGCTGACTGAAACGAACGCCATCTTCGACGACAGCCACGGCTTGCCCAAGGGCACGCGCGTAACGGTGGCCGCGGTTGACTACGGCGTCGATCCCGTCGAAGGAGACCTCGTCGTCTCCACGCGCGATAGCGTCGGCGTGCTGCGCGAAGACCCGCGCGTCGGCCAGGTGGTCGTGCATTTTCCGCGCGTGGGTTATGCCGTGCGCAAGGTCGAGGCGGCCGGCTGATACGGCTCGGCCATCTCGATCGCCTTTCCTATTACAACGACATCAGTGAGACACGTATGAAGCAATTCGCAGGCGGTGTGGCCGTCATCACGGGCGGTGCGTCGGGTTTCGGCAAGGAGTTCGCCAAGAACGCTGCCGGGTTGGGCATGAAGCTGGTGCTGGCCGATATCCAACAGGATGCGCTGGATGCTGCCGTGGCCGAGTTCTCGGCGCAGGGCGTGGAAGTGATTGGCCTGCGTGTCGACGTGTCGAAGGTGGAAGACGTGCAGGCGCTGGCCGATGCGGCCATCAAGGCGTTCGGCAAGGTCAACCTGCTGTTCAACAACGCCGGCGTGGGCGCCGGTGGCCTCATCTGGGAAAACACCGAGCGCGACTGGGATTGGGTGCTTGGCGTGAACCTGCACGGCGTCATTCACGGCGTGCGCATCTTCACGCCGCTGATGCTGGAAGCCGCCAAGAAAGATCCGTCCTACGAGGGCCATATCGTCAATACGGCGTCGATGGCGGGGCTGCTGAATGCGCCGGCCATGGGCATCTATAACGTGTCCAAGCACGCGGTGGTGGCGCTGTCCGAATCGCTGTATCAAGACTTGAGCCTGGTGACCGAGCAGATCCATTGCTCGGTGCTGTGCCCGTATTTTGTGCCGACCGGCATTACGCAGTCTGACCGCAATCGCCCGCAGGATCTGGCGAACACGGCACCGCCCACCAAGTCGCAGCTGGTTTCACGGGCCATGTCGGAAAAGGCGGTCAGCTCCGGCAAGGTCACCGCCGAGCAGGTCGGCCAGATGACCTTCGATGCCATCCGCAACGCGGGCTTCTACATCTATTCGCATCCGCACGCGCTGGCGCCCGTGCAGCATCGCTTTGAAGACATCATCTCGCAGCGCAATCCGTCTGATCCGTTCGAAGGCAAGCCGGACGTGCGCGCACGTCTGGTCGATGCGCTGCGCGGGTAATTCCACCTCTACGACTGCCACAACGCCGAGATCGCCATGAACACTGCAACGGCTGCCGCCATCACGGAATCGCAATTCGCCGATCTGCCCAACGGCACACGGCTGCACTACGCCAGCGCGGGCAAGCGCGGCGCACCGCTGATGCTGTTCGTGCATGGCTTTCCCGAGTTCTGGTACGAATGGGAAGCGCAACTCGCTGCGTTTGGCGATACGCACTTTGCCGTGGCGCCCGACATGCGCGGCTACAACCTGTCGAGCAAGCCGGCGGCGGTGGATGCGTATCGCCCGAAGGTCCTGGTGCAGGATCTGACGCAGTTCATCACGGCGCTGGGCTACGAGCGCGCCATCGTGGTGGCGCACGATTGGGGCGGGGCGATCTGCTGGAACCTTGCCATCCAGCATCCGGAGCTGGTCGAGCGGTTGGTGATTGTCAATTCGCCGCACCCGTGGGTGTTTGCGAATGCGCTGCTGAGCGATCCCGCGCAGCAGGCTTCATCGGCGTACATGAACTGGTTGAGGCAGCCGGGCTCGGAACAGGCGCTGTCCGCCAACGATTTCGAAAAGCTTGAGGGCTTCTTCAGCGGCATGGGGCAGCCCGTGGCGGAATGGTTCACGCCCGAGGTTCGAGCGCGCTATCACGCCGCCTGGAGCCAGCCGGGCGAGGGCGGCTCGCACGGCCTGACAGGCGGCGTCAACTATTACCGCGCGTCGCCGCTGCACCCCCCCACGGAGGGCACGGCGCCGCTGCGCATCGACCAGATGCCACCCGAGGCGTTTGTCGTGAAGGTACCGACGCTCGTGATCTGGGGCGAGATGGACATGGCGCTGCCGAAAAGCCTGCTCAACGGGCTGGAGCGCTTCATTCCCGATATGCGCCTGGAGCGCATTCCCGATGGAACGCACTGGGTCGTGCACGAACAACCGGAGCGCATTGCCGCGCTGATCCGGTCGTTCGTTTCCTGAACGCCTGCGTTACATCGATTCCGCTAGCATGCGGCGGTAGTCGTCCGCCGTGGCAATGCGCGGGTTGGTCTTGTGGCAATGGTCGAGCAGGGCGCCTTCCACGACGTGTTCCAGCGCTTCTTCAGGTACGCCCATCTGGCGCAGGCCAGTCGGCAGGCCCAGCCGCGCCGTCAGGTCATGCACGGCCTGGGCGAGGTCAGCGCCCGCTGGCAGGTTCATCACGCGGCGCATGCGCGCGTAGCGGTTGTCGCGCACCACCGTCTCTGCCGTCTCGTTGAAGCGCAGCACCGCCGGTAACACCACCGCATTCAGCGTGCCGTGATGCAGCCCCGTCTTGCCATCGACCTTCACCCCGCCGAGCGGGTGCGACAACGAATGCACGCACCCCAAGCCCTTCTGGAATGCCATCGCGCCCTGCATCGATGCGCTCATCATGTTCAGCCGCGCATCGCGGTCGGCGCCATCGCGCGTGGCGCGTTCGATGTTGGCCCATGCGCGCTCCAAACCATCCAGGGCGATGCCGTCCGCAGGCGGGTTGAACGCCGGCGCCAGGAACGTCTCGATGCAATGCGCAATCGCATCCATGCCGGTGGCGGCCGTCAACGCGGGCGGCAGACCCAGCGTCAGTTCCGCGTCGCAGATGGCCGACTTGGGCAGCAGGTGCCACGAGTGGAAGCCGAGCTTGCGGCCGTCTTCCAGGATGATGATCGCGCCGCGCGCCACCTCACTGCCGGTACCGGCCGTGGTGGGAATCGCAATCAGCGGCGCCGCCGCTTCGGTGATCTTCGTGCTGCCACCCTCGATGGTCGCGTAGGTGGTCAGCGGCTCCGGCTGCGTGGCCGCAATGGCGATGCCCTTGGCCAGGTCGATGGACGAACCGCCGCCAATGGCGATCAGCCCGTCGCAGCCGGCGTCCTTGTACTGCGCGGTGGCCTTCAGCACCATCGCCTCGGTCGGGTTGGAAGGCGTTTCGTCGAACACGGTGACAGGCAAGCCGCCCGTGGCGTCAATGGCGCGCTGTGCGAGCCCTGCAGCGGCCACGCCCTTGTCCGTCACGATCATCGGCCGGCGGATGCCGACGCGTGCGCATTCGCTTTTCAGCTCATTGACGGTGCCGAAACCGAGGTGAACGTGGGTGAGGTAAAAGATGAGGGCCATGCTGTCTCCGGAGGGTGTTTGCCTGCGTCGCCCGTCTTGTCGTGCGGGCGTGGTTCAATGGATACTGCGATGATAGCCAAATTAGAACGATCGTTCAGTTCCCGCCCCGAATGCAGCACCCCTCTCTCGACCCGCACGTCGCCCAGTTGCTCGAGCTGGTGGCGCGTGCCAAGCGTCCGCCGCTGAATGCCCTTGACCCGGCCGACGCCAAGATCGCCTACGAAAAAAGCAGCCCCATCGTCGACATCCCAGCCATCCCGCTGGAAGCCGTGCACGACCTGACGGTGACGGCGCGCGATGGCCATGTCATCCCCATTCGCACATACGCGGCGCGTGAGACAAGCTGGGCCGATCCGTTGCCGTTGCTGGTGTATTTCCACGGCGGTGGTTTTACGGTGGGCAGCATCAAGACGCACGACCAGCTCTGCCGGTCGCTGGCGGCCAAATCGGGGGCGATGGTGTTGTCGGTGGATTACCGGCTTGGGCCCGAGTGGAAATTTCCGACCGCAGCGAACGACGCATTCGACGTGCTGCAATGGGTGTTCGATGAAGCCGCCACCATCGGCGCCGACCCTGCCCGCATCGCATTCGGCGGCGACAGCGCGGGCGGGACGCTGGCTGCCGTGACTGCTATCGAGGCACGCAACCGCGGCCTCGCGCCGGTGCTGCAACTGCTGATCTATCCGGGCACCACCGCGCGCGAATCCACCCCGTCGCACCGCGAGTTTGCCGAGGGCTACTTGCTGACGCAGGAGATGATCCACTGGTTTTTCTCGCAATACCTGCGCAGCGATGCCGACCGCGACGACTGGCGCTTCGCCCCGCTGGATGCCGGTGGCCACGGCGCAGACGTCACCGGCGTGTGCCCCGCGTGGATTGCCGTGGCGGGCTTCGACCCAATCCGCGATGCCGGCATCGGCTACGCCAACAAGCTGCGCGTGGCGGAGGTGCCGGTCGAGCTGAAACTGTACGAAGGCATGATTCACGACTTCTTCAAGATCGGGCGCTTCGTGCCGGCCGTGGAAGACGCGCACCGCGATGCCGCCAACGCGCTACGCCGCGCCTTCGGCACCGAGACCGAATCCCCCTGACGAGAGCACACAAGGAGACCGCATGGCGATCGAGGATTTCCGCCACAGTACGCCGCTGCGCGTACGCTGGGCCGAAGTCGATGCGCAGAGCATCGTCTTCAACGGCCACTATCTGCTGTACGCCGATGTCTGCATCACCGAATACTGGCGCAGCATCGGCGTCCGGTATCCGGTGGATGTGGTCGACACCTTTGGCGTGGATTTCTACGTGGTCAAATCCACGCTCGAATACCACGCCTCCGCACGGTTTGACGACGAGCTGGACCTGCGCTGCCGTGTGGCGCGCCTGGGCCGCTCCAGCATGCGATTTATCATCGAGATGTATCGCGCAGACGAGCACCTTGTCACCGGCGAAGTCATCTACGTGTGTGCTGACCCTGCCACGCAGACCTCCGCGCCGATTCCCGACACGCTGCGCGAGCGCATCCTCAATTTCGAAGTCCTGAAGCCTGAAGTGTGAGAACTGAGCATGACTGCCCCTGAATCTGTCCGCCCGCTTGCCGGTGTTGAAGTTGCCCGCTGGGACGCCGTGCGCGAAGAAGCGCGCGCCATCCGCTACGACGTGTTCGTTACCGAACAGGGCGTGCCCGTTGAACTGGAATGGGACGAGTGGGATGACCAGTGCTGGCATGCGCTGGCACACGACACGGCTGGGCGCGCCGTTGCCACGGGCCGCTTGCTGCCCGACGGTCATATCGGCCGGATGGCGGTGCGCAAGGAAGCGCGGGGCACGGGCGTCGGGGCGCGCGTGCTGGAGGCCTTGATCGACAAGGCGCAGTCACTTGGCTACCCCGAGTTGATCCTGAACGCGCAAACCCACGCCATGCCGTTTTACGTGCGCGCGGGGTTTACGGCCGAGGGTGAAGAGTTTGAAGAGGCCGGCATTCCGCACCGGACCATGCGCCGCGTGCTTACACGTTGATGTCCTGGGCGGCCCGCACAATGGCTGCGATGGCCGCCTGCGCTGCTGGCGACGCGGTTCTGCCGTGCAGCCGCACGATCCCCGTCGTGGATGGCGGTGATAGCCAACCCTTCACCGCCAGCTGCACCAGCGCGCCGCTTTCCAGTTCCTCCCGCACGGCGGCATCCGTGGCACCCAGCACGGTGTCCGTCGACAGTGCAACCGTTTTCAGTACGCCGTAGTTGTCGCACTCCAGCGCGATGCTGGCTTCCTGACCTGCCGGCAGGCCAAGCAGCATCGCCAGCTCCACCTTTGATGGGCTCAGGAGTTTCGGTACGGCAATGCCGTATTCCCAGACTTCACGCAGCGTGTGCGTACGCCCCGCAAGCGGGTGTCCAGCCCGTACGTACAGGTGAGGAGGCTGGCCTCCAATCAATTGGATATCGAGCGCGGCGTCTTTCGGCATGTCGCGCACGTCTGCGGCAAAGAATTCGATGTTCTCGCTGCGCAGGCTCTCCAGCAGTTGCACCCAATTGCCGACCTCCATGCGCAGTGCGACCCGGGGATGCTGCAGCCGCAGTTCCTGCAGCGCGCGCGGCATCAACGTCGCCGTCAGCAGCGGCCCGACGCCGAAGGCTGTATCGCCGAGCTGGCTGTCGCGATACAGATCAACGTCGCGTTGCAAGCAGCGCGCCTCGAACAGCAGGCGCCGCGCGCGTTCGATGACGAATTCGCCTGCGGGCGTGGGGCGCACGTCACCGGTTTCGCGATCGAACAGGCGGATGCCCAGATCGTCTTCAATCGCCTGGATGCTCCGGCTGAATGCGGGCTGGCTCAGATGCACTGCTTGCGCGGCCCGCGCGAAGTGCAGGGTGTCGGCAAGGGCTACGACGTGACTCAGGCGGCGCAAATCCATGGCGTTGCGTCTTGTGCATTAAACAGATGTTCATTATGCATTGGACGCATTGATGGGGCACTCCTAGGCTTGTCTCCACAACAAAAGCGAGGAGACACCAATGAGTTCGCACATGGAGCACGCGCTGATCGTCGCCTGCATCCTGGGATTTGCCGCCATGGAGTTCGTCACGCGGCGCTACCAAGCCAACGTGCGTGGCCGCGCAACGGCCAACGATGCCTGGCTCGAGGTGCTGATGTTCATCAGCCTTGTCGCCGTCACCCAGCCGATCGCGCTGCTGGGCAGCAACGCATTGTGCAAGTGGCTCATTCCGACACAACACAACGCTTGGGCGGATCTGCCCTGGTGGGCGATGACGGGGCTGCTGCTCATCGGCGACGACCTCACGCAATACCTCTGGCACCGCGCCTCGCACACACCGTTGTTGTGGCCGCTGCACCGTGCGCATCACAGCGCGTCGTACATGAGCGTGCGAGTGACGTACCGCAACAACTTCTTCTACTACCTGATGATGCCGGGGCTGTGGATTGGCGGCGTGGCCGTGTACCTGGGCTTTGGCCCGGTCTATGCGGCGTATCTGGTCGTCAAGCTGGCCGTCATTGTTGGCGCGCATTGCGCCTGGCCTTGGGATGCGCCGCTATACCGCATCCGCGTACTGCGCCCGCTGATGTGGGTGATCGAGCGGACGATTTCCACGCCCGCCACGCACTGGGCGCATCACGCACTCACCAACGCCGACGGCATCGGCCACTACAAGGGCAATTTCGGCAACCTGCTGTTCTTCTGGGATGTGCTGTTCGGCACCGCGCACATCACGCGCAAATATCCCGCAAAGATTGGCTTGCAGGATGACGTGCTGTTCGGCGCCGAACCGTGGACGGCGCAGATGTTCTATCCGCTGGTGCAGTCCAAGCGCGAACATTCGGCATTGCGCCCTGGCGGCGGCGCCGTCACCGAAATGGAAATGGAAAGAGATCAGCCCGCGAGCGCCAAGCAGGAGGCGGCCTGAGCGGGGCGGCGCTTACGTATCGGCGTGCGTAACGGTATCGAGCACGCCGAGGTAGCGCGTCTCGCCAATCTGGCCCTGAGCGTCGAAGCGGCGTTCGGTCACGTCGAAGCAGCCGTCGTGGCGAATGCGCACGATGGTGCTGGCGCGCGTGCCATAGCGCGGTGAACGGATGAAGGCGGCGGAAAGCAGCTTCTCCCACTCCGGCGCCACGCCCGTTGCGGGCAAGGAGGCGGTCGGCGCCTCGCGCGTTTCCGACAGCAGATCAAGATAGCGCGCCACATCCAGCGCGTTGCCGTGCCGGCCCGTATCTGCGGCCAGCGCCTCGGCAAAGGCGGCCATGCGGTGCCGCACCTTGAACCACGGCGTATCGAGCAGCGCGTTGGACAGCCCGTAGAGGCCAGGCGCGAGCTTGCGCGGCGCTTCGGCGCGGTTGCTTGTCCACCAAAGTTCGTCGCGTGTGGCGGTCAGCAGGTTGTAGCCGTTGTAGGCACGGTCGCGGGCGGTGAGGCTATCGAGATAGGCGGGCACCGACATGTCGTCCGCCGTCAGGAAATTCGAGACGAGTTCTCCGCGCGAGCGCGCATCGGGCCGGCGCTCAGAAGGTGCGCGGTAATTCGTCAGCGCGGCAAAGCGGCCGTCGCGCGTCATGCCCATCCACGTGCCTGCGTGACCGACCACCTGGGCCATGTCACGCCCGGCCAGCACATTGGGCGCGTCGCTCCACCACGCCAGCGGTGCGGCAGGGCGGTCATAGAATTCGTCCCGGTTGGCGGCCACCACCAGCGCGTAGTCGGGGTGGGCGTGCCAGGCCGTGAGAATCAAACACATGAGCACTTCCTTTGAACATGCCGCGTAACGAACGGCCAATGGCCAATGTGACGATCTGTGTCGCGCGGGCTTCGGCCAAGCATAGCAGCCTGCCGGATTTTTGCGATGACGATTGCGGCAGGGCGCCGTCAGCTGTTTTCCAGATCGACAAACAGCTCGGCGTGGCGTTCACCCGCGACGAATTCGCGCGGGCCGCCGGTTTCCCACAGCGCCGCCAGTGTGGCGGCAAAGGCGGGCGGGACATCGTCGAAGGACTCCATCCACGTGGCCTGGCCGTCGCGTGTTTCCGGGCGGCGCATCAACGCGCCGGCCACGCCGGTCGCCTCTTCCACGGTTTCGAGCCAACGCTGCCAGCGCGGTAGCGCAGCGGCAGCGTCATGCTCGGCGATGCGGAAGTAGACGAACAGGTGGTCGGCCATGATGGGGTACGGTGTCAGGCGTTTTCTGAAACGGGAATGGCGTAAGGCAGGTTTTGCAACGTCAGAACCGGCCCGTCCGCTGTGGCCAGGTGGATGACGGTGTCGAGCGCGTCCAGCTTCAGCTCGACCAGCAGATCGGTGCCACCATCCGGCGCCATGGCGGCGTTGACCACCATGCCACAAGGTTGGTTCGGATCGGTTGCGCTGTAGACCTCGGCACCGGCGGACGTGGGTGCATTCACGTGCGCGCGCTGCATGCGCCGCTTGAGCGTGCCGCGATACTGGCTGCGCGCCACGATTTCCTGGCCGGGGTAACAACCTTTGCGGAAATCGACGCCACCCAGGAGCTCCAGGTTGACCATCTGCGGGACGAACTGTTCCTGAGTGGGCAGGGTGATGTGCGGCACCCCTGCTTGCAGGCTCAGCCAGTCCCACACCTCGGTGCCGACCAACGACAGGCGCGACGACAGCGTCTTCCAGGCGTCCTGGAAGTGCTCGGCATGGACCATCCATTGATAGCGAGGGCGCCCGCCGGCATCCGGCAGGCGGACGACCGCGCCGAACTGCTGGCCAACCGTGGCGGGCTGCTGCGCCACCGCGTTGACGGTATCGGGTTCAGGCAAGACGGCGCCGGCCTCACGCAGCGCTTCTGCCGCATCGGGCCCGGCGACGCCGATGGCGATGAACTCGTCCATCGGACGCAGCTTGGCCTTGGCGCGCAGCACGAACATCGACAGGCGCTTGGTCAACGCGGGCGCGATCAGCTTGTCTGTCTGCAGCACGATCGTATCGGCCTGACGCCACACCAGCAGCGTGGCGAGCAGCCGGCCCTTGGGCGAGCAATAGCCGGCCAGGCGCGCCTGGTTCAGGCCAAGGCCCGTAACGGCGTTGGTAAGCTGGTTGTGGAGGAACTCGGCAGCATCGGCACCTTCAACGGCGATGCGCGCGAGATCGGTCGGTGCGCACAGCACACTGCCGCGCGTGGCGGCGTCAAATTGCACGTCGAGCGGCGGAAAGCTCAGCGTATCGACAAAATCGTGGAAGACATCGTTCATGGTGTGCGGGGCGGCCTTGGATAGACCGGTATTATATTGGGCTGTCTGAAGGGCAGCTTGTGCCCTGTCTATCCATTTCAAGAGTGCGGAAATCGCCGGTGTCGGCCGGTTCCACACGCAGATTCGCAACACAATGTTCTCTTTTCTCAAACGCTTGATCCTGCTGGCGACGCTGATTGTGCTGGCGGCAGCAGGCGGTGTGGTGTGGTGGGCCCAGCAACCAGTGAGCCTGGCGGCGTCGCCGCTGGAAGTGGTGATCAAACCGAACTCGAGCGTGATCTCGGTCGGCAAGCAGCTTGCCAATGCCGGCGTCGGCGTGCAGCCGCAGTTGTTTTCGCTGCTGGCGCGTGCCACGGGCAACGCCAAGAGCCTCAAAGCCGGCGGTTATGCGCTGGAGACTGGCGCGACGCCCATGTCCATTCTCGACAAGATGGCGCGTGGCGAGGTTACGCACTACGTCGTTACCGTCATCGAGGGCTGGTCGATGCGGCAGATGCGGGCGGTGGTTGACGCGGAACCCGCGCTCAAGCACGACACGGCCGGCATGTCGGATGCGGACCTGATGCGCAAGATCGGTGCGCCCGAAACCAACCCGGAAGGCCTGTTCTTTCCCGATACCTATCTTTTTGCGCGTGGCAGCAGCGATGTGGAGCTGTACCGCCACGCCTATCAGGCGATGCAGAAGCGCCTGAATGACGCCTGGGCGAAACGCTCGCTGGATCTGCCCTACAAGACGCCGTACGAGGCGCTGACCATGGCCTCCATCATCGAGAAGGAGACCGGCCAGAAGCTGGAGCGGCCGATGATTGCTGCCGTATTCGTCAACCGACTGCGCAAGAACATGCTGCTGCAGACCGACCCGACGGTCATCTACGGTCTTGGTGCTAGCTTTGACGGCAACTTGCGCAAGCGAGACCTGCAGACCGACACCCCGTACAACACCTACACGCGCACGGGCCTGCCGCCCACGCCGATCGCGCTGCCGGGCATGGCATCGCTGCAGGCGGCGCTGAACCCGGCACCGTCGGATGCGCTGTATTTCGTGGCGCGCGGTGACGGCAGCAGCCAGTTTTCGACCAACCTGACGGACCACAACCGGGCCGTCAACAAATATCAGCGCGGCCAACCATGACCGGCAAGTTCATCACATTCGAAGGGATCGACGGCGCGGGCAAGAGCACGCACCTCGCGTGGTTTGCCCAGCAGTTGCAGGCGAAGCTTGCTCCGCAGGGCAAAAAGGTGGTCGTCACCCGCGAGCCGGGCGGCACGCCGCTGGGCGAGCGGCTGCGCGAAGTGCTGCTGCACGAGCGCATGCACCTTGAAACTGAGGCGCTGCTGATGTTCGCCGGTCGCCGTGAGCACATCGCGGAGGTGATTCAGCCTGCGCTTGACGCCGGCGATTGGGTTATCTCCGATCGCTTCACCGATGCCACGTTCGCCTATCAGGGCGGCGGCAGGGGCTTGGCGATCGACCGGCTAGAGGTGCTGGAGCGCTGGGTGCAGCAGGGCCTGCAGCCGACCAAAACCATCCTGTTTGATCTGGCCCCCGAGATTGCCGCCGCACGCCTGGCCGATGCCCGCACGCCAGACAAGTTCGAAGCCGAGTCCGCGCAGTTCTTCTTGCGCACCCGTGCTGAATACCTGCGCCGTGCAGCAGCCGAGCCGGATCGATTTGTCGTGCTCAACGCCAACCGAGAGCGAGCCGATATCCAGAAAGACTTAGAGAATCTGCTTGCAACACTCTGATTTTGCAGGCAATTTCGGATACGGAAATAATGGTTTCACGACGAGTTTCTGCCTCAACAACCTGACGCAACCCATTGATTCATGATGCTTTATCCCTGGCAATCCGCTGACTGGTCCCGCCTGCAAGCCATGCGGGCCAAGTTGCCGCACGCGATTCTGCTCAACGGCCAGGCTGGCACCGGCAAGCGCGATTTCGCCATGCATTTCGCGCAGAGCCTGCTGTGCGATACGCCCGCGGCCGACGGCCAGCCGTGCGGCACATGCGCGGCCTGCAACTGGTTTGCGCAGGGCAACCATCCGGATTTCCACCTCGTGCGCCCGGAAGCCATGGAAGACGCGCCCGAGACGGAGAAAGACGCCGACGGCAAGAAAAAGGCGCCGAGCAAGATCATCCGCATGGAGCAGGTGCGCAACCTGATCGAGGGGGTGGGGGTCGGCACGCACCGGGCCGGGTTGCGGGTGGTGGTGCTGTATCCGCTCGACGCGTTGCAGACTGAGGGTGCCAACGCACTGCTCAAGACGCTGGAAGAGCCGCCGCAGAACACTGTGTTCCTGCTGGTGACGGACCGAATCGACCGTATCCTGCCGACCATCCTGTCGCGCTGCAGGCAGTTTCCGCTGCAGCCGCCGCAACCCGAGGCGGCGCGCCAGTGGCTAGAGCAGCAAGGCGTGCCGCACGCGCAAAACCTGCTGGCCGAGTTCGGCAATGCGCCGCTGGCCGCGTTGGCCGCCGCCGAGTCCGAAGACCGTCCGCTGTTGCAATTCCTGCTCGAACAGCTGGGTCAGGGCGCCAAGCTTGATGCGCTCGCCACGGCGGATCATTTACAGAAATTGTCGGTGCCTGCCGTTCTCAGTACCATGCACCGGTGGGTCTTTGACCTGATGGCGGCACGGCTGGCGGGGCGTCCGCGTTATTTCCCGGGGCAACGCGATGCGCTGCAACGTTGCGCGAATAGCATCCCGCTGGATCGCCTGGAACGTTTTGCGCGTGCCTTGCCGGAGCGGCGCCGCACCGAGCAGCATCCGCTTGCCGCGCGACTTGTCATCGAAAGTCTTTTGCTGGATTACCGGCAGCTCTTTCCGGCTGCCTGAACCCGAACCCGCACCTGAACGTTTGCACTCTGTGGACACCCTGTGAGCACTGCACCTCTTCGTACGCCCGGCACCCCCGTCATCCCTGGCACGCCCGCTGCAGCCGGCACGGCGCCGGGCGCTCCGACCCGTCCGGGCATCGTTTCGCTGGCCATCAAGGATGAAGCTGGCCTGCACGCCGCCTACATGCCGTTCCTGAAGAACGGCGGCATCTTCGTGCCCACGCAGCGCCCTTATCGGATTGGCGAGGAAGTCTTCCTCGTGCTGTCGCTGCTGGATCGCCCACAGAAGTATCAGGTGGCCGGCAAGGTGGCCTGGATCACGCCGGTGGGCACTCCTGCCAAGACGCCGGGCATTGGCGTGCATCTTGGCGAAGATGAGCAGTGCCGCGTGTTGCGCCGCGTGATCGAAGAGTTGCTCGGCAAGCAGATCAACTCGCAGCGCCCGACGCAAACCCTCTGATTTTTTCCTTATACGGTGCATCAAGTTTGCGCCGTAACCTTCTGATTATTCGATGTTTGTCGACTCCCACTGTCACATCAATTTTCCCGACCTGCGCGCGCGCCTGCCCGAGCTGTTGACGCGCATGCGCGAAAACCGCGTCACCCACGCGCTGTGCATTTCCGTCACGCTGGAAGACTTTCCGAGCGTGCTGGAGATCGCCGAGCAGGAACCGAACGTGTACGCCACGGTGGGCGTGCACCCTGATGCCGAAGCGGACATTGAGGAAGGCAGAGCCATTGAAGAGCCCACGCTGGAGCGTCTGCTGAGCCTTGCTGATCACCCGCGCGTAGTCGGCATCGGCGAGACCGGTCTCGACTATTACCGCTTGGGCGACCGCACCGTGGCCGACATGGAATGGCAGCGCGACCGCTTTCGCACGCATATTCGCGCGTCGAAGCAGACCGGCAAGCCGTTGGTGATCCACACGCGCTCGTCGGCTGACGACACGCTGGCCATCATGCGCGAAGAGGGCGCCGAGGCTGCACGCGGGGTCATGCATTGCTTTACCGAGACGTGGGACGTGGCCAAGGCCGCGCTGGACCTGGGTTTCTACATCTCGTTCTCGGGCATCGTCACCTTTAAGAACGCGGTGGACCTGCAGGAAACCGCCAAGAAGGTGCCACTGGATCGCATGCTGATCGAGACCGACTCGCCGTACCTTGCGCCGGTGCCATTCCGCGGCAAGACCAACGAGCCGGCATACGTGCGGCACGTGGGCGAATTCCTGGCCACGCTGCGGGGTGAACCGCTGGAGCGCATTGCCGGGGTCACCACCGAAAATTTCTTCAATCTATTCAATGCAATACCGCGATAACTTGACGCAAATGATGAACAAGATCGCGCTGGCTGCGGCGCTGACGATGGCGTTGTCAGGCGCAGCATTCGCCACGCCGCAGGACGATCTTCGCAACGCCGTCGAGTACAACCGCCCGGCGCTGGTGCAGAAGTACATCGCGCAGGGCGTTGACCCGAACTTGAACACGCGCGACGGCACGCCTCTCTTGGTCGACGCGCTCAAGGACAAGAACATCGAGGTGGCCGAGGCGCTCATCCGCGCCAAGAACATCGATTTCGAGCGCACCAACGCTGCCGGCGAAAACGCGCTGATGATGGCCGCCTACCAGGGCCTGCTGCCCATGGTGAAGCTGCTGGTGGAAACCTACGACGTGGAGGTCAACAAGACCGGCTGGACCGCGCTGCATTACGCCGCCACCAACGGGTATGACGACATCGTCAAATACCTGCTCGACCACGCGGCCTATATCGATGCGGAAAGCCCCAACGCGACCACGCCGCTGATGATGGCAGCCATGGGCGGGCACATCACGACAGTCAAGCTGCTGCTGGACGAGGGCGCGGACATGAACCTGCGCAACCAGCAGAAGATGGACGTGATCGACTTCGCCAAGCGGTATCACCAGGATGAGATTGCGGCGGGGTTGGAGTCACGCCGGCGCAAGCTGGCGGCGCAGGCTGGCCAGCCAGCTCCGGCGGCTGCCCCTCAGCCTGCCAAGGCAAGCGCGCCCGATACACCAACGCCAACGTCAACGCCAATGCCGGCACCAAAACGAGACGCAGCGGCACCCAGCCCGGCTGGCCAGGAAACGATCGGCACCCCAACCAACATGCTGTTTGACAGCAACCGCTAGACGCGACGCAACTACCGGGCGTGAAGCGTCACGCCCGCTTTGCCAGCCGCACTCCGGTGAACTGCCACCGCTGGTGCGGGTAGAAGAAATTGCGATACGTCGCCCGCAGATGCCCCTCTGGCGACACGCACGACCCGCCACGCAGCACCATCTGGCTGCACATGAACTTGCCGTTGTATTCCCCCACGGCCCCCTCGGCTGGCTCAAAGCCCGGGTAGGGGCCATAAGGGCTGGCGGTCCATTCCCATACATCACCGAACAGTTGACGCAGGCTGCCCGCCTCGGCGATGCCGTGGTCGGGCAACGGGCGTAGTGCGCCCCGTCCGGCAAAGTTGCCTTGCACGGGGAGACCTTCTGCGGCGTGCTCCCATTCGGCTTCCGTCGGCAGGCGGGCGCCGGCCCAGCGGGCATAGGCATCGGCCTCGTAAAAGCTGACGTGCGTGACCGGCGCGTCCAGATCCACCGGCTGCAGGCCGTGCAGCGACATCTGCTGCCAACCTTCGGCCTCGTCCATGCCGGCGCGCCAGTAGAGCGGGGCGTCAATGCCTTCGCGCTGCACCCATGCCCAGCCGTCGGAGAGCCACAACGTTGGCTGCCGGTAACCGCCGTCCTGCATGAAGGCAAGCCACTCGCGGTTGGTGACCGGGTGCGTGGCCAATGCATAGGGCTCCAGCCAGACCGTGTGGCGCGGGCCTTCGCAATCGAACATGAAACCGGCATCGGACTCGGTTTTGCCGATCTGCACTGCGCCGCCCTGGAAGCTCACCCAGCCCGGTTGTGTGGGCGCCGCATGCACGCGTGGCGGCGGCGTTTCTGCATAGGCCGGGCATAGCGGATTCTGTGCAAACAAGTGGAGCAGATCGGTCAACAGCAGTTCCTGATGCTGCTGCTCGTGGTGCAGACCAAGCGTAATCAGGCGCGCCAGGTCATCCGTTACGCCGTCGGCCAGCAAGCGCTGCATGGCCGCATCGACATGGGCCCGATAGGCACGCACTTCGTCGAGCGTGGGGCGGGTAAGCATGCCGCGGCGCGGGCGCGGGTGCCGCGCACCCACGGTCTCGTAATACGAATTGAACAGGTAGCGATAGCGTGCGTCCGGCGAGCGGTAGCCCGGCACGTTCGGGCCCAGGATGAATTCTTCAAAAAACCACGTCGTATGGGCCAGATGCCATTTGGCGGGGCTGGCGTCGTCCATGGATTGGACGGTGGCATCGGCGTCGGACAGGGGCGCGGCCAGGGCCAGCGATTGCGCTCGCACGACGCCGTAGTGCTGCATCAGCGCGGGCAGGGCGGTAGTTGACACATCAAAAACGGGCGATACGCGCATGGGGTCTCCAGAGCAGGCAGCGAGAACAGCACAGCAGCAAGTGGGCCATGCCGCTGCGCGCGCGTTGGCGCACGCCGCCTGCCCATTTTCGTAAGAAGCATATGCGAGCTTTGTAACTTTGCCATGCACAACCCTGGCGACGCTGCGTTGCGGCGATGACTGCACTGCAGCATCGATTGTCATGAAACAGTCACTGCGGCCGCCTACGATGTAAACGTTTACACATTCCAAGGGGCACGCAGTGGGCAGCAGCATCAAGGACGTGGCGACGCATGCCGGCATTTCGATTGCCACGGTGTCGCGGGCGGTCAATACGCCGGAGCGGGTGAGCGCGTCGACGCTGACCCGTGTGCAGGCGGCCATGAATGCGCTTCACTACCGCCCGAACGCGCTGGGCCGCCAGTTGCGCGCCGAGCGCACGGGCTTGCTGGGCGTGGTGCTGCCATCGCTGGCCAACCCCGTGTTTGCCGAATGCATGCAGGGCATCGAGGAGGCTGCGTCCATCACAGGCCAGCGCGTGATGCTCATGACCACCGCCTACGACCGCGAGCGTGAAGCCCGCGCCATCGAGACCATGCTCGAGCAGCGCGTCGACGGCCTGATCCTGACCGTGGCCAATGCCGCCGCCAATCCGCATCTCGATCGCCTCGACGCCGAGCATGTGCCTTATGTGCTGGTCTACAACGACACGGTCGGCCAGGCGCGCATTCCTGCACGCTGCTGTGTGACCGTCGACAACCGCGCCGCCGCCCGCGACGCCATTCGCGCGTTGCTCGCACAGGGCCACCGCCAGATCCGCATGCTCACCGGCACGCTGGCCGCCTCCGACCGTGCAGCACTGCGCCACGACGGCTACCGCGAAGCGCTGGAAGCGGCCGGCATTGCGCCGCAGCCGCCGGTCGAAATTGACTTCAATGCCGACGCCATGCTGCCAGCCGAGCTGGCCCGCCTGCTGGCGCCGCCGCGGCCGACCGCCATTTTCTGCAGCAACGACCGCCTTGCGTTGCTCACCATCCGCTCGCTGCGCGAGATGGGCCTGCGCGTGCCAGAAGACGTGAGCGTCGTCGGCTTCGATGGCCTGGCGATGGGGCAGTGGCTTTCGCCCACGCTGGCGACGGTGGCGCAGCCGCATCGCCGGATCGGCACCGACGCAGCCATGGCGCTGGCCCGCCGCATCACTGGCGAGGCGGTGCCCTCGATTACGTTGCCGCACCGCCTGCTGGCGGGCGGCACGCTGGCCCGTGCGCCGGCTGAAGCGTCTCTCTCCGTTGTTTCTTCCCTCACGTCTGATACGCAAGGAGCGTCTCGATGAAACGTCTCGTTCAATGGCTGCGCGCGTGCGGCCTCGTGGCTGCCGGCGCATTTGCCGTGGCTGCGCCGGTGCAGGCTCAACCTGCTGGCCAGCAAGTCGCCATCTGCTACAACTGCCCGCCCGAATGGGCCGATTGGGCCAGCCAAATCAAGGCCATCAAGGAAAAGACCGGCATTACCGTGCCGTTCGACAACAAGAATTCCGGCCAGGCCATCGCACAGATGCTGGCCGAGAAATCGCATCCCGTGGCCGACGTGGCCTATCTGGGCATCACGTCCGCGTATCAGGCCAAGGAAAAGGGCCTGGTCGCGAACTACAAGCCGAAGCATTGGGAAGACATTCCGGCCGGCATGAAAGACCCGGATGGCGCGTTCTTCTCGATCCACTCCGGCACGCTGGGCTTCTTCGTCAACAAGGACGCGCTGGAAGGCAAGCCCGTGCCGCGCTCGTGGAAGGATCTGCTCAAGCCCGAGTACAAGGGCATGGTCGGCTATCTGGACCCGAGCAGCGCCTTTGTCGGCTACGTGGGCGCCGTGGCGGTCAACCAGGCGCTGGGTGGCACGCTCGACAACTTCGGTCCGGCCATCGAGTGGTTCAAGCAGTTGAAGAAGAACGCGCCGATCGTGCCGAAGCAGACGGCCTACGCGCGCGTCGTGGCAGGCGAAATCCCCATCCTGCTGGACTACGACTTCAACGCCTATCGCGCCAAGTACAAGGATCACGCCAACGTGGAGTTTGTGATTCCGCAGGAAGGCACGATTGCCGTGCCATATGTGATGAGCCTGACCGCCGGTGCGCCGCACGCCGAGAATGCCAAGAAGGTGCTCGATTTCGTGCTGTCGGACGAAGGCCAGACGCTGTGGGCCAACGCCTATCTGCGCCCGGTGCGCGCCAGCGCCATGAGCAAGGAAGCCGCCTCGCGCTTCCTGCCGGCCAGCGAATACGCCCGCGCAAAGACGGTCGACTTCAACAAGATGGCAGCCGGCCAGCAGGCGTTTGGCACGCGCTACCTGAACGAGGTCCGCTGAGCATGAGCACCGTCACCCGAACCACCTTGCCCGACGATGCGGTGTTGCCCGCACGGTGGCGGGTGGCGTTGCTGGCACCGGCCGTCGCGCTGTTCTGCGCGTTCTGGCTGCTGCCGATGGCCGCGCTGCTGCGTGTGAGCGGCAGCGAAGGGCTGGTCGCCACCTACACGGCGGCGCTCACCACACCACGCTACCTGGGCAGTCTGTTCTCGACGGTGGTGCTGTCTGCGGCGGTCACGCTGGCGACCCTCATTCTCTCGACCATTGCCGGGTTGTTTCTGGTGCGCCACAACGTGCCGGGCAAGCGGATGATTACCGCCATGCTGACGTTTCCGCTGGCGTTTCCCGGCGTGGTGGTCGGCTTCATGGTGATCCTGCTGGCCGGGCGCCAGGGCCTGCTGGGTGACCTCACGCACAAGCTCGTCGGCGAGAAATGGGTCTTCGCCTATTCCATCGGCGGGCTGTTTCTCGGCTACCTGTATTTCTCGATTCCGCGCGTGGTGCTGACGGTCATGGCAGCGGCGGAAAAGCTCGATCGTTCACTGGAAGAAGCGGCGCGATCGCTGGGCGCATCGTCGTGGCAGGTGACGCGCGATGTGCTGGTGCCGGGATTGGCGCCAGCGCTGATCGCCTCCGGCGCGATCTGCTTTGCCACGTCGATGGGGGCATTCGGCACCGCCTTCACCCTCGCCACCGATATCGACGTGTTGCCGATGACGATCTATACCGAGTTCACGCTCAACGCGGGTATTGCGATGGCGGCGGCGCTGTCGGTGGTGCTGGGCGTGGTGACATGGCTGGTGCTGGCGATTGCGCGCACGGCGAGTGGTAGCGCAACCGGAGCGGCAGCATGAAGCGCGCTTTGTCTATTGCCCAGTGGGGTATCACGCTGCTGCTGTGCCTGTTCCTGATCGTGCCCGTCGTGCTGTCGATGGCCGTGGGCCTGACGCGCAACTACATCCGCGGCTTCAAGAGTGGCTGGACGCTCGATTGGGTCGCCCAGGTCTGGGATATGTATCAGGCGTCGATCTGGATGTCACTGCTGGTGGCGCTGTGCACGCTGGTGATCGTGCTCGCGGCCGGCGTGCCTGCGGGCTATGTACTGGCGCGGCGTCAGAGCCGTGCAAGCCGCCTGATCGAAGAATTCCTGACGCTGCCCGTGGCGCTGCCTGGCTTGGCGACGGCGCTGGGGTTGATCGTGGCCTATGGCGGCTTTGGCGGTTTTCGCGAGAGCCTGTGGTTCATCGTCGTCGGGCATGTGGTGTTCACGCTGCCGTTCATGGTGCGCTCGGTTGCAGCCGTGGCGGCAGGCCAGAACCTGAAGACGCTGGAGGAGGGCGCCGCCAGCCTGGGCGCGTCGTTCTGGCAGCGCTTTCGCACCATCGTTCTGCCCAACGTGCAGCCCGGCATCCTGGCCGGGGCATTGACAGTGGTGACGCTCTCGGTGGGCGAGTTCAACCTCACCTGGATGCTGCACACACCGGAAACCAAAACCCTGCCGGTCGGCCTGGCCGACACCTATGCGTCGATGCGCCTGGAAATCGCCAGCGCCTACACGCTGATCTTCTTCGTCATGATCGTGCCGCTGTTGGTGCTGATGCAGCGCTTTGGCGGCCTGCGGGTGAACAACGGAAAGGCTTCCCGATGAGTACCGAACCCCTACATCTCGCGCCCGTGCCGATCCGGCTGCGCGGCTGCGGAAAACACTTCGGCGGCCAGCGCGTGCTGGAGTCGATGGACCTCGATATCGCCGCCGGCGAAACCGTCGTGCTGCTCGGCCCCTCGGGCTGCGGCAAGACCACCACGCTGCGCATCGTCGCCGGGCTGGAAGCGCCGGACGCCGGCGGCACCGTGCACTTTGGCGACGAAGACGTCACCGCGCGCCCGATCGAGCGCCGCCGCGTCGGCATGGTGTTCCAGAGCTACGCGCTATTTCCCAACCTGAGTGTGCGGGGCAATGTGGAATACGGCCTGCGCATCCAGCGCCGGCAGAACGGCTTGTCCGACACGCAGATCAGCGCCCGGGCGAACACGCTGCTGGAGATGATGCACCTCACGCCGTATGCAGACCGCGGTGTGGATCAGCTCTCCGGCGGGCAGCGCCAACGCGTGGCCCTGGCGCGCGCGCTGGCGCCCGAGCCGCGCGTGCTGCTGCTCGACGAACCCCTCACGGCGCTTGACGCCAAGCTGCGTGAATCCGTGCGCGCCGAGATGGACCGCCTGCTGCGCAGCCTCGGCATCACGACCATCTACGTGACACACGACCAGGAAGAGGCAATGGCGCTGGCCGATCGCATCGTCGTCATGGAAGCCGGCCGCATTGCGCAGATCGGCACGCCGCGCGAAATCTACTTCCAGCCGGCCAACCGGCACGTGGCGGATTTCATCGGCGTCATGAACCGGCTTGACGGCGCGCGAGAGGATGGCGCGTTCGTCTGCGCGGGTGGCCGCGTCCTCGTGCCGGCAGGCGAAGGCAACGCCGTGTTTTTCCGCCCCGAAGATGCTGTGCTGGCGGACCCGGCCCAGGCCGCGCTCAAAGGCACGGTCGAATCGGCGGTGTTTCTCGGTTTCCGCACCCGCGTGCGCGTGGCGGGCGTGTCGGCCATGCCGCTGTTCATCGACGTGCCCGGCCGCCAGCAAATCGCGCCGGGCCATGCGGTCGGCTTCGATGTTCCGGCAGACCGCCTTCTGACCCTGCAAGCCTGATGCTGATGCATTTCCTGCAACTGACCGACCTTCATATCAAGCGCCCGGGGCGACTGGCGTACCGGCGCGTGGACTCGGCGGCGTATTTGGCACGCTGCGTGGCGCATATCCTGGCGCAGCCGGAGAAACCGGACGCCATCGTGCTGACCGGCGACCTGGTCGACGCGGGCGCGCCAGAGGAGTACGCCCACCTGCGCGCCGTACTGGCGCCGCTCGATGCGGCTGGCATCCGCATGCTGCCCGTACTGGGCAACCATGACGGCCGCGATGCTGCCCGCGAAGCGTTTGCCGATTGGCTTGCGCCCATTCCGGCCACCGCGCAAGACACGCGCGCTTTCCAATACTGGACCGACATTGGCGACGTGCGCCTGATCGCGCTCGATACGCTGGACGCCGGCCATCCGGGTGGCCGCCTGGGCGTGCGGCGTCTGGATTGGCTGGCCGAAGCGCTGGCATGCGAGACGCAACGCCCGACCGTCATCGCGATGCATCACCCGCCGTTCGCCACCGGCATCGGCCACATGGACGTGCAATCGCTGGCCGAGGAAGACATCCCGGCCTTCGCGCAGATCGTGCGTGCGGCCGGCAACGTCGAGCGGATCATCTGCGGGCATCTGCATCGCTCCATTGACGTGCGCTTTGCGGGCACCGTCGCATCGACATGTCCATCACCCGCGCACCAGGTGGCGCTGGATCTCGACCCCGACGCGGCGCCCGGCTTCGTGATGGAGCCGCCCGCCTACAAGGTGCACGCATGGGTGCCGGGGCAGGGCCTGGTGAGCCACCTCGCCTACGTGGGGCAATTCGATGGTCCGCATCCGTTCTTTGAGGCGGATGGCCGGCTGATCGACTAGGCCGCTTCCTCGGCGGCGGCCATACGCGCGACCAGCGCGTCGACATCGTTTTCGGCCGATGCAATCGACGCACGCAGTCGCTCGTCGGCAAACTCGTCGTATTCGATAGCGACGGAGGCCACATCGGTGATGCCGATGTAGCCGAATGCCGTTGCAACGCCGCCTTCCACGTGGTTCATGTGGGCGATGCGCTGGCCAGGGCCGTAACCGAAATCGCCGCGCGCGCTGAGGATGACGAGGCGCTTGTTCATGCCGGCCAGCAGCGGCCAATAGGGCTCGCCAGTGCGGCTGCGGTCGAAGCCGAACGTACGGCCCACGCGCACGATATTGTCGATGTACGCCTTGAACTGCGCGGGCATGCCGAAGTTGTACATCGGCACGCCGGCCACGATCACGTCGGCGGCGAGCAGTTCGTCGATCAACGCATCGCTTTGCGCAAGGCGGTCGTGCATCCAGGGTTCGCGCTGCGGGGGCGGCGTGAACGCGGCGTGCACCCAGCCGCCGTCCACGGGCGACGGCGGTTCGGCGCCGATGTCGCGATAGCCGACCTGCGTATCGGGCGCATGCTCAAGCCAGCGCTGTACAAAGCGCGCGGAGAGCCGGCGCGTGTGCGAGCCATGGCGCGAAGTCTCGGAGCTGCCCGGCCGGGCGCTGGAATCCAGATGCAGAAGGCGGGTCATGTTGGATCGTTGATGAGTGAAGGTGTGCCCACTCTACGAACCGCGCCGCAGCGCGACAAACGACATGTTTTGCGCGCGATGGCTGACATGGATTCATCCATGCCGCCCACGCGGGAAAAGCGCCCGTGACACAATCCCGCGCATGCGAAAACTGCCACCCCTGAGCGCGCTGCGCGCCTTTGAAGCCACCGCGCGTCACCTCAGCATGAAGCGCGCTGCCGACGAGCTGTCGGTCACGCCCACGGCTGTCAGCCATCAGATCCGCCGCCTGGAAGATGCGCTGGGCGTGGTGCTGTTCGAACGCCACGTGCGTGCGCTGCGCCTGTCAGCTGCCGGCGAGCAGCTCTACCCGGTGCTCAATACCGGCTTTGACGCGTTTGCCCAGGCCATCGATGCCATTCGCGGCACGCAGGCACAACCGGGGCGTCAGCGCGTGACGCTCACGGCACCGATGGGGCTTGCTGCCCGCTGGCTGGTGCCGCGACTTGGGGAATTTGCGACGCAGCATCCGGAGGTGGATCTGCGCATTCATGCGTCCGACACCGTGGTCGACCTGCATGGCGGCAGTGCAGACCTTGCGGTGCGCTATGGCGATACGCCGGCCACGGGGAATGGACTCGTCACCGAACGGCTCTTTGGCGACGCCTATGCACCCGTCTGCCACCCGGGCCTGAAGGTGCAGTCGCACGACGATCTGGCGCGCGTGCCGCTCATCCACTCCGAATGGCAGCGCACGCTGCCGCAGGCGATCGGCTGGCCGATGTGGGCACGCGCCGCTGGTATCGAGCAAACGCTCAAGACCGACACGGGCATCGTGCTGTCCGACGACGGGCACGCCATGTCGGCGGCAATGGCCGGGCAGGGTGTGATCCTGGCGAACCTGCCGCTGGTGCGCGATGCCTTGGAGGCTGGCGCGCTCGTCCAGCCGTTCGCAGCGCCGGTCATTCAGCGCTACGCCTTCTGGGCCGTGGCGCCGTCTGCGCGGCTTGACGACGTTGCCGTGCGCGCGGTGTGGGATTGGCTAGGCGCGTGCCGGGAAAACACGGCACGCATGCATCGCTCAGCCCAATAGCGGCGACGCCGCACGCGCTGGCGCAAACGCCTCGTGCCACGCGGCGGCAAGTTGCAGCAAGGCAAACTCCGACCGGGGCGGCGCAATCACCTGCAGGCCCAGCGGCAGGCCTTCGGCGGTCAAGCCCGACGGCAGGCTCGCCGCCGGCACGCCCGCCAGCGTGGCGCCAATCACGACTTCCATCCAGCGGTGATACGTGTCCATCGCGCGGCCGGCGACGGTCTTGGGCCAGTGTTCTTCAGCAGGGAAGGGCGCAACCTGCGTGCAGGGCAGGACGAGGAAATCGTAGTGCGCAAACTGCCGCAGCAGCGCCTGGTACCAGCTCGCACGCGTGGCGATGGCACGGTTGATGTCGATGGCGGTGCGGCTGCGTCCGTGCTCGATTTCCCAGATCGCTTCGGGCTTGAGCAAATCGCGCGTGGCGGCGTTGTCGTACAGCAGGCCGAGGTTGCCGGACACGCTCAGCGCGCGCAGTGTGCACCAGCATTCCCATAGCGCGTCCATGGCGAAGAAAGGCCGTACGGTTTCGACATGGCAGCCCAGCGTATCGAACGTGTCGAGCGCCTGTTCGTTGACGGCCAGCACTTCGGAATCGATGGCAAGGTAGCCACCAAAATCGCCTAGCCAGCCAATGCGGGCCTGCCGGAAATCCCGGTGCAGTGGCTGCATGAAGCACGCCGGATCGTCACTCAGCGACAGCGGCGCACGCGGGTCGTAACCGGCTTGCGTGGCGAGCAGCCAGGCGAGGTCGTGCGGATTGCGCGCCATGGGGCCCTCGGTGCCGAGTTGCTGAAAAAACACGTCGCCGGTGGGGCCGTACGGCACGCGGCCGAGGCTCGGACGCAGGCCGTAGATGTTGTTCCAGGCGGCGGGGTTGCGCAGCGAGCCCATCATGTCGCTGCCGTCGGCCACGGGCAGCATGTTCAGCGCCAGCGCGGCGGCGGTGCCACCGCTGCTGCCGCCGGCCGAGCGCTCGGGGTTCCAGGCGTTGCACGTGGTGCCGTACACGCGGTTGTAGGTATGTGAACCGAGCCCGAACTCCGGCGTATTGGTCTTGCCGATCAGCACGGTGCCCTGCCGGCGAATGCGCTCGACAACGATGCTGTCATGCGTCGGCACATTGCGCGCCATGGCGAGGCTGCCCATCGCCGTCACCATGCCCGCCGTGGCGGCAAGATCCTTGGGCGCTTGCGGAAAACCATGCATCCAGCCGCCGGACAAGCCCTGCGACAGCAGCACATCGCGCTCGCGTGCCTGCTCGATGGCGGATTCGCCATCGATGCGGGCGACGACGGCGTTCACCGCCGGGTTATGGCGATCGATCTGCGCAAGGAACGCTTCCATGACTTCGACGCACGACACATCGCGCGCGTGGATGTGCCGCGATAGCTCGATCGCGCTCCATTGCACAATCTCTTCGTTGGTGGCCGCCGGTGTGGCTGCATGGCTCAGATTCGCTTGCATTGCTTGACTCGAAGTTCACTTCACGCGATCAGGTAGGTCTGTGCCAGTCGCACCCAGGCGGCCGCGCCCAACGGCAGCACCTGGTCGTTGAAGTCGTACCCAGGGTTGTGCACCATGCAGCCGCCGAACTCACCTTCGCCATTGCCGAGGATGAGGTAGCAGCCAGGCACTTCGTTCAGCATCCAGGCAAAGTCTTCGCTGCCGTTGAGCCCCTTGGGCGCCTGGGTGACGACGTTGGCCGCGCCAACCAGTTCGGTGCAGACCTGCTGCGCCAGTTGCGTCTCGGCCTCGGTGTTGACCATGGGCGGCGTCAATTGACGATAGTCGATCTGCGCCTCAACGCCATGGGCTTGAGCGGTCAGGCTGACGATCTCGCGAATGCGCATTTCCACCAGTGCACGCGTCTCGGGCCGCGCCGCACGCACATTCAGGCCGATCGTCACCGATTCCGGAATCACGTTGTGCGTTGCCCCGCCGCGAATGAAACCGACCGACACCACCGCCGTGTCATCGGGCGCGACGTTGCGTGCGACCACGGTCTGCAAGGCGGTGATGATGGCGGCCGATGCGGCAATCGGGTCACGCGCGCGATGCGGCATCGCGCCGTGTCCGCCCATACCCTTGATGGTGACGTCGGCCACGTCGGAAGACAGGCTCACCGGCCCCGGCAGCACGCGGAAGCTACCGGCCGGCACACCCGGCATGTTATGCAAGGCATAGACGGCATCGCACGGGAAGCGCTCGAAGAGGCCGTCTTCGATCATGGCGCGCGCACCGCACAGGTTTTCCTCATCGGGCTGGAAGATGAGGTTCAGCGTGCCGTCAAAATCGCGGCTCTCGGCCAATGCCTTGGCCGCGGCGAGCAGGATGGCGGTGTGCCCATCGTGGCCGCACGCGTGCATCTTGCCGTGGTTGCGGCTGGCGTAAGGCAGACCGGTTGCTTCAACGATGGGCAGGGCGTCCATGTCTGCACGAATGCCGAGACGGCGCGTGCCGCTGCCGAGCTTCAGCTGGCCCACCACGCCGCTCTTGCCGATGCCGGTGTGGACCTCGTAGCCCCAGCTTTTGAGCAGATCGGCCACTAACGTGCTGGTGGCGCCGACCTCGAAACCGAGTTCAGGCTGCGCGTGAATCTGGCGGCGGATGTTGACGAACGTTTCCGCATCGATGTGGACGGGCGGCAGCAGATGCGGCAGCAGTTGAAACGGCGTGAGCGTGGGGGCTTTGGTCATGTCGGGGCTCCGGGGTGGGCGGTAGGAATCGGGTTCAGTGGGTTTCGCGCGCTTCGCGCAGGCTCAGCACGGTCAGCAGCGTGATGGCGCTGCACGCCATCATGTAGAAGGCAGGGGAGAGCGGATTGCCGGTGCGGGCCAGCAGCCACGTCACGACAAACTGGCACGAACCGCCAAACACCGTCACGCCGATCGCGTAGATGACCGACAGGCCACTGGCGCGCACCTTGATGGGCAGCAGCTCCATCATCATGAGCAGCATCGGCGTGGTGCCCAGGTACAGCGTGCCGGTCAGCAGCGCAGACAGCGCCAGCACCAGCGGCACGCTCGGGTAATGCGTCATCAGCCAGAAGGCCGGGTAGAGCGCCACCACGGTGACCAGCGTTGCGCCCACCACCAGCGGCTTGCGGCGTGGCAGGCGATCCGCCAGCCAACCGGAGAGCAGCGACGCGCCAAAGCTTGTCAGCCCCGTCACGCAGCCGGCAAGCAGCGACAGCGAAGGCGGCAGATGCAGCTCGCGGATCATGTAGGTCGGCATGAAATAGATCACCAGATACGTGCCGACCGTCCCGCCGATGATCGTCAGCACGCCCTTGATGACGAGCCCGCCGTGATCGCGAAACAGGGTGCCGAGCGGGCTCGGGGCATGCGTTTCGGCGGTGTGCGTTTCGTCGAGGTGCGAGCGGATATACAGGCCCACCGGCGCAATCAGCAGGCCGAGGAAGAACGGCACGCGCCACCCCCAGCTCTGCAGCGCTGCTGGCGACAGGCTGCCGTACAGAATGGCCGCAGTCAGCGCGCCGCACAGCGCCGCAATGCCCTGGCTACCCAGTTGCCAGCTCACGCGAAAGCCGCGCCCCCGAATACCGCCGGATTCCATCAGCATCGCGGTCGATGCACCGATTTCGCCGCCCAGCGAAAAGCCCTGCAGCAACCGCCCGGCCAGAATCACCAGCGGGCCGAGCAGGCCGGCGGTGGCGTATGTCGGCGCAACCGCCAGGCACAGCGTGCCGACGACCATCAGCCCGATCGTCAGCGTCATCGCGGCCTTGCGTCCGTGGCGGTCCGCATAGTTGCCGATCACAAAGCCGCCGAGCGGGCGCATCACAAAGCCGATGCCGAACGTCGCCACTGCCAGCAGCAGCGAGCCATACGCGCTGTCGGACGGAAAGAACAGCTTGCCGATCATCAGCGCGAAGAAGCTGTAGACCGTGAAGTCGTACATCTCCAGCGCATTGCCGATCGAGCATGCGGCGATCAGGCGTGCCTGGCCGACAGGCTTGGGCGCGGCCGCGACCGAGGCGGGCAACGGCGTCTGCAGGGTGGCGTCATTCATGTGGATCTCCATCCGGGGTATTGGCGAGAGGGCTTCTGCGAACCCTTGGGCGCTTGCAGTATTCCGCCAAGCCGCCGTCCGGAAAAAATCGTAAATATTCATCCCGATAACCAAATAGAATCGCCGTCATAACCGGCCTGCATCCGCTATCGGGGAAAGCCCGCGAATCATTGGGGCGATGTCGGGTGACGTGCTGAATGCCGGGCAGTGCGCCCAATGATGGGGAGGAGCGACGTGAAGCTGCACCAATTGCGCATCCTGCTGGCCGTGGCACAGCACGGCAGCATCCACGAAGCGTCTCGCGGGCTGCATATCTCGCAGCCGGCGCTGTCGAAGGCGATTGCGGAACTGGAAAGGGAGCTTGGCGTCACGCTGCTGTCGCGTTCGGTGCGCGGCGTGAGCCTGACCTCATATGGCATGGCGCTGGTCAAGCGCGCGAGTGTGGTCGAGCAGGAACTGCGTCACGCGCTGGAAGACATCGAAGCCATTCGTGGCCATGCGGAGGCGGAACTCAACATCGGCTTTACCGCCGTGGCGTCGAGCGGGCCGCTGCCAGATGCGATGGCGGCATTGCGCAAGCGCTTTCCCAACGTTGCGCTGCGCGGCTTCGAACAGCGTCCGCAGCAGATTCTGGAGGGGCTGCGGGAGGGGCGGCTCGATATCGGCTTGATCTCCAGCAACAGCGGCCCCGGCACGGGCAGTTTTCAGTGGGAGCCGCTGTTTTCAGTGCCGATGCGCCTGGCGGTGCGCCCGGGCCATCCGTTGCGCCGCGTGCGCCGACTACGCCCGCTGCTGGATGCCGACTGGCTGGTGCTCGACCCGCTGGAGGATCCGGGTAGCCCGATGGTCAGCCTGATGCGTCTGCATCGCCTCGACATCCCGCGCCGGATCGTGCAAAGCGCGTCGAATCTGCTGGGGCTGCAATTGGCCACAAAGACGGATGTCGTCAGCATGTGGTCGGAGTTTGTCTTCAGCGGCACCGGCGGGCCGCTGCGCATGGTGCCGGGCTCGCTCGAAACCTTGCCGATGGAAGATGAGCTGCCGGATTTCAATGTCTACATGGTCTATAGGTCGGCGGACCTGATGACGCATGTGTGTGCGGAATTCAGCAAAGAGATCCGGCACGCGGCGCAGCACTATCGCCAGCGCTGACCATCACGCCCCAAGTTCGGCGCCTTCCGTGCGCATCGCCCCCGGCGGTCGCCCAACGACGCGCTTGAATGCACGGCTAAACGCAGCGAGAGACCCGTAGCCGAGCCGGTACGCGACGGCTTCGATTGCCTCGCGGTCGCGCGTGATCCATTGCGCGGCGAGACGCATTCGCAGCTCGGTCAGATAGCGCACGGGCGTCATTCCGGTCGCTGCAAGAAAGCGCTCGGCAAACACCGAGCGCGAGACGCCTGCTTGCGCCGCCAGCTCCGCGACGCTCCAGTTGCGACCCGGGTCACGATGCAGCGCGACGATCGCACGACCGAGTTTCGGCTCGCGTAGCGCCTGCACCCAGCCCGTCGCGTCGCCGCAACCGCATTCCACCCAGCCGCGCACAATGAAGGCCGCCACCACGTCCGCCAGCCGCGCGAGGATGCCGGCAAAGCCTGCGCGCTCGGAGCACGATTCGCGCTCCATCGCATCGAGCATCGGGCGGATTTCCGGGTAGCGCGCGAGCAGGGTGCCGACGTGCATGAACTCCGGCATCGTGCCCACCAAGGGCTGCATGCCACCCAGATCCAGCTCCATGCACGCGCTGAAAATGAGCGCATCGCCCGGGGCCGCTTCCGTACCGCCACCCACCGACGCCACCGTCTCGCAGATCTTCGCGGCTTCAAAACCGGCGATCTCGCGGCAAGGCGCATCCGGATCGGACAGCAACGCGTGTGGGGTGCCCTGGGGCAGCAACACCGCATCACCAGCCTCAAGTTGCATGGTTGCGCCCGACGCGTCGCGCAGCAACACGGGCCCGCGCCCCACGAAGTGGAACTGCGCACGCCCTGGCGCCTCACCAAAGCTCAGCCCGAAGGGCCGCGCCACGTGGATACGGCGGTACTGGACACCGCTCAGCCGCATGCCCAGCAGCAGCTCGCTGACAAGGTCGTGCACGTCGGGCAGGGGAGTGAGCATGTCGAAAGTCCGGACGATTGATCAACAAGACCGGATTGTATGACATAGACCGTCCCGCTATCGGGCCCTACCATGCCACCTTATTAGTACTTTCCCTGATCCTTTCCACGGAACGACGCATGAATCCCGGAATCTCCACGGCCGCTTCAATCGCGGCCCCGCGTGAACCCGCCTGGGGCGCTGTCTTTGCGATGGCGCTGGGCGTGTTCGGGCTCGTCACGGCCGAATTCCTGCCCGCAAGCCTGCTGACGCCCATGGCGGAAAGCCTGGGCGTGACCGAAGGCGTAGCAGGGCAGGCCGTCACGGCCACCGCAACGGTTGCGCTCGTCACCAGCTTGCTGACCGCCGCCGTCACGCGCTCCATCGACCGTCGGCGCGTGCTGCTGGCGTTTTCGGTGCTGCTCGTGGCATCGAATCTTGCAGTAGCGTTTGCGACCAACCTGACGGCGATCCTGATCGGTCGCGTGGTGCTAGGCATTGCGCTGGGCGGCTTCTGGACCATGGCCACCGCTACCGCAATGCGCCTCGTGCCTGCAGCGCTGGTGCCGCGGGCGCTGTCGATCATCTTCAGCGGCGTGGCCGTCGCCACGATTGCTGCCGCGCCCCTGGGCAGCTACTTCGGCCATCTGATCGGCTGGCGCAACGTGTTCCTGGCCGCGGCCGGGCTTGGCGTGGTTGCGTTTGTGTCGCAGGTGGCGACGCTGCCCTCGATGGCGCCAAGCGGCACGACGCGCCTGCGCACGCTCGTCGACGTGCTGCGTCGCCCATCCGTCGGCATCGGAATGTTTGCGACGATCCTCGTGTTCACCGGGCACTTCGCGTTCTTTACGTACCTGCGGCCGTTCCTGGAGCAGGTGGCGGGCGTTGGCGTGAACGGGCTATCGGCAATCCTGCTGGGCTATGGCATTGCCAACTTTGTAGGCACATCGCTCGCAGGCCGCGTGCTGGAACACCGGCTGCGCCCAATGCTGATTGCAATGCCGGCGCTGATGGTGGTGCTCGGCATCGCACTCGTGGCGCTGGGGCGCGCCCCCGTCATCGACGCCGTGCTGATCGCCTTGTGGGGCATGGCGTTTGGCGGCGTGCCGGTGGCGTGGTCGACATGGGTCACGCGCACCGTGCCCGACGAAGCCGAAAGCGCGGGTGGCCTGATCGTCGCCGCCGTGCAACTCGCGATTGCTACCGGTGCAGCAGCCGGCGGCGTGGTGTTCGACGCGAACGGCGCGGCCGGTGTGTTCATCGGCGCCGCTGTGGTGCTGGCGATTGCCGTCGCGACCATCGTGACGGGCGTGCCGAAGCGTGTTGAGGTGGTGCCGGCAATGGCGGAGTGACAGAGCGAGATGCGCGCCGCTGGGTCGGTCGGCTACCGTTTGAATCGGTCCAGTGCGCGCCATCTTTATTTCTCATAATTTGCATTATGTTAAATGCTGGACCGACCAGCATCCGCCGGTCTCGATCCAACACCCTCCACTAAGCCTTCTTCAAAAACTCCGGCTTCAGCAGATAGCTCACACCATCAATCTTGCAGTCGATCGGATGGTCGCCCGCCACGAGCCGGATGTTCTTGATCTTGGTCCCCGCCTTGAGCGTGCCCGACCCGCCCTTGAGCTTCAGGTCCTTCACCAGCGTTGCAGAGTCGCCAGCATTCAGTTGATTGCCGTTGGCGTCCTTGATGACCACCTCCGTCTCATCCTCGTCGTCCTGTGCCGACGGATTCCATTCGTGCGCGCAATCCGGGCAGATATAGAGTTCGCCGTCCTGGTAGGTATTCTCAGAGGCACATTGAGGACAGGCGGGAATCGTGGACATGTCGAGTGGCATAAAGCGGCTGAATTGGGGCCCGCACTATACCAGCCGGAACCTCCTGGATGGCTTGACCATTGTCACGCCGATATCGATATGCTCCGCGCCAGCAAGAAAACGGGCCCCGTCGCCAACCGGGGCCCGTTTCCATCTCGCTTTTGAGGGCGTCCGTTACGACGCCCTCAAGGCTGCCCTGCTCAGTTGCCGAACAGGCTCTCCAGCGCGCTGATCGTCGTTGAAAGGGTCGCGGAAACCGTACCCGTTTTCCCTGCGTCGATCGCAAGCGCCACATCGCCCGTGGAGGCAAAGGATGCGCTCGCTTGATCCTGTGTGGTGGCAAACGCCACGGAGCCGGCGCTCGGTACGCCCGAGGCGCCCACGACCAGCGGCGACGTCGTGGTCAGCAAAAGGTTTTCGTTGCCCGAGGCCGTTGTGAAATTCAGGTTGCCGGAAAGCTTCACCTCATCGGTAAAGGTCAGCAGCGAAAGCGCATCATCCAGACGCCAGCCTGCCAGCATGATGGAATCCTGGACGCCATTGATGTTGCGGTTCACGGTTACGTCATTGGACGTCGCAATGTATTTCAGCGTGCTGTCGGGCTGCGGAATCGATTTGGAAATCGTCATGGTTCCATTGAATGTCATTGAGGCGGTACCAGCCTGCGCACTCAGATTATTTGCGGTGACGGCCGCGACAAACGAAAAATCCTGCAGGTTTGCCGTCGGGCCCGACGCCGCATTGATGACAAATGACATTCCGCCATTAAGCGTCGTCAATAACGTTGCGCCGGCAAGTTCAACGTTCTCCTGGCAATTCGCGAACGTCATGCTGGCGGTATCGCCTGCCGAGATGCTGCCCGACCCATCTCGATCGTCGAATGTAATCGATGCGGTGCCTCCGCCTGTGCAGTTGGACGAGAAGTTCCCAGGGCCCGCCTGGCTGCCCGCTGCGATGACGGAGAAGAGGCTGATCGCGTAAAGGCTGTAGGTATCGCGGGAACCAAAGTACGTATAGGCAGCAGCAGTCCGCGCGTTCAGGTAACCGTTGGCGGGGTCCGCCAGCCGGATGGAGGAAGGTTGCTGCGGCACAGGGGGAACGACACCGCCTTCGTCATCCCCGCCCCCGCACGCGGCCAAAGCCGCTGCCATTGCAGTGATCAGCGTTGTCTGCAGCAATGTCTTCATGGCGAACTCCTTATTCTTTTAACGAAGATTCAACAATCCATGCTGGAGACATCAGCTTATGCATCGTGGATTTCATTGCACTTGATGATTAAAACTTCATTGATCCACCGCAACACAAAATTCCCCTGAAAATAATCTGCCAAAGCAGAATTTGCTTATACCTTCAATTCAATTCATTCGTTGAATATCCGCCTTTCTTTCGCTTGGCCGCCCTCGCCTCGGCGCGTCATTGCCACCGCCCTTTCGCGGACATCCCCGCCTGTTCAATTGGTGTGCAATCCGTCAAGTGCGCGACAGGCACCGGTCTTCGTTCTATGATCCAGCCTTCAACGACCGTTGCTGAACAGGAGAACCACCATGGGCGAAGCCAAACGACGCGGCACGCAAGCCGAACGCATGTCCCAGGCGCGGAGCCGACTGGAAGCCTTGCGCCCTGAAAAACTCGTCTGCGGCGCCTGCCAGACCGCCTTTACCGAATTCGAGGGGATGGAGCCGCGCGACATGCCCGGCATCCACGCGATCTTCGGCGGCGAATGCCCGAACTGCGGCGAAAGCGTGATTTCCTTCAACGGCGAACCCGAAGCCGTGGCCGCCGCCATGCTGGCCTACCAGGACGCCATGGAAAACGCCAAGCTTGGCGCACAGACGCAGGAAGGCAAGCACGTGCCCTACGTCGACGAAGAAGACAAGCCCACGCAACACTGAAGCCATCATGCAGAACATGCCAAGGCGCCGCTACCGCCACTACAAGGGCGGCGAATACGAATGGCTGTGCGAGGCCACGTACGAACCCGATCCCGCCATCAAGATGACGGTCTATCGCGCCGCGAACGGCACGATCTGGACACGCCCATCGACGATGTTCCATGAGATGGTTGAAGTCGACGGCCGGCAGGTGCCGCGCTTTGCGCTGATCGACTGAATGCCGTTCTGACCATCATGACCTACGTGATGGTCACGCTGGTCAACCCGCCGCCGCCCGTTTCTGACGCTTGAACCAGGCATGCTCGCCAGGCGCCCGGTCGCGTAGTTCGAAGGTGATGTGCACGCGGCGCGAGGCCTGCAGATAGACGCCGCACGTCAGCGTCAGTGCCACAGCAACCGCCACGCCGTCGATAAAGGTCGAGCGTGCCCCTGGAACGCCGCCCGCCATGAGCATCAGACCAATCAGCGGCGGTAGCAGCGCCATGTGCACGAGCATGGCCGGCCGGAATGCGCTGTCGTGCGTGGTGGCCAGCACCAGCACCGTCACGCTGGAAATCAGATACAGCAGTGTGGTGAGGTTGATGGCCCCGCTGCCCGGCGCGTTGGCGTCGAACAGGTCGGCGCCGGCCAGTTGCAGCGCATCCATCGAAAGCCCCTGCCAGAACACCCACGTCGGCCCTGCGATGGCAATGGCAAGCACCCACGGCAGCCATCCGGCAATGCCGTACAGCGGATGTTGACCCGCTGCGATCGGGTCGATGTCGACCCAGCGATGCGTCAGCATGATGCACCCCCAACAATGCGCGTCCGTTCTGATGACGGCTGCTTTCGGCAAGCGCCGGCGGCGTCTGCCTCCCCTGCTCTGTAGCTTAGGTCGCTGCACAACGCGCGCAATGCGGGAGGAACCCTGAGCGCACAATCGGATTGCGCTACCTCAACTGGATTGCGCTACCTCAACTGCCGGCGAGCTATCGGCGGAACAGTCGCGGGCGGTCCGGATCGTAGAGCGGGTCGGGCGTGATCTGCGTGAGCTGCAATACGCCGGCGGGGTCGAAGTAGAAATGCATCAGCGACGGCCAGACATCGTCCGCCTTGAAGCGGTACGACCAGACCAAGCGGTCCATGCGCGGAAAATACGCCGTTTCCACCGGTTGGCCGAAATGTCGCAGCACGTCGTCCCGAGTCCAGACGCCGATCCTGGCCTGGGCAAACTCAAGGCTGCTCAAGACCTGCTTGAAGGCGACGAGCTTGCCACTGGCATCGAAGTCCGCCGCGTAGGTGAACTGGCCGTATGGTTTGGTCGGATAGAGCCAGCGAGTGCCGCCATTGAGTGGATAGGTTTCGCGCGGCGGCCCAAACTGCGCCTGCACAGCGGGCTCGTCCGCGCCCACCAAGCGTTGGCCCTTGGTGACGGGGGATTCCAATGCAGCACATCCCGCCGTTGCCGCAACCACAATCGCTACCGCCGCCCACCGCATTGCGCGCATGACGCCCGTCCTCGCCAAACTGAGTGAAGCCCGTAGTTTACCGCCGCGCGTCAGCTCAACGTGCGAGTAGCGGCGCGATATCGAGGTGCGTTGCGGCAAGGCGCGCATTGGCGCGCGGCAATCGCGGAATCGTGCCCAGATGCGGTGCGTTGATCCACCGACGCAAGGTAGTGACGTTGTCGTCAAGGCCTGCCATGGCCGGGTCGACCACGTTACCGACCCAGCCGGCCAGATGCAGGCCACGCGCGGCAATCGCCCCGGCGGTGAGCGCGGCGTGATTCAGGCAGCCCAGGCGCAACCCGACAACCAGCACAACGGGCAAGCCCAGCGCCACGGCCATCTCGGCCGTATCAAAGTCGTCTGACAACGGCACGCGGAAACCACCGACGCCCTCCACCACGACGGCATCCGCCAGCGATCTGGCGTGCGCAAACGCGTCGAGAATCGGTGGCAGCGTAATGGTCACGCCTTCGCGCGCTGCTGCCAAATGCGGAGACATCGGCGCGTCGAGCAACCAGGGGCAAACGGTATGGAGCGGCAGATCGACCGACGCAGCGGCACGCAGTTGCTCGACATCTTCGTTGGTGCGCGTGGGCGCGCCCGCCAGCGTGCCAGCAGCAATTGGCTTGAGGCCTGCGGCGCGGTAGCCGGCATCAGCCAGCTTGGTCAGCAATGTCGCGCTGACCAGCGTCTTGCCGATCTCCGTATCCGTGCCGGTGACAAAGCAATCGAAGCGTGCGCGCATATCAGGCTGCCTTGGCTGGCTGAAGCGATTGGCCGGCCGCTTCCAGCGCCTGCGCGAGGCGCTCGATGTCTGCATCGGTATGTGCCGCCGACAGCGTGATCCGCAGACGGGCCGTTCCGGCCGGCACCGTCGGCGGGCGGATGGCGGCGATGCGGATGCCTTCGCGTTCCAGTGCAGCGGCCAGTTCCAATGCCGGTGCGTTCTCACCGATCACGATCGGCTGGATGGCCGTGGGCGATGGCATCCACTGCCAACCGAAACGCGCAGCCAGACGCTGTGCATGCGCACTCCACACGGCGATATGCCGATCGAGGCGCGCGCGGCGTTCAGCGCCCTCCTCACCTGCGATCAGATCCAATGCGGCTTCCACCGCACACGCAATGCCCGGCGGCGTGGCCGTTGTGAAGATGTACGTGCGGGCGCGCTGGACCAGCCAGTCGATCACCAGTCGATGCGCAACGATGGCAGCGCCTGATCCGCCGGCGGCCTTGCCAAAGGTGCCGACATAGACGAGGCGCTTCGAGCGCAGCCCGAAATGCGACAGCACGCCCGCGCCCTTCTCACCGAGCACGCCCAGGCCATGCGCGTCGTCCACGATCAGCCAGGCGTCGTAGCGTTCGGCCAGCGCAAGCAGTTCAGGCAGCGGCGCGATGTCGCCGTCCATGCTGAACACGCCATCCGTGACGATCAGCTTATTGCGACTCGTGCTCGCCGCCAGCAGCGCTTCCAGCGCAGCAAGGTCGACGTGCGGATAGACCTTGATGGGCGCGCGCGACAACCTCGCACCGTCGATCAGCGAGGCGTGGTTCAGCGCGTCGGAAAAGATCGTGCATTCGTCGGCCGGGCGGATGCCGCCAGCCTGCGCCATGGCGCTCACCACGGCCAGATTGGCCATGTAGCCCGTGCAGAAGAACAGCGCGTCCGCATCGGGAATGTGTTCGCCTTGCAGTGCAGCCATGCGTGCTTCCAGCCGCGCGTGCGCGATCGAATGGCCGCTCACCAGATGCGATGCGCCGCTGCCAAAGCCATATTGCTGCGTGCCGTGCGTCACCGCCTCGGCCAGGGCCGGATGCGCTGCCAGGCCGAGATAATCGTTGCCGCAAAAGCCCAGAATGTCGCGCGGCTCTTCACCGGGCACGCTGATGCGCTGGCTGCGGTCGGTCGGGCTGTACGCGGTGCGGCGCACGCGGCGCAGGTGCGCGGCGTCGATGGCGTCAAGGCCCGCCTGCAGGTCGTCAAGCAATCGCATAGGTGTGTCCTTCTGTTTCGCCCGTAGCTTGGGCCAGCGTGTCTTCAAGCGTCTGCAGCGTGCGTTCGACCAGCGTGTCGGTCTCTTCGTCGCTCAGCACATAAGGCGGCAGCAGATAAACGGTGTTGCCGATGGGCCGCAGCAGCAGCCCGTGCGTGCGTGCCGTCAGCGCAAAGCGTTCGGCAAAGCGCGCACCGGCCACGTCGGGGTGCACGTCGAACGCGGTGATCATCCCCGTCTGCCGCAGATGGGCAAAACGCGCATCGTGCGACAGCGGCGCCAGGCCCTGGGCGATGCGCGCCGCGGTCACGCGATTACGTGCAAAGACGTCTTCTTCAGCAAACAGATCGAGCGTGGCCAGTGCCGCGCGGCACGCCAGCGGGTTGCCCGTGTATGAGTGCGAATGCAGGAAGCTGCGCACCGGCGCATCGTCGTTGAAGGCGTCATAGATGGCATTGCGCGACAGCACGATCGACAGCGGCAGATAGCCTCCGCTGATGCCCTTCGACAGGCACAGCAAGTCCGGCCACACGCCGGCCTGTTCGCATGCGAAGAACGTACCGGTGCGACCGCAGCCGACGGCAATTTCATCGGCAATCCAATGCACATCAAACTCATCGCACAGCGCACGCACGCCGCGCAAATAGCTCACGTCGTGCATGGCCATGCCGGCGGCACACTGCACCAGCGGCTCGATGATGACGGCGGCGATGGTGCCGGCGTGGGTGCTCAGGCAATCCCGCAGCGCGGCCAGCGCACGCTCGGCTACGTCGGCGGCGGTCTCGCCCGGGCCGGCCAGGCGCGCGTCAGGCGATGGCACGCGATGCGATTGCAGGATCAGCGGGTCATAGGCATCCCGGAAGATCGCCACATCGGTCACCCCCAGCGCGCCGAGCGTTTCACCGTGGTAGCCGTGTTCCAGGCAGACGAAACGGCTGCGCGCGCCCTGCCCTGCGTTGCGATGGGCGTGGAAGCTCATCTTGAGCGCGATTTCCACGGCAGAAGCGCCGTCGGAGCCGAAGAAGCTGTGGCCCAGCACGCCGCCTGTCAGGTCGATCAGGCGCTCAGCCAGCTCCACTGCCGGCCGATGCGTGGCCCCCGCCAGCATGACGTGCTCCAGCGAATCGAGCTGCGTCTTCAACGCCGCATTGATGTGCGGATTCGCATGGCCGAAAAGGTTGACCCACCACGAACTGGTGCCGTCCAGGTAGCGCTTGCCGTCAAAGTCGATCAGCCACGGCCCCTGGCCGCGTGCGATCGGCAGCGGCGGCATGGCATCAAGCCGCGCATTTTGGGTGCACGGATGCCAGACGGCCGCGCGGCTGCGCGCCTGCCACGCCGTGTTGGCGCTGGGCGCGCCGTCGACCGGCACCGGGATTGGGGGATACGCCATACGAGGCCTCCTCGAAGCATAAGCGGGGGATTCGGCGGCGTATGGTAGAGGTCATGTGGATCAAACAACAAGCCCGCACGTTGGATGAAATTACGCGCTCATACGCCGAAAAAGAAAGAAGAAGCGCACTTCTTCGGCGGATTCCCAACGTCCTGCGCGGATCATGTCGCTAAAAAATCTTTGTGCCAGGGCTCAAATGAGTGCCAAAAGGCACTTCGAAGAACCCGACGCTTACGCCTATCGGTATTGCGCTAGGGTGGCGCAGCTTTGGCCGACTATTTACCTGGAGTGATATTCAGAATGGACCGCAGGTTTGCTGTGCATCATTGCTCAGGCCTAGGGATAACCCTATACTCGGGAAAACCCTAGATAACACACCGAGAGAAAACATCATGGTCCAGCAAGCCTATTTCACCCCCAAGTTCGCCGGCAACATCCAAGTTCAGGCCACCAACCCTACGTCGCTGCTGCGCGCGGTCATCAATTTTTTCCGCAACGGGTGGGATGACAACCTGGTGTACGCAGAAGTGGTCGGCAAGTCCGGTTCGTACCTGGGCTGAATGCCGCGGCCGAATGTTCGGCCATGCCGCAAAGGCACGTAAAAAAAACGGCGCATCGGCGCCGTTTTTGTTTTGGGGCGTTCGACGGTGCGCCTAGCCCAGGTCTCCACCGCCCACCGGCAACACCGTCCCGGTGATGTAAGAAGCCTCGTCCGACGCCAAAAACAGGATCGCTCGCACCTGCTCGTCGATCGTTCCATAGCGGTGCATCAGGCTGCTGGCGATGGTCTGGTCAACGATGCCCTGGTACCAAGTGGCTTCCTGCTCCGACATGGGCGCCGTGTTGCGCGGGATTTTGCGTGGCGGCGCTTCGGTGCCGCCCGTGGCGACGGCGTTGACGCGGATGTTGTCCTGCGCGTGCTCCAACGCCAGGCTGGCCGTCAGCGCATTCACGCCGCCCTTGGCCGCAGAATACGGAATCCGATAGATACCGCGTGTGGCAATGGACGACACGTTGACGATCACGCCCTGCCGGCGCTCCACCATATGCGGCAGCACGGCGCGGCAGCACCACAGCGTGGGGAACAGCGAGCGGCGGATCTCCGCCTCGATCTGCGCTTCTTCATAGTGCTGATACGGCTTCGCCCAGATCGTGCCGCCGACGTTGTTGATGAGCACGTCGATGCCGCCGAACGCATCGAGCGCGGCCTGCACGGCGTGTTGCGCGCCGGTGTAGGTCTCCAGATCGGCGGTGGTGGCGAGGGCTCGGCCGCCCGCTGCGGCAATCTCGGCCTGCACTTCGTAGACCAGCTCCGCCCGGTCCACCAGCAGCACCTGAGCGCCCTCTTCGGCCACCGCCAATGCCACGCCGCGCCCGATACCTTGGGCCGCGCCCGTCACGACGACGGTCTTGCCTGAGAATCGTTGCATGCTCATGCCGCCTTCGCCTCCGGTACTGCATTGGGCGTGAATTTCTCGTAGTAGAAGCTGTTGGGCTTCACGCCCTCGTCGTCAAAGTACTTGCGCACGGCATCGACCATTGGCGGCGGCCCGCACAGATAGACATCCACGTCGCCATCGTTCAGGGCATCGGCCGGCACGTGCTGCGTCACCCAACCCTTGCGCGGATGATTCGACGCGGCGTCAGCCACGACCGTGGCGTAGCTGAAGTTCGGCAACCGCGCTGCATAGGCTTCAAGCGCGTCGACCTGCACCAGGTCGAGGTCACGGGTGACGCCATAAATCAGGTGCACCTTCTGCTGCGAGTTCGCACGTGCCAGCACTTCAAGCATCGACAGGAACGGAGCGAGCCCCGTGCCGCCAGCAAGGAACAACAGCGGCCGCTGCACATTGCGCAGATAGAAGCTGCCCAGCGGCCCGTGCAGATCGAGCTTGTCGCCCGGCTGCGCGGTTTCCAGCCAACGGCTCATCACGCCGCCGGGAATCTTCTTGATGAGGAAGCTGATCTTCGATTCTCCGGGGGCGGATGAGAACGAATACGAGCGGTGCTGGCCGGTGCCCGGTACGCCGATGTTGACGTACTGGCCAGGAAGAAACACCGGCGCAGTGGCATCCACGTCCAGTTCCAGCACGACGGCTGCGTCGTTGTGCAACTCGACTTTCGACACCGTTGTCCCGAAGCTGCTCTGACCAGTCTTGCAGCTGGTCGATGTGGTCGGCACCGCGATCACGCAATCGCTTTGCGGCACCATCTGGCACGTCAGGACGAGGCCCGTGTTCTTCTCGTCTTCGGTCAGGGCATCGTCAATGTAATCGTCGCCGAGGTCGTAACTTCCGCTCTCGGCGCGGCACTTGCAGGTTCCGCACACACCATCGGAGCAATCCATGGGCAGGTTGATCTTCGCGCGGAAGGCGGCATCGAGCACCTTCTCGCCCGCTTTGCAATCGATGAAACGGGTCACGCCGTCCTCGAAGTTCAGTGCGACTGTGAAACTGGACATGGAATACCTCCGCTGCCTCTTGTGCGTGTCCTATACGTGGGTGCAAATCAGACGTGATAAACGTCGAGCACCTGCCGGATGTAGTCGTTCTTCAGCACGATCTTCTTGGATGCGATCAGGAAGCCATCGCCCGCGCGGCGCAGGGTGACGAACATCGTGCCGAAGAAGTGATCGGTGGTTTTGTACCGATGGCTGAGCGTGTGGAAGTTGTAGCGCACGTCGACTTCATCGCCGCGTTCGGCCACAACTTCAACATTGGCGACCGTGTGGCTGGTTCTCGGCTCCGGCGTGGAAGCCCCGCTGCGCTCGGTCTTGATGCGGAAGACGCGATCTTCCAGCCCGCAGCGATTGGCGTAGTACATCAACGAGATCTGGCTCTGCGGGTCGTCGGTCAACTGGTCGTCGTCATCCCATGCGGGCATCCAGTAGGTGACGTCTTCTGCGTAGCACTCGAGCCACGCGTCCCAATTGCGGTCATCAAGCAGTCGCGCCTCGCGGTACAGGGCAGCGCAGATGTTCTGGTAATCCATGCTCATGCCGGCACCCCTTCGCATTCCTGCTTGAGCGCCTCGCGCATGACGCGCACCCAATATTCGTGCTGGCAGACGAACAAGCCTTCGTCTTCACTGCGCTCACCCGAGATGAGCGGCTTCAATCCCATCTTCGTTGCGTTTTCGTCGGGGCCGTGAATCCACAGCGGCGCCCCGCGCGACAGGTCGTTCCACAGCGCGGTGGTGCCGGCGTAGCCGTTCTGACAGGCACGGAATTCTTCCAGGTCATCGGCGGTACCCATGCCGGTAACGTTGAAGAAGTCCTCGTACTGGCGGATGCGCGTTGCGCGGTCCGTTGCGCTTTCGCCCTTCGGCGCGAAACAGAAGATCGAGACCTCGGTCTTGTCGACGCTGATCGGCCGTACCACGCGAATCTGCGTGCTGAACTGGTCCATCAGGAACACGTTCGGATACAGGCACAGATTGCGGGTCTGGTTGACGATGAAATCTGTTTGGGTTTCACCCACGCGTGCCTTGATTTCTTCGCGGTGCGCATAGACGGGGCGCACCTCCGGGTTCATCGTCTGCGTCCACAGCAAGATGTGGCCGTGCTCGAACCCGTAGACGCCCGCCACCGACTTGCTCCAGCTGTTCGCATCCACCGCCTGGGTGCCGCCTTCCTTGCGTCGCCCCATCGTGGCGGCGTAATTCCAGTGCACCGTGCTGACGTGGTAGCCGTCGCAGCCGTTCTCCATCTGCATCTTCCAGTTGCCGTCATACACGTAGGAAGAATTGCCGCGCAGCACTTCCAGGCCGTCGGGCGACTGATCGACGATCTGGTCGATGATCACACGCGCCTCGCCAAGGTACGCCTCAAGCGGCTGCACATCGGCATTGAGGCTGCCGAACAGGAAGCCACGATAGTTCTCGAACCGAGCGACCTTCTTCAAATCGTGCGAGGCGTGCGTGTTGAACTGCACCGGATACTCGGTGGTCTTTTCGTCCTTCACCTTGAGCAGCTTGCCGGTGTTGGAGAACGTCCAGCCGTGGAACGGGCACGTGAAGCTGCCCTTGTTGCCATGCTTGCGACGACACAGCATCGCGCCCTTGTGCGCACATGCGTTGATGACCGCATGCAGCTCCCCGGTCTTGTCGCGGGTGATGACGATCGGCTGGCGGCCGATCCACGTGGTGTAGTAATCGTTGTTGTTCGGAATCTGGCTTTCGTGCGCCAGATACACCCAGTTGTTCTCGAAGATGTGCTTCATCTCCAGCTCGAACAAATCGGGGTTGGTGAAGATGTCGCGGCGGCAGCGGAAAATGCCGGCCTCTTCGTCATCCACCACAGCGGTTGACAGCAGTTGGTCCAGTTCGCTGGCTTTATCAATCAAGGCGGACATGGTCGTCTCCACGGTGAGGCACTCGGCCTCAAGCCTCTGCCGAAGCGCGCAAGCGGTTCACGCGCTGGTTGTCCTTGCCCTGAACCAGCGGCGTCAGGACGACATTGAATTCGATGTCCTTGTACGTATCGCCTTTCAGGCCCAGCGCCGCACCGCCCGTTTTCTCCACCACGTGCGGAATCAGCTCTTCGCGGGTGGCGTAGGCGAAGTCGTCCCAGATCAGCGGATCGCCTTCGATATTGAATTGCGTCGTCAGCTTGCGGTGGCCATTGCTCGTGACGAAGAAGTGCACATGCGCCGGCCGGTTGCCGTGGCGGGCAAGCCCGTTCAGCAGTTGCTGCGTAGCACCTTGCGGCGGGCAGCCGTAGCCCACTGGCATGAGCGTGCGGAATTCATATTTGCCATCGGCACCGGTCCTGACCGCGCCGCGCAGGTTGAACGGGCTCTGCGCACCGGTCGGATCGAAATGCGAATAGAAGCCGTTCGAGTTTGCATGCCAGCACTCGACCACGGCGCCGGCCACCGGCTTGCCCTCCGGCCCCGTCACCGTGCCGTGAATGACGAGCGGGCCTGCCGCCGGGTCCGGATCGATGTCAATCCTGGACACGCCATCGCGCACCGTCGTGCCGGCAACGTACAGCGGGCCCTCGATCGTGCGCGGCGTACCGCCGTTGATGCCTAGCGCCTCGTCCGCAGCGTCCATACGGATATCGAGATACTTCTCCAGGCCCACGCCGGCCGCCAGCAATGCGGCTTCGCCGTCCTGGCCAAGCTTGTTCAGGTAGTTGATGCCCGCCCAGACTTCATCTGGCGTGATGTCGAGGTCGTCGATGGCCTTGAACAGGTCGGCCAGCAAACGGTGGGTGATCTGCTTCAGGCGGGCGTTGCCCTCTTTGCCGTCCAGGTTGGTGGCGGCCTTCAGCAGGTCCTGCACTTCTTTCGTTTGGAATACGCGCGCGTTCATGATGGGTGTCTCCTCGTGGCTTTCTGGGGGAATGTGGAATGTGTCAGGCGCGATCTCAATCGTCCTTGCTGTGCACTGAAGACGGGTGGCGGCACATCGGTGTCACCGAAATCTCCATGTACGGAAACAGCGGCAGCGCCGTCAGGATGTCGTGCAGTTCTGCATTGCTCTGCACGTCGAAGACGCTGACGTTCGCGTACTCGCCGACCAGGCGCCAGATGTGGCGCCACTTGCCGCTGCGCTGCAGATCCTGCGAATAGGCTTTCTCGCGCGACTTGATCTCGTTGGCGACATCGGCGGGCATGTCGGCCGGCAGGCGGACATCCATGCGGACGTGGAACAGCATCGTGGTCTCCTTGGTGGGATGTCTTGGTCTGGTTGTTTTTATTGGCGGCGCAGGCGCGCCAGCTTGTCGCGATCGATCTGGATACCCAGGCCGGGGCCGGTGGGCACCTGCAACATGAAATCGCGGTACTGCAACGGCTCAGTCAGCAGTTCTTGCGTGAGCAGCAAGGGGCCAAACAACTCGGTGCCGAATTGCAGTTCGCCAAAGGTGGAAAACACGTGGGCAGAGGCTGCAGTGCCAACCGCCCCTTCGAGCATCGTTCCGCCGTACAGGCCGATGCCCGCAAGCTGCGCGATGGCGGCGACCTGCATGGCCGGCACGAGGCCGCCGGATTGCGCGATCTTTACGGCGAAGACGTCGGCGCTGGCAGAACAGGCCAACTCAAATGCATCCAGCGGACCATGCAGCGCTTCGTCGGCCATCATCGGCACCGCGAACTGGCGGGCGAGGCGCTCGAGCGCGGCGCGGCTCTCGGCGCGCACCGGTTGCTCGATCAGGTCGATGCCGCCGGCCTGCAATGCGGCGATGCCGTTGGCGGCGTCTAGCTCGCTCCAGGCCTGGTTGACGTCCACGCGCACGCTCACGGCGTCGCCCAGTGCACGCTTGATGGCCAGCACGTGCGCCACATCGTCAGCCACCGCGCGCAGACCGATCTTCAGCTTGAAGATGCGGTGACGGCGCTCGGCAAGCATCGCTTCTGCCTCGGCAATGTCTTTCTTGGTGTCGCCGCTGGCGAGCGTCCAGGCCACCGGCAGCGCATCTCGCAGCCGGCCGCCGAGCAGCTCAGACAGCGGCACGCCAAGCCGGCGGGCCTGCGCATCGAGCAACGCCGTTTCCAACGCGCACTTGGCAAAGCGGTTGCCCTGGATGGTCTTGCGCACCTTGGCCATGGCGGCCGCCACGTTGCGCGCCTCCATGCCGATCAGCAGCGGCGCAATGTGCGTGTCGATGTTGACCTTGATGCTCTCGGGGCTCTCTTCGCCGTAGTTGAGACCGCCAATGGTGGTGGCCTCGCCCCAGCCTTCGATGCCGTCTTCGCAGCACACATGTACGAGGACGAGCGTCTGCGTGTGCATGGTGGCGACGGACAGTTTGTGCGGACGGATGGTGGGCACATCCACTAGAATGGCCTCGATCGAGCGAATCATGTTTTCCAGGTATCAGAAGAACTGCTATCAACGTGGAAACCAGATTACGCAGCGCAAATTGTCACGTCCAACACCGATTTAGTATCGGCGTCATACCTGAAAGGTATAAAAATGGAGCTACGCCATCTTCGCTATTTCGTGGCGGTTGCTGAAGAGCTGAACTTCACGCGTGCCGCTGAACGGCTGCACATCGCGCAGCCCCCGCTGTCGCGGCAGATTCAGCAATTGGAGGAGGAAGTCGGCGTGCTGCTGTTCGAGCGCGGCAGCCGCCCGCTCAAGCTGACCGAAGCCGGCCGCTTTTTCCACGCGCACGCGCGGCAGTTGCTCGCGCAGACGGCGGAACTTGCCTCGATGACGCAACGCGTCGGCCAGATCGAGCGGCGCATGTCCGTCGGCTTCGTGGCTTCAACGCTGTACGGGATGCTGCCAAAGGTCATCCGGCGCTTTCGGGCGGAGTACCCCATGGTCGATCTGACCATGCACGAGATGACGACCATGGACCAGATCCAGGCGCTCAAGGACGGCCGCATCGACGTCGGCTTCGGCCGCATCCGTTACGAAGACCCGAACGTGCGGCGCATCCTCCTGCGCGATGAGCGATTGATCGTCGCGCTGCCATCAGGCCATGCCCTGCTGGACGGCAGACCGACGGTATCCCTGCGCGACCTTGTCGGCGACACGCTCATCATCTACCCGCGCGCGCCGCGTCCGAGCTATGCGGACCAAGTGCTCGCCCTCTTCCACGATCGCGCGCTCGAACCCAGCAAGATTTACGAGGCACGGGAATTGCAAATTGCCCTGGGGCTGGTGGCTGCGGGCGAAGGTGTGTCGGTGGTGCCGCGCAGTGTGGCGGGCTTGCGGCGGGAAGATGTCTGCTACATGGAACTCGACGATCCGCAATTGGTCTCGCCCATTATCTTCAGCACGCGCCTGCTCGACGAGTCTGAAGACATCCAGGCCATGCTGGCGCTGACGTATCGGTTGTATGACGAGCAGAAGATCCCGTATTACGCGCCCTCGTAAGGCTTGCAATGGTGGCACCAAAGTTACAAGCCGCTGGACACGACGGCCGCATGGGCTAGATTGAAGCAAGGCGCACGTTCGCCTGCGATTGGAGCGCAAGCGAGTGAAAAGAATACGCCGCCCCATCATCATCAAATTGGCCCTCGTCGTGGCGCTGCTGCTTGCGATGGGCGCCTTGCTTGTCGCTCACGAATTCCGCACCTCCGCCTGGCAAGCCCGCTACTTCGCGCATCTGGCGAAATCGCAAACCTTTCCCGTCAAACCAGGGCCGAACGATTCAGCCCGCTACCCGAACGCCGGCCCGTATGACCAGCGGCTCGGTTATCACGACCTTCCAACCTTTCTAGACCGCCTGCGCTCGCGCGGCTACATCGTTGCCCAGCAAGCCGTACCGTCCAAAGAGATGGTCGCCCGCATGGACAGCGGCATGAACCCGCCCTATCGCGAGAAAGACCAGGCCGGCCTGGAATTGCTGGACGATGATGGCCGACCGATCTACCGCGTGCGGCACCCCGAACGTGTGTATGACAGTTTCGCGTCGGTACCGCCGCTGCTCGTCAACTCGCTGCTCGCGATTGAAAACCGCACCCTGCTGCAGACGGAATACCCCAAGCGCAACCCGGCCGTGGAGTGGTCACGCCTGGCACGCGCCGTGTGGGACCGCGCCCTGCACGTCGTCAACCCGGCGCATGAATCGCCTGGCGGCAGCACGCTCGCCACGCAAATCGAGAAGTACCGCCACTCGCCAGAGGGCCGCACTGATTCCCCCAGCGAAAAGCTGCGCCAGATGTTCTCCGCATCCGCGCGTGCCTACCTGAACGGAGAAGACACCACCGCCACGCGCCATCAGCTCGCGGTCGATTACCTGAACACCGTGCCGCTGGGCGCGCGCGCCGGGTTTGGCGAAATCCAAGGGATTGGCGATGCGCTATGGGTCTGGTACGGACGCGACTTCGCCCAGGTGAATGCGTTGCTCTCGGCCCAATCGACCGCCCCGCTCGCAGACCGCGCGCTTGCGTACAAGGAGGCGTTGAGCCTGCTCGTATCGCAGCGGCGGCCGTCGTATTACCTTGAGAACCTCGATGAACTCGAAACCTTGACCAACGCCTACCTGCGCGTGCTGGCCGTATCCGGCGTGATTCGGCCAGCGCTGCGCGATGCGGCGATCGCACAATCGCTCAAGCAGCAGGCACTGAACACGCGCGTACCGCCTCCGCCCATCGAGCACAAAGGCACAAACGCCGTACGCGTCAATCTGGCGAGCATGCTCGGCATCTCGCGCATGTATGCGCTCGACCGGCTCGACCTGACCGCCAGCAGCACGCTCGATGCGCCGTTGCAGCGCGATATCTCAACTGAGCTGCGCAAGCTGCGCGACCCCGCGCACGCCAAGGCCGCCGGCCTCGTCGGCGACATGATGCTGGAGCGCGGCGACCCGCGCGGCGTGACGTACAGCTTCACGCTCTACGAACGCGCGCCGGGCGGCAACCGGGTGCTGGTGCAGGCCGACACGTTCGACAAGCCGTTCGACATCAACGAAGGCGTCAAGCTGGATCTGGGCTCAACAGCCAAGCTGCGCACGCTGGTGACGTATCTCCAGATCGTGGCGGAGCTGCATAAGCGCTATGCCGACCAGCCTGCTGCGGCGCTGCGCAAGGTCAACATTCCCGTGCAGAACCCGATCGAGCGCTGGGCCGTCGATTACCTCGCCCACACGCAAGACCGGTCGCTCGCGGCGATGCTCGATGCATCGATGGAGCGCAAGTACTCCGGCAACGCTGGCGAATGGTTTGCCACCGGCGGCGGCATGCAGAGCTTCGAAAACTTCGAGAAATGGGAAGGCACCCAGAACTTCACGGTGCGCGAGGGGCTCAAGCACTCCGTCAACCTTGTCTTCGTCCGGATCATGCGCGACATCTCGCGCTACTTTCAGCACCAGTTGCCCAATGCCGGCGCCGAGGCGTTGACCAACCCGGATTCCCCACAGCGGCAGGTCTACCTGCGACGCTTTGCCGACCGCGAAGGCAAGCTCTTCATGGGCCGGTTCTACGCCAAATACAAAGACAAGACCGACAAGGAGCGCGAAGCCATCCTGGTGCAAAGCACGCGCGCCACGCCGGTGCGGCTGGCTACCATCTACCGCAGCATCGACCCGGAGGCCGGGCCGGGCAAGCTCGCCGCGTTCATCCGCAGCTACCTGCCAGGCGCAAAGCTGGATGAGGCCGAACTCACCAACCTGTATGAGAAATATTCCGTCCAGCGTTTCGACTTGGCCGACCGCGGCTACATCGCCAAGCTGCATCCGCTGGAACTGTGGCTGGTGGCGTATCTGCGCACCCATCCGCAAGCCACGCTTGCCCAGGTGAACGAGGCCAGCGCCGATGAGCGCTTGTCCGTCTACAAATGGCTGCTGCAATCGCACCGCAAGGCCGCGCAAGACAAGCGCATCAAGCAGATGCTGGAAATTGAAGCGTTCCAGCAGATTCACGCCATGTGGAAGCGGCTGGGGTATCCGTTCGAATCGCTGGTGCCGTCATACGGCACCGCCATCGGTGCATCGGCAGACCGGCCGGCGTCGCTGGCGGAGTTGATGGGCATCATCGAAAACGACGGCATCCGCCTGCCCAGCGTACGCATCGATCGCCTGCGCTTTGCCGCCGATACGCCGTACGAAGTCATGCTTTGCCGCGACCCCAACGCCGGAGAACGCGTACTGCCGCCCGAGATTCCGCCCCTGGTCAAATCCGCGCTGGCCGGCGTCGTCGAAGGCGGCACCGCCAAACGGATCTCCGGCACGTTCGTCGACAATGGCGGCAAACCCATCGCCATCGGCGGTAAAACCGGCACCGGCGACAACCGCTTCAAAACGTTCAGCCGCGGCGGCGGCCTCATCTCCGAACGGGTCGTCAGCCGCTCCGGCGCCTTCGTCTTCTACCTGGGAGACCGCTACTTCGGCACCGTCGTCGCGTACGTGGCCGGGGCCGATGCCGCCAAGTACAAATTCACCAGCGCACTGACGGTGCAAGTGCTCAAGGTCCTGGCCCCCACGCTGATGAACCACCTGGACCTGCAAGACGAGGCGCCTGCCTTCAACTGCAAGATGCCGCAAGCCACAGCGCCGGAACAGAAGCTGGATTGAGCAAAGTCTGCACAACAGACGGCGACAACGCAGGCCGCCAGACGGTGTGGCCGTACCCTGCCCTAGATGGCGCCTTGAATTTCTGTTGCAGGGAGGAAAAAGGAAGGAGGCCTGTCTGAGCGCAGCGAGTTTGCCTCCTTCCCCTCCCTGCGACATAAATTCAAGGGGAAGTCGCCATCTCGGGCGCGCCTTTCTTTGCTTACCTTTCTTTGGCAAGACAAAGAAAGTAAGTCGGCCCCGCCAGGGGACGAAACACCCGGCCCGCAGCACCCCTCACCGCAACGACCGCTGCAACCAAATCCCCCCCGCACACCCCAACGCCACCACCGCGCCCCAGGCAAACAAATCCCCCACCGCCAATAACGTCGCCTGCCGATCGATCTCCGCCGAAATCCGAATCAACTCCGAACCCTGCAACGGATGCGGCCACTGCCAAGCCGGCGTCAGCGCGCTCACATGCCCGACCAGGTCGGTGCGGTGCTGCGCCTGCCCGCGCTGCAGCAACAACGTCGCCCCCATCGTCCCAAACGCCTGCGCCCAGGCCCGCATGATTCCCTTGAACTGGTAGGCATGGCCGAAATCCTTGGCCGGCAAATCCACGTAAGACAGTCCCGCCACCTGGATCACCACAAACATTCCCACCATGCCTTCGATCATGAACCCCGGCACCACCGCCGCCACCGAGGCACCCGGCATGGCTACATGCGACATCCACAGCAGCGCGGTCGCCATCATCACAAAGCCGATGGAGATCAGCACGCGCTTGGTCGGCAGCACGTTCGTCAACTGAAAGTTCAGGATGCCCAGCACCACCGTCACCAGGCCGCCCAGGCTCATCAACTGCGCGGTGGTCTCGTAGCGGAAACCCAGACCGTTCTGCAGCAGGCTCGACGAAAGGAAACCCCAGGCGCTCGCAAACATGTAATAGATGGCGTAGAACACCATGCCCATCAGGAAGCGCCGCTGCAGCGTGGCTCGTAAATCAACCCACGGCAGCGGATGGCCCGTCTGGCGAATGCCGACCCAGATGATGAGCGCCACCACCGCAATGATCGGCACCACCTGCGCAGGCGAGCCGTCGGGGTGAATGAAGCGGGCCTGCTGAAAGCCGTGCAGCGCAATCAGCGCCGCCAGCCCAAACGCGATGGCCGACGGCCAGTCGAGCGAGGCGAAATCGCCCTTGCGCTCGTGCAGTTTCGGATGCGGATAGAACGCCGCCACCAGCCCGCACACCACCACGGCCACCAGCAACTGCGCAACGAAGATGGCGCGCCAGCCAAATTGCTCCGTGAGCGCTGCCGACAGCATCGGTGACACGCAACTCAGCCCGAAGATGCCGTAGATCATGCCCTTCATCATCGTGCGGCGTTCCTGCGCTGGGCTGTGCTGCACAAAGATGCGCGAGGTGGACAGCATCGGGCCGCCGCCAAACCCCTGCACCGCGCGGCCGACGATCAGCATCGTGCCGCCCTCGGCCGCCGCGCACATCAGCGTGCCGACAATGAACACCAGCAGCGACAGCAGCGTGTGCTTCCGGTATGTCATGTGATCGGCCAGCCGACCCATCACCAGAATCGCCAGGCTGGCTGCTGCCGCGTACGCCGTCACGGCCCAGAGATAGACATCCTGTGACGCCAGCACCCCACCTTCGATATGCGGTCCGGCAATCGAAAACATCAGGTTGGACATGTAGTCCACGCCCGTCGCCAGGCCAATCACCATGCCCACCATGCGCAATTCCATCCGGCTGCTGACGGTCGATTCGGCGGCCGGTTTGCGCGGCGCGGGCGGTGAAGAAACCGTGTGGTCTGTGCTTGGCGTGTTCATGCAGGGATGGTAATTTGCCTCGAAACCGGCGGAAATCGCCTGCCAACAAATTCATTGTTCAAATATGCGAACGACGGACTGGAACGACTGGGACACTTTCTGCACGGTGGCAACGCTCGGCAGCTTCACGCGCGCAGCCGATCGGCTCGGGCTGCCCAAGTCGTCGGTCAGCACGGCGGTGTCGCGCCTGGAAGGCAAGATGGGCGTCCGCCTTTTCGAGCGCAGTACGCGCCGCCTGCGCCTGACCGACGCCGGTGAAGCCCTGCTGCGCGACGCCGGCCCATTGTTCCAGCGGCTGCGCGAAGTGTCGGAAGATGCCGCAGCGACGTTCCAGTCACCCGCCGGCACCTTGCGCATTGCCATGCCATATGAATTTGCCGCCAAGCAGCTCGCCGAGGTGGTGCTCGAAGTCATGCGCGAGCACGCCGCCCTGCGCATTGAGGTGGACGTGGCGCCGCGCCAGATCGACCCGCTCGCCCAGGGTTACGACATCATGCTGACCGTGCCGCGCGGGCCGTTGCCCGATTCCGGCCTCGTCGCCCAGCGCGTCTTTGATTTGCGGCGCGCCGTGGTCGTCGCCCCGCAATTGCTGGAGCGCTTGGGGCCGCTCACCCACCCAGACCAGCTCGCCGATTGGCCTTGCCTTGGCACCTCGAACGAAGCCGAATGGCAGTTCCGCACGCCCGGCGGCGAGACGATCAACCTGCCGCTCGACTTCCGCATGCGCACCTCCAACAGCGAATTGCGCATGCAGGCCGCCATTGCTGGCTTGGGTGTCGCTCGCATCACCTCCGTGTTTGCTACCGACCTGATCGCTTCGGGCGCGCTGCAGGAAGTGCTGACGGATTTCCAATCCCCGCCGATGCGCGTGTATGCCGTATTTCCAGGGCGCCGCCTGATGCCCGCCAAGGTCAAGGTCTTCATGGACGCCCTGCACCGCCGCATAGAGCATTCCCGCCAACACACTGATATGCGGCCCACCTTCGTAGACGAGGCAGCGGCCACCTGGCCGCCTGAGTCGCTGCTCTGACTTTCAATCCATCCTCTTCATTTACGCAAAGCCATGCGCCCGTTCACCAAACTCTCCCTCTTGATTGCCGCGCTCGCCCTGAGCACCGTTGGATGCTCCCGCGCGGAAGACATCGGCAGCGTCAGCACCAATTTCCGCATCACGGGCTCTGACAAGATCGTCATCGAAGCCTTTGACGACCCGCTCGTTCAGGGCGTGACCTGCTATGTCTCGCGGGCCCGCACCGGCGGCATCAAGGGGACGTTGGGCGTGGCCGAAGACGTGAGCGAAGCCGCCGTGGCCTGCCGCCAAGTCGGCGAAATCAGCTTCGCCAAGCCGCTGCCCCAGCAGGACGACATGTTTACGCAACGCCTGTCGCTCGTCTTCAAGACGCTGCACGTGGTGCGCACCGTCGACCGCAAACGCAATGTGCTGGTCTATCTGACGTATTCGGACAAGGTGATTTCGGGCAGCCCGAAAAACAGCGTGACGGCGGTGCCCATCCCGGCCAGCCAGCCGATTCCAGTCAAATAAGCGGTGGCCGCACCACATTGGTGCAGCGCAACGCAAGCGTGGTGGCGGAGCAACGGGAGACGGCGCAAAAGGGGTGCATACGTAAGCCTACGTATGGTGCATTGCATCATCTGGTGTATAGTCAGGGTATTCCCTAACCGGGATTTCCCTAAGAGGCCAATCATGCAAAACACGAACGACCTGAAGCTGACCGATCAACTCGAACGCGAACTGATCGAGCGCGAAATGTCCGAAGGTATCTACTACTATCGCCGTCCGAGCGGCCAATCGTTCTCGTTCGCCCAATTCTTCTCGGCAATCGCGAACCTGTTCGGCACGCACCGCACCGCCAAGGCCTAACCCGCCACGCTATTGTTGATGGGCGTGTGCCCAAGCTAGCAGTCAGCAGTACTCGCAGTCTCAGTAGCATCGTGCGCCGGCCGTGTGTCATCACACCCGCCGCCACACCCGCCAGGTCATGACCGCCTGGTGCCAATCGAGGGCCGGATTCCGGCCCTTTGTCATTTCTGCGGCATTTGTTTGGTTTGTCTGCGTGCCGCAGCATCGCCCTTTTTCCTGCAACCAGCGCACCGCACTGCGGTTGTCTTCTGGTTCGCCTGTGCTTTACTGAGTAGAGCCGCGACCACCGATATCGAGACCACGCGCGCATCTTCGCAGCAACGAAGGCGCGCAGCATGGCACCGGCGCCCATTCCCCAAGGAGACTCCCATGGCGATCAGCCTCAAGCTGTCGGTCAACGGTGCGCCTGTCACCGTCAGTGTCGAACCCCATACCTTGCTAGTCCAATTGCTGCGCGAGCAACTGCGCCTGACCGGTACGCACGTCGGCTGCGATACCGCGCAATGCGGCGCCTGCACCGTGCATATGAATGGGCGCGCGGTGAAGTCCTGCAACATCCTGGCTGTGCAGGCTGACGGCGCCGAGGTGACCACCATCGAAGGCTTGTCGAAGGACGGCACGCTGCACCCGATGCAGGAAGCCTTTCGCCAATGCCACGGCCTGCAATGCGGTTTCTGTACGCCGGGTATGGTGATGGCAGCGACGGCGCTGGTTGCGCAGCATCCGCATCCCGATGAACACACGGTGCGCGAGCAGCTCGACGGCAACCTGTGCCGCTGCACGGGTTATCACAACATCGTGCGCGCCGTGATGCACGGGGCTGAAGCCATGGCAGAAGCCCAAGGCGAGGATGCCTCGCTGCAAAGCCTGGCCGCGGCGCGCGCCCACGCCGCCTGACCCCAGCGAGGAGACCACCATGAACGCTCCCGCAGAACCCAACAATCACCTGATCGGCGCGGCCGTCAAGCGCAAGGAAGACTTCCGCTTCCTGACAGGCGCCGGGCAGTACACGGACGATGTTGTCCAGGCTCACCAGTCCTACGCGGTGTTCCTGCGCTCGCCGTATGCGCATGCGCGCATCAAACACATCAATGCGGATGCCGCACGCAAGCATCCGGGCGTGCTGACCGTGCTCACGGGCGACGACCTGGCTGCCGACAAGGTGAACGGCCTGCCGTGCGGCTGGCTCATCCACAGCATTGACGGCACGCCGATGAAGGAGCCGCCCCACCCCGTGCTCGCGCAAGGCAAGGTGCGCCACGTGGGCGACCAGGTCGCGCTGGTGGTGGCTGAATCGGTGAAGATCGCCAAGGACGCCGTCGAGATGATCGACGTGGAATACGACGAACTGCCCGCCGTGGTGGACACCGCCACCGCAGATACCGCCGGCACCGCCGTCCACGACGACGTGCCGAACAACACCTGCTACACCTGGGGCCACGGCGACAAAGCCGCCACGGATGCCGCCTTTGCCAAGGCCGCGCACGTGACGCAACTCGACATCGTCAACAACCGGCTGATCCCGAATGCGATCGAGCCGCGCGCCGTCAATGCGAGCTATTCGCGTCAGGACGACAGCTACACGCTCTACGTCGCCAACCAGAACCCGCACGTGGAACGCCTGCTGATGTCGGCGTTCGTGCTGGGCCTGACCGAAGCCAAGGTGCGCGTGATTGCGCCGGACGTGGGCGGCGGGTTCGGCTCGAAGATCTTCCTGTACCCGGAAGACGTGGCGCTCACCTGGGCATCGAAAAAGGTGGGCCGACCAATCAAGTGGACGGCCGAGCGCTCCGAGTCCTTCCTGACCGATGCGCATGGCCGGGACCACGTCACGCATGCGGAACTGGCGCTCGATGCGCAGGGCAACTTCCTCGCCATGCGCGTGCACACCACGGCCAACATGGGCGCGTATCTGTCGACGTTTGCCAGCAGCGTGCCGACCATCCTGTATGCGACGTTGCTGGCGGGCCAGTACAAGACGCCTGCCATCTATGCCGAAGTGAAAGCGGTGTTCACGAACACGGCGCCGGTCGACGCCTATCGCGGTGCCGGCCGGCCCGAGGCAACGTATGTGGTCGAACGCCTTGTGGAGACGGCTGCGCGCGAACTGCAGGTCGACCCGGCTGAACTGCGCCGCCGCAACTTCATCCGCACGTTCCCGTATGCCACGCCGGTGGGCCTGACATATGACACGGGCGACTACGAGCCGTGCCTCGACCGCGCCATCGAACTGGCCGACGTGAAAGGCTTTGCAGCCCGGCGCGATGCCTCGCGCGCAAAGGGCCGGCTGCGCGGCATGGGCTATTCCTGCTACATCGAGGCGTGCGGACTGGCGCCGTCGAACATCGCCGGCGCATTGGGCGCACGGGCTGGCCTGTTCGAAGCCGGCGAAATTCGCGTGCACCCAACGGGCTCCGTCACGGTCTTCACCGGCTCGCACAGCCACGGCCAGGGCCACGAGACGACGTTCGCGCAAGTGGTGGCCGATCGGCTGGGCGTGCCCATCGACAACATCGAGATCGTACACGGCGACACCGGCCGCATCCCGTTCGGCATGGGCACGTACGGCTCGCGGTCGATTGCCGTGGGCGGCTCGGCCATCATGAAGGCGCTCGACAAGATCGAGGCCAAGGCCAAGAAGATCGCCGCGCATCTGCTGGAGGCATCGGCGGAAGACATCGAGTTCAAGGATGGCGTCTTCCGCGTGGCCGGCACCGACCGCACCAAGACGTTTGGCGAAGTCGCGCTCACGGCCTACGTGCCGCACAACTACCCGCTCGACAAGCTCGAACCTGGGCTGGACGAAAACGCCTTCTACGATCCGACCAACTTCACCTACCCGGCCGGCGCGTACATCTGCGAGGTGGAAGTCGATCCCGACACCGGCGAAACCCACATCGACCGATTCGTTGCGGTGGACGATTTCGGCAACATCATCAACCCGATGATTGTCGAGGGCCAGGTGCACGGCGGGCTTGGCCAAGGGATCGGACAGGCGCTGATGGAGGCCTGCGTCTACGACGAGAACGGCCAGTTGCTGACCGGCTCGTACATGGACTACGCCATGCCTCGCGCAGATAACCTGCCCAGCTTTACGGTGGAAACCGCCAAGGGCACGCCGTGCACGCACAACCCGCTCGGCGTCAAAGGCTGTGGCGAAGCCGGCGCGATCGGCTCGCCGCCGGCGCTGATCAACGCCATCGTCGACGCGCTTGCGCCGCTGGGCGTGAAGGACATCCAGATGCCCGCGACGCCGCACCGCGTCTGGCAAACCATTCAAGCGGCCAAGGCCTAGGCAAGGAGCCCACCATGTACGACTTTGAGTACCAGAAAGCCACCGACGCCCAGACCGCCGTGACCGCGCTGAAGACGCACACCGATGCCAAATACCTCGGCGGCGGCCAGAGCCTGCTTGCGGCGATGAAGCTGCGGTTGGCGCAGCCGTCAACGCTGGTGGATGTCACGCGCATTCCGGGCATGTCCGGCATTCGCACACAGCCCGGTGTGATTACGGTGGGCGCAGCCACACGCCATGCCGATGTGGCGGACAACGCGGACATCGCCCGCATGCTGCCCGCGCTGGGGGAGCTGGCCGGCGGCATCGGAGACCGCCAAGTGCGCGCGATGGGCACGCTCGGCGGCTCGCTTGCCAACAACGACCCGGCGGCGTGCTACCCGGCTGCGGTGCTGGGCCTGAACGCCACCGTCGTCACCGAGCGGCGCAACATCACAGCGGACGACTTTTTCCTCGGCATGTACGAGACCGCGCTGGCTGCGGATGAACTCATCACCGAGGTGCAGTTTCCCGTGCCGGACCAGGCGGCCTACGTGAAATTCCGCAACCCCGCGTCGCGATTTGCGCTGGTGGGCGTGTTCATCAGCCGCAAGGGCAATAACGTGCGCGTGGCGGTGACGGGCGCGGCGCCGTGCGTGTTCCGTTGCGCGCCGCTGGAGCAGGCGCTGACGGCCAGCTTTACATCGGAAGCGGCACGCAAGGTGGTGGTGCCGGCCGATGATCTGGTGGGCGATCTGCATGCCTCGCCAGAATACCGGGCGCACCTCATTCCGGTATTGACGGCGCGCGCGGTCGAACAGGCACTGGCGCACCATCATTGAGCGAAAGCCCAAGGAACGGCATGCCGGTCGATTCCATCGACAACTGCATCGCGCAACTGCAAGGCCAGGGCTATTTCGCCAGCCGAGAGCTGGCCACGGCCCTGTTTCTTGCGTTGCGCATGCAGCGGCCGCTGTTTCTGGAAGGCGAGCCCGGCGTCGGCAAGACCGAGCTGGCGAAGGCGGCGGCGGGGCTGCTCGGCACGTCGCTGCTGCGGCTGCAGTGTTACGAGGGGCTCGACACCGCCAGCGCGCTCTATGAATGGGACTACCCGCGCCAGATCATGGCGCTGCGCCTGGCCGAGGCCGCCGGTGAGAAGCCCCGCGCCGACACGCTCTACCGCGACGAATTCCTCCTCAAGCGGCCGCTGCTGCAAGCGCTGCTGCCCGACCCACTCCATCCCGACACACCACGCGTTCTGCTGATCGACGAGATCGACCGCGCTGATGAACCCTTCGAGGCGTTTCTGCTGGAGTTGCTGTCCGACTTCCAGGTGTCGATTCCGGAATTCGGTACGGTGCGCGCGCAGGTGATACCGCTGGTCATCATGACGTCCAACCGCACGCGCGAGGTGCACGACGCGCTCAAGCGGCGCTGCCTGTATCAATGGATCGGCTACCCCGATAAGGCACGGGAGCTGCAGATCGTGGCGCAGCGCGCGCCCGAGACCTCTGCCCGCCTGCAGCAGCGTGCGGTCGATTTCGTGCACCGCCTGCGCGGCATCGACCTGTTCAAGGCGCCGGGTATTGCCGAAGCCATCGACTGGTGTCGCGCATTGTCGGCGCTGAACGTGACGGAGCTGGATCCGCAGTCCGTGCAGGACACGCTGGGCGTGCTGCTCAAGTACCAGGACGACCTGGCGCGCGTCGATATGCCGACCATCGAGCAACTGCTGGCCGCCCCTGCGCTGCCGGAGTAAGGCATGCAAGCGACCGTGCCGATGCAGCTCCCGATGCTGGCGCGTAACGTGACGCATTTCGTGCGGCTGCTGCGCAATGCCGGCATGCCGCTTGCGCCCTCGCGCGCGGTCGATGCCATCGAAGCCCTGAGCCATATCGACATCGGCCGCCGAGACGACGTGAAGGCTGCGCTGTCTGCCCTGCTCGTCTCGCACCCCGACGAGCGCACGCTGTTCGATGCGGCCTTCAACGTGTTCTGGCGCGATCCGGATTGGGAGGGCAAGCTGCGTGCGCTGTTGCTGCCCAAAGTCCGTGGCGGCATTCCCGCGGCGCGCAGCAACCGTCTGGCCGATGCCCTGCGCGCTCAGCCGTCGACCAACCTGCCGCCCGGCCCGAAGCCCGATGGCGAACGCCATGACATCGTGGCGCCGCTGGCGTTTTCCGCCAACGAGGCCTTGCGCACGCGTGACTTCGACACGCTCAACGCGGCCGAATGGCGCACGCTGCAACACATGATCCGCCGCCGTCGCGTGCATCTCGCCCAGGAGCGGACGCGCCGGTTGAAGGCCGCTTCGCGCGGGCGCCATCCGGATCTGCGCGCCACCGCTCGCCAGGCCGTGCGCGCCGGCGGCGAATGGACCGGCTGGAAATACCGCCAGCCCGTCGACCGCACGCCGCCGCTGGTGCTGCTGCTCGACATCTCGGGATCGATGAGCCGCTATTCGCGCGCCGTGCTGTATTACTGCCACGCGCTGGTGCAGTCGCGTGAGCGTATCCAGGCTTTCCTGTTCGGCACGCGGCTGACGAACGTCTCGCGGCAACTGCGCGAGCGCGATCCGGATGTCGCCGTGCAAGCCATCGCCGAGCTTGTGCCCGACTGGTCCGGCGGCACGCGCATCGGCGCGGCGCTGGCGGAGTTCAATCGCCAATGGGCGCGCCGCACGCTATCCGGCCGCGCCACCGTCCTGCTCGTGACGGACGGGCTCGATCATGAGCACATCGAGCTGCTCGATACCGAGATGGCGCGCCTGGCGCGCTTTGCCCATCGCATCGTCTGGCTCAATCCGCTGCTGCGCTTTGCCGGCTTCGAGCCGCGGGCACGTGGCGTGCGGGCCATCCTGCCGCATGTCGATGTGATGGTGCCGGCGCACCATTTCGACAGCCTGGCTGCGCTCGAGCACGAACTGGCGCATGCTCGCCGCACGCGTACCCCCCGCCACCCAACCCCAGCCCCATCGACCGCCCCATGGAACTGACCCAGACCCATCTCCTGCCCGTGCCACTCCAGACCGCCTGGGACGCGCTGAACGACCCAGCCGTGCTGCAACGCTGCATTCCCGGCTGCGAGAGCATCACCGCCGCAGAGGGCAGCGCCAACCCCGCCTACGACATCGCCATGACCGCCGCCGTCGGGCCCGTCAAGGCGCGCTTCAAGGGACGCATGGAACTGACCGACATGGCGCCCCCACGCAGCTACACGCTGCATTTCGACGGCCAGGGCGGCGCGGCCGGTTTCGGCAAGGGCAGCGCGCAGGTGCAGCTCACGCCCGAAGGCCCCACGGTCACGCGGCTTTCTTACACGGCCACCGCGCAGGTGGGCGGCAAGCTAGCGCAAATCGGCTCGCGGCTCATTGACGGTGCCGCACGCAAGCTGGCCGACGAGTTCTTCCAGCGTTTTGCGGCAGAGTTCGGTCCCGCAGATACGGCTGGCATCGACGGACATGCCGCTCCGATCGACGGCATGCCAGCCACACAGGCGATTCCAGACCTCGCGGCCGGCCAACTGCAGGCTCACGGCGCACCGCCGGGCGCCGCTCCCAACGTCAGCCCCGCGCTGCAGCCGCGTAACCCATGGCCGTGGATCATCGTGGCGCTGGTGGCCGTGGCCGCCGCCTACCTGTTTTTGCACCACGGGGCATAATCGGTGCATTCCCCGCAACAGAACCATCAAGCGCGCGAAAGCGCAGCCAACGCATCATGGACAGCGTCGATCTCGAAGTCTTGAAAACCAGCGTGCGCTGGCTGGAACAAGGGCGCCGCGTGCTGCTCGTCACGGTCGTCAAAACGTGGGGTTCGTCGCCGCGGCCCGAAGGCGCAATGCTTGCGCTGCGCGATGACGGCGTCGTCATCGGCTCGGTTTCGGGCGGCTGCATTGAAGACGACCTCATCGACCGTGTGCGCCGTGAAGGCCTGCATTACACCCAGCCCGAAGCGGTCAAATACGGCATCAGCGCTGAAGAAGCGCATCGCTTCGGGCTGCCCTGCGGCGGCACGCTTCAACTCGTGCTGGAGCCGCTGAACGCCTCCAGCGGAATCGACGCCCTGCTGCGTGCCGTGGAAGCCGGTCAGCTCGTCGCACGCACGCTCGACATGGCGACTGGCGCGTCAACGCTGCAGCACGCCACCGTCACCGACGGCCTGCAGTTTGACGAAGCGCGCCTCGTCACCATTCACGGGCCGCGTTACCGGATGCTCGTGATCGGTGCGGGACAGCTCTCGCGCTACCTGTGCCAGATCGCCGTGGGGCTCGATTACCAGGTCACCGTCTGCGACCCGCGCGAGGAGTACAGCGAGGAATGGTCGATCCCGGGCGTGGCCATGGTCCGAACCATGCCCGACGATACGGTGATGGCCATGAAGCTCGACGAGCGCTGCGCCGTCATCGCCCTGACGCACGACCCCAAGCTGGACGACCTCGCGCTCATGGAAGCGCTCAAGACGCCCGCGTTCTACGTGGGCGCACTGGGCAGCCGCCGCAACAACGCCAACCGCCGCGAGCGCCTGAAGGAATTCGACCTGAGCGATGCCGAGCTGGCGCGCCTGCATGGGCCGGTCGGCATTTACATCGGCAGCCGCACGCCGCCGGAAATCGCCATCTCGATCCTGGCCGAGGTGACAGCCGCCAAGAACGGCGTATCGCTGCCGACCATCCTGCAAGTCGAGGGCGCCAAGGCCGCGCGCGAGATTGCCGCCAATGCCACGTCGAGTTGCGCTGTGCCGCAAACTTGAGTCAACCCTCTGATGGAATGGGGTGCTGAAAGGCACCTGAAAGGTTACATTCTTATAAATCGCTGATTGTGCGCAGGTTTCGGCCGCTTCGCGTCACGCGAATCTTGCGGCCCGCGAACCCTGTTTCGTGTGCGCGGCTTCATCCGGCATGACCTGCCTGTCCCCAGCTTCGAGCGCACTGCTTATACGTGCCTCGCCGGTGCGGCAGCGGCAGTGTTGTTTGCAAGCGGGTTGGTCGCCCGTTTTGCTTCCCAAGGGATTCAGGTTTTCTCGCATGAGTATTTTGCTAACCGGTGCGACCGGTTTCGTGGGCGGCGCCATTGCCGCCAATCTGGCAGCCAAAGGTTTGCTGGCCGACACACGCTTTGCCGTGCGCGGCGACACACCTGCCGAGGGGTTGACGCGGCTGCGCAACAACCTGCGGCGTTTTGAATTCGCACAGAGCACGCTGGACGGCATTACCGAATCACAGATCGTGCCGTTCGACCTGCGCGAAGCCGGGGCCGCCAAGCTGGGCGATCCGGAAATCATCATCAACTGCGCGGCACTGGCAACCTTCTCGAACCACCCGTCGCTGTGGGAAACCAACGTGGATGGCGTGCTGGCGCTCGGCCGGCTGGCGGCGCAGGGCAAACGCCTGAAGCGCTTTCTGCAGATCGGCACGGCCATGTCGTGCGGCCAACTGGCGGATCGCCATGTCAGCGAAAGCTGGGATGTCCCCCCGCTGGAGCAGCATGCGGTGCCATACACGTATTCCAAGGGGATGGCCGAGCTGAAGCTGCGCGAAACAGTGCCCGAGCTGCCGCTCGTGGTGGTGCGGCCGTCCATCGTGGTGGGCCATAGCACGCTGGGGTGCGAGCCGTCGGGCAGCATCTTCTGGATGCTGCGCATGGTGGCGCTGCTCGAAACGTTCAGCTGCCGCTTGTCTGACCGCGTCGACATCCTGCCTGTGGACGACTGCGCCGAAGCCATCGTGCAGCTTTCGACCAAGCCGACGCTGGCGCACGACCTGTATCACATCAGCGCCGGCGACGCGAACTCCGAGCGCATCGAAACGCTGTACCCGCGCTTCAAGCGTTGCAAGACGCCGGAAGAAGACGCCCAGGCGCTGGCCGGCTACGTGTATCAGGAAAAAATCGCCGAGAAAGCATTGGCGCGTAAATTCCTGAGCCTGACGGGTGACGGCAACGTGCGACTGGTCGCGCGCTGCATCCACCTGTATGCCAAGTTCGCCAGCATGAGCTACGTGTTCGACAACACGCGACTGGTGCAAGAGACGGGCTTTCAGCCGCGCTCCCTGCTCGCTTACCTCGACCGCTGCCTCGAGACCTCGGACGCCGTGCCGATTCCCGAGCAGATGCAGTGGGACTATAAGTAGCCGTCCGGCCTCCCCGGCCCGCACGGCGTGTCATGGCGCCGTGCTATAACCATCGGCGCCCTTCACCAAGACTCCGGTCACCACAACAAGGAGCCGCCGATGACGCTGCAAGCCCTCGTCCATCTCAATGTCGCCACGCTGGTGGATTCGTTCATCAGCCTTGCCTCGGCCTTTGCGCTCGGGTCACTCATTGGCTTCGAGCGGCAGGTCAGGCAGCGGACTGCGGGGCTGCGCACCAATGCGCTGGTGGCGGTCGCGGCATCGGCGTTCGTCGATATGGCGGCGCAGATCGGCACCGCATCGGACACCACACGCGTGATCGCCTACGTGGTGTCGGGCGTCGGCTTTCTGGGTGCCGGCACCATCATGAAGGAAGGGCTGAACGTGCGCGGGCTGAACACTGCCGCCACGCTGTGGGGCTCGGCCGCTGTGGGTGCGGCGGCAGGCTCCGACCTTGTTGGCCAGGCCATTCTGATTACGCTGTTCGTGCTGGCCTCGAACATCTTGCTGCGGCCGGTGGTGGACCGAATCAACCGCACGCCGCTCGACAATCAGGCCAGCGAAGTCACGTACACGATGTGCGTCATCTCCACCAGCGAGCGCCAGAAAGAGGCGCTGGCCGACCTGGAACGCCTGCTTGAAGAAGCCAGCTACCCCATCAGCGATCTATCGGTCGAACCCTTTGGCGACGACCACGTAGAAATTGAAGCGATGCTGATGTCGACGGCCGTGAACGCGGCCGAGCTGGACCGCATCGTCACGTCGCTGCAATCGCAGCCGCACGTGGCGCAGGCATTTTGGAACCCAAGTACGACGGAATAATCCGGACCGACGCGCCGGTCAAAGCTCCTGGCTGGCCGCCAGCGCGAAGATCTTCGCCCAGCGTTTCGCTTCCTGGCGATTGCGCATCGGGATCGGCCAATCTGCCTGCGTCTGATGCTTCAGGCGCAGCGCCAGCGACCAGGCACCTTCGTGTTCGACCGCATCGGCGCCGGCAATATCGGCAAAGAGAAAACGGGCGCCCTGCCCGTGCAGTTGCAGCGTCCCGCGTTTCTGTTCGGCATCAACCGCGACCTGCCCCCAGCTTGCGCTGAGCGACACAATCCGCTGCCCTTTCACGTTCACGCCATGAACGGCGCGGTAACGCCTGACGAAGGTGATGATTGCCCCGGCCAGCAGCGCCACGGCAACCAGCACCGCAGCACCGCCCACCACCGCGCCATAAGCGGCAGCAACCACCGCATACAGCCGGACCGCGCCGTAGATCAGCAGACCAACCAGCGCGAGCGCGGCAATGATGAACGGCATGAGGCGACTCCTTGAATGCGCCAGTCGGTTATATCAACCGAAACGGCGCTCAAGGCAAGTCTTAAGGCTTCAGCGGGCCCCGTGCATCGATGGGGCCCATATCAGGCGAGGCGGAATGCGGCGATGGCGGCGTTCAGGGCCTGGGCCTGCTCCTCCAGCGATTCCGCCGCTGCGGCAGCCTGCTCCACCAGCGCGGCGTTCTGCTGCGTGGCTTCGTCCATGAGCGTGACGGCCTTGTTGACCTGTTCGATGCCCGAGCTTTGCTCGTTCGAGGCGGCAGCGATTTCGCCCATGATGTCGGTCACGCGGCGGATGGACGACACGATGTCTTCCATCGTGCTGCCCGCGCGTTCGGCCAGCGCGCTGCCGGTCTCGACCTTGGAGAGCGACGCCTCGATCATTTCCTTGATTTCCTTGGCAGCGGCGGCGCTGCGCTGCGCGAGGTTGCGCACTTCACCGGCCACCACGGCAAAGCCACGGCCTTGCTCGCCGGCGCGGGCGGCTTCCACGGCCGCGTTCAGCGCAAGGATGTTGGTCTGGAACGCAATGCCGTCGATCACGCCAATGATTTCCGATACCGTACGTGACGACGCGCTGATCTCGCGCATGGTCGCCACCACGTCGGTCACCACCGCGCCGCCTTGGCTCGCAACTTCCGAGGCGCTGTCGGCCAGTTGGCTGGCCTGACGGGCGTTGTCGGCGTTCTGGCGCACGATGGAGGTCATTTCTTCCATGCTGGAAGCGGTTTCCTCCAGCGAGCTGGCCTGCTCTTCCGTGCGTTGCGACAAGTCTGCATTGCCGGCGGCAATCTGCTTGGTGGCCGCGCCAATCGACTCGGAGCCGGTGCGCACGCGGCGCACGGTGTCGGTCAGTGCAGTCTGCATGCGGGCCAGGCCTTCGAGCAGGCGGCCCATTTCGTCGTGACGATCGATGCGCACACGCTCGGTCAGGTCACCGGCAGCAATGCGATCGAACTGCGCCAGCGCGGCGTTCAGCGGCCCCACGATCGCGCGCAGCAGCGACCACGCGCACCACAGCGCCACCACCAGCGCGAGGACGATGGCGGCAATCACAATCAACTGGAAGCGCGCATAAGCATCGCGCGATGCGTCGTAGTTGGCCTTGGAGAACGCCAGTTGCTTCTTGCTCAGCGCCAGGCTCGAATCGTTGGAATCGCGGAAGGCCTTGGAGACGCCCTTTTCCATGATCTTGTCTGCCGCTGCACGATCCCCGGCGCGCAGCGCCGTGATGATGTTGCGCAAGCTGCCGGCAGCCGCTTCACGCTTGGTGGCGACGTCCTTGGCCAGGCGTTCCTCTTCGTCGTCACGCGGCAGTGCCAGGTATTTCTTCCAGGCTGCATCCGATTCCGCAATCAACTCTTCGGTGCGGTCGAGCAGCTTCATCGCGCCCTTGTCTTCGGGATACAGCATCGCCTTGTCGAGCGCGGTGCGAGCACGCGTGAGGCTCAGATCGGATTCGCCCAGCGCGAGTGCGGACGGGAACTGATTGGTAAAGGTCTGTTCATGCGCGCGATTGGCATCGCGCAGGCCAAGCAAGCCCGCCACGCCAATCAGCAAGGCAAGCAGAAACAGAATGGAAACCGAAAGCACCAGGCGGGTGCGGATGGTCAGACGAGCGGACATGGGCGCGGCGAGAGTGGCGTGCACGGCTCTTCCCGCAGGCGCGACCATCGCGCCGGGCGGCCGGCTACCCTGGCACTATCGGCCGCGCAGCGCTGGAACTTGAGAGTGCAGTGATGAAGGCGTCACTAAAGCACATGCGTGGCGTGTCATTGATACTCCATCAGCACCGACATGGCGCCATTCACGGTGCCGGGCGTGATGTTGGCTTCGGTCTGAACATACGACACCCGCATCGGGATCGAGAAAGAGCCGCCCGTGTCCTTGTTGTAATCATCGACGGCGGTCGACGTATCAAATGCTGCCGCCGCGCCCGCATTGTCGGTCACCTTGATCTTCACGCCCTTTGCGGTGGAATCAGCGGAAAGCGGCAATACACCCGGTGCATTCTCAATGGTGCCGCCCTCAGGCGTGAGCCTGTAGAGAATCTTGTTGTATCCCTTGGGGCAGTTGTTGATCTGGATCTGGAAGCTGCGCTCGCCGGCCGTCGTCCCGATGCCGGTTAAGCGCCCTGCCCGCGTGGATGGCAGCACTACCGTCTGACTTGGCACCGAGCAGCTTTCTTCGATCCAGGTCACGCTCGTGTTGAGCCGGATATACCATTGGATCAGGTCGGAACTCCCCGGTTTTCTTACGAAAAACCAGAAATAAAGTTGGTTAGATTCTCCGTTATTCATTTCATAATGGTTTCTCAGCAACTGAAATTCGACAGGGGATGAAAATTCCATTGAGTCGTGTAAATCTTCACTCCACTTGCCCTGAGGCTTTCCATTGACGATAGTCTGAATATCCAGGCCTCTAAGTTCTGTGCCGGCGCGTGGCCCAGAGCCGTACCAGACCCAGTGGTCGCCTTCTAGGCTGAAGACAGCAAACCTGACCAACATGCAGCTGGCTTCGCCACAAATCTGTTGAGGCGTCCTGTATGCCCTTACCATAACCTTATCAACCGGAGCATTTTTCGGCAGTACGAGCGGATTGGGGAAAGGGAAGATATTGCGGCTGTCATCGGCCAAAGCCAGCGTTGCCACAGGGAAAATCAGGGCGGCTAATACTGTGCATCCAATCCTGCGCATGACTTGCGCGCTCAGTCTTTTTGTCATCATTAAATCGTCGCAAAAATGGTTTTGCAGCAGCCGGGCAGCCAAATTTCACTTATCGCGTTATTTCAATTTAAACCCGACTGAATTCCTACGCGCATCTCCGTTGAATTGCGAGATGCCGCCGAAGCGCCGTCCGTACGGTGAACAACGCGCTGCTAATTGACCTTTCCAGCTATTGCAATGCAATGCCTGGTCGGAATTCTGGATGTTGGGCGATGCCAGATATGTAAGCGCAGTCTTAAATGCAGCTCAATGCAGACACGCAACGCGCCAAGCCGAATAACCAATGTGATTTGGGAAGAGACCCGCCGACGCGACAGGTCAGGGCGTGGACCGTGCGGGCGGGATGCCTGCACGCGAGATAGGACCAAGCCGCATGCGAGTGCGCATCCGGCTGGCAGTCATTGAATGGACAAAAGAAACGCCGACCGACGTCGGCGAACGGTACAAGGCGGCAAAAGCAGAATCCGCCGCCCTTATCTCACCCGTCGTACGAATACGCGCGCCGATGCCGAACCGCCTCGGCCAGTATGTCGAGCACGGGCTCGGTCTGCGCCCAGCTCAGGCAGGCATCGGTGATCGACACGCCGTACTTGAGCGGCACGCCCGGTTTCAGGTCTTGGCGGCCCGCTTCGAGATTGCTTTCGACCATCACGCCGACGATCCGGTGGTCACCCTGCGATAGTTGCCGCGCCAGATCCTGTGCGACATCGACCTGCCGTTCATGCGACTTGTTTGAATTCGCGTGCGAGCAGTCGACCATCACCTGTTCGCGCAACTTTGCCGCGCGCAGCGCCGCGCAGGTCGCCTCGATGTGCGCGCTGTCGTAGTTCGGCCCGCTCTTGCCGCCCCGCAGGATCACGTGCGCGTCGTCGTTGCCGCGCGTCTCGAAGATCGCGGCCATACCCATCTTGGTCATGCCCATGAACGCATGGCTGGCGCGCGCCGCGATGATCGCGTCAGACGCGACCTGCACGCCGCCGTCGGTGCCGTTCTTGAAGCCGATCGGGCAGCTCAAGCCCGACGCAAGCTGCCGATGGCTCTGGCTTTCTGTCGTGCGCGCGCCGATCGCGCCCCAGGCGATGAGGTCGGCAATGTATTGCGGGCTCAGCAGGTCGAGGAATTCCGTCGCGGCGGGCAGACCGAGGGCGTTGACGTCAAGCAGGAGTTGCCGCGCAGCGCGCAGCCCTTCATTGATGCGGAAGCTGCCGTCCAGACGCGGGTCGTTGATGTAACCCTTCCAACCGACCGTCGTGCGCGGCTTCTCAAAGTAGACGCGCATGACGATCAGCAGGTCGTCCTTCAGTGCATCAGCCGCAGCCTTGAGGCGGCGCGCGTAATCGAGCGCTTGGTCGTGATCGTGGATCGAGCACGGGCCGACGATGAGCAGCAGCCGGTCGTCGCGGCCGTGCAGGATGTTGCTGATGGCCCGGCGGGTGTCTTCGACGAGCGTCTGCGTATCGGCAGGCACGGGCAGCTCGTCCAGGAGCAGCGCCGGGGAAATAAGCGGACGCACCGCGCCGATGCGGGTGTCGTCGATACGCGTCGTGTCTTGCGTCGCGTCGGCGGTGCCCACCTCGCGATCATGTGAGGGGTTGTCGAGGTTTTTCATTGCAATCTCAGGGGGATTTCAAATAGTAGTCACGGGCCTGACGTCAACAGCGCGCCATCGCGCACTTACGCCGCGCACTTAAGCGGGCTTAAGCGGACTTGCCACCGCGCGCCTGACGATAATCTTCAGCAAACGCAGCCCATTGCTTGAGCGACACGTCTTTGCCATGCGCCGCCAGCTTCAACGCCGATTTGCGCCATGCCGTGCCGGCCGCGTAGTCCTGCACCGTTTCCACGAGATCGGTTCCGTGTCGGCCACAGCCGCGCAAATGACACCACGCTGCCACGCGCGCCATGGTCTGCAGGGCATCGTCCAGGTTGGCGACCACGTTCTTGCCCGAGCCCAGCACAACGCGGTCGGCGGTCGGCTGCAGGCTCTTGACGACGTACGACTTCAGTTTCTCGCCCTTGGCTGCGTAGACAACACCGCGCAGCAGTGCGGGCGAAATGGCCTGCGACAGGCGCTGGATATCGACCACGCGCCCGGCCTCGCTACGCCACGGCGCAACGCTGCAGGCGTCGCCCAGCACATCGTCCCAGACACTTGGGATGGAGAGCTTGATGTCGATCAGGCGCAGCGTGGAGGGGTCGTTTTCGGGGCGAGCGAGCACGGAATAGCGCTCAAGGCCCAGACTGCCTGTGCCGGCAATCCGCCGCGCGACGTCGATGGCGATGAAACGCTGGCCGTTGCCCTGCTGGCCGTAGGCCTCGAGAATGCGGCGCGCGCGGCGGGCCTCTTCCTTGCTTGCCCGTAAAGTGCGCCGGCCGTCGATGCGCAGGGTGACCCGGTTGCCGTTGCGTTCGGTGCGATCGGCCAGGTACGCCGCGCGATTGCGCTTGCGCAGGCCGCGCAGCAGATTACGCACGATGCCCGTGGCAGTGGCACGCTCAACCCAGCGCGGCTTGCCATCAACCAGCGCAGCCGCATACGTGTCGAGAAAGCGCCTGCACAGGTTATGAGCGTCTTCATCGGCCAGCTTCCAGCTGAAGGACGCCACCTGCAGGCTGGACAGCACGCGCACCAGGTCGACGGTGAACGGCGCGGCCAGTGCCTCGTCAAAGTCGTTCATGTCGAAGTAGACGAGGCCGTTGTCGCCCTTGAAGCTGCCAAAGTTCTCGAGGTGCAGATCACCGCAGACGAGCGTGCGGGGCGCGTCGTGCAGCAGCGCCGCATCGGCCAGCGACGCGGCATACAGGTTGTTGGTGCCGCGAAAGAATGAAAACGGGTCAGCGGCAATGGCATCGAGCTTGCGGGTCAGCCGCTCGGGATCACGCCCCGCGTTGTATTCAAGCAGGATGCGGGTGCTGTCGTGCATGGTCGCGGCCTCGTCGATTTGTTTGGCTTGGAGTGGAGTGCAATGCCCTCGAAAATCGAAGATTACGCGTTGATTGGCGATTGCGAAACCGCGGCACTGGTTTCGCGGGACGGGTCCATCGACTGGCTGTGCTGGCCGAGGTTCGATTCGGGCGCCTGTTTTGCCGCGTTGCTCGGCACACCGGACAACGGCCGATGGCGCTTGGCGCCGCGGGCTGGCGGGCGCACCGTGCGGCGCCGCTACCTACCTGGCACCCTGGTGCTGGAAACCGTGTTCGAGACCGACACCGGCTCCGCCAGCGTGACAGACCTGATGACGGCCCGGCTGCCGGGCACGGCCGGTGCCCGGGATGACACGTCGGACCTCATCCGCATCGTGCGCGGGTTGTCCGGCACTGTGGACATGCGCATGGACCTCACGCTGCGCTTCGATTACGGCACATCCGTGCCATGGGTGAGCCGCGTGTCCGAACTCACGGGTGCGGCTGCCGAGCGCCCATGCGACACGCCCGATTGCGTACTGCGGGCCGTGGCCGGGCCCAATATGACGACGCTCCGCACGCCTGCGCCAATCCGCGGCGAGAACCTCTCCACCGTGGCGGATTTCACGGTGAGCGAGGGTGATGCGGTGCCCTTTGTGCTCACGCATTCGCCGTCGCACCTGCCGTTGCCGGCGTCGATCGACGCGCTCGAAGCGCAGGTCGACATCGAGGCACGCTGGCGCGCGTGGGCGGGCCGCTGCCACGGTGCGGGCGAATGGACCGAAGCCGTGGAACGCTCGCTCATCACGCTCAAGGCCCTGACGTATCACCGCACCGGCGGCGTCGTGGCCGCGCCCACCACATCACTGCCTGAACAGCTCGGCGGGGTGCGCAACTGGGACTACCGCTACTGCTGGCTGCGCGATGCCACCCTCACGCTGCTCGCGCTCATGAACGCCGGGTTCTATGACGAGGCGCGCAGTTGGCGCGAATGGCTCGAACGCGCAATCGCCGGCAGCCCCGCACAGGTGCAGATCATGTACGGCATTGCCGGCGAGCGCCGCCTGGGTGAGTGGACTGTTCCGTGGCTGCCCGGCTACGAAGGCGCGCAGCCCGTGCGCGTGGGCAACGCGGCGGCGATGCAGCTCCAGCTCGACGTGTACGGTGAACTCATGGACGCCCTCTTCATCGCCCGTAAAGGCGGCCTGGATGGCGACGAAGCGTCGTGGCAGCTGCAGGTCGCGCTGATGACGCACCTCGAAAGCGTCTGGCAGACGCCCGACGAAGGCATCTGGGAAGTCCGCGGCCCGTCGCGCCATTTCACGCATTCCAAGGTGATGGCGTGGGTGGCGTTCGACCGCGCCGTCAAAACCATCGAGCAGTTCAACGTGGACGGCCCGGTAGAGCGCTGGCGCGCCGTGCGCGATCGCATCCACGCGGAGGTTTGTGCGCACGGCTACAACGCCACGCGCGGCTGCTTCGTGCAGAGCTACGGGGGCGATGAGCTGGACGCCGCGCTTCTGATGCTGCCGCTCGTCGGCTTTCTGCCGGCATCCGACCCGCGCATCCAGGGCACGGTCAAGGCCATCGAAGAAGACCTGCTCGTTGATGGCCTCGTGCGCCGCTACCGCACCGAAGCCGTGACCGATGGCCTGCCGCAGGGCGAAGGCGTATTCCTCGCCTGCAGCTTCTGGTATGTCGACAACCTCGTCATGCAAGGCCGCCAGGACGAGGCTCGCGCGCTCTTCACCAAACTGCTGGCACTGCGCAACGACGTCGGCCTGCTGGCTGAGGAATACGACCCGCGCGTGAAACGGCTGGTTGGCAACTTTCCGCAAGCGTTTTCGCACATCGCGCTCGTGAATTCAGCGCTGACGCTATCTGCCGCGGCGGATCACGTCAGCCAGCGCACGGCCGCCCCGGCTCGCCGCGCAGCTGACGACCGGCCGAACCCGGTAAAATAGCGGCCATGACCGAATCGACCGCATTCAGCCCCATGCCAGACGACGCAACCAGTGCTTCCGACAGCACCCTGCTGGGCCGCCCAGACAGTCCCTGCATCGGCATTTGCTCGACGCTCTTCGACGAGGTCTGCCAAGGCTGCGGGCGCACACAGCTTGAGGTCAGCAACTGGGTGTTCATGACGGACGAAGAGCGCAACACGGTCTGGACGCGCATCCTGGCCGAAGGCACGGCCCAGGGCTACAACCCAGATGGCAGCCGCAAGTAGGCACAGCGCGTCAAACACAAAAAAACCCGGCCGAAGCCGGGTTTTTCATTGGTGCGGCACGCCCAGCCGATCAGGCTGACTTCGCAGGATTGAGCTGCATCGCCTTGTACTCCAGGAACTCCTCCAGGCCGTACTTGCCGTTCTCGCGCCCGTGGCCGGACTGCTTGTAGCCGCCAAACGGCGCCTGCATGTTGAACGGTCCGCCGTTGATGTTCACCTGGCCCGTGCGGATGCGCCGCGCCACGCGAATCGCACGGCTCTCGTCGCCCGACCACACACCGCCGCCCAGGCCGTAGATGCTGTCGTTGGCAATGCGGACGGCCTCTTCCTCGTCGTCGTAGCAGATCACGGTGAGCACGGGGCCGAAGATTTCCTCGCGCGCCACGGTGTCGGTCGTCTTGACGTTGCCGAGCACCGTCGGCTTGACGAAGAAGCCGGTGGACAGGCCTTCCGGCGTGTCGGCGCCGCCGGTAATGAGTTCGGCGCCCTCTTCCAGGCCCTTGCGGATGTAGCCCAGCACGCGGTCGCGCTGCACGGCAGAGATGAGCGGCCCCAGGCGCGTGGTTTCCTGCGCCGGATCACCCGGCACGTAGGCGGCGGCAAACTGCGCGGCCAGCGCCTTCACCTCTTCGTACTTCGCGCGCGGCACCAGCATGCGTGTGTGCGCGGAGCACGTTTGGCCAGAGTTCAGGAAGCACGCCGACAACGTGCCCTTTACCGCCGATGCCAGGTCCGCATCATCCAGGATCACCGACGCCGACTTGCCGCCCAACTCCAGCGCCACGCGCTTGACCGACTGCGATGCCAGTTCCGCCACACGCTTGCCTGCACGCGTCGAGCCCGTGAACGACACCATGTCGACATCCGGATCACTTGCCAGCACCTCGCCCACCACCGGGCCATAGCCGGTGACAAGGTTGAACACACCCGGCGGCAGGCCGGCTTCTTCAATGACTTCCGCCAGCACGAAGGCGTTGAGGGGCGCCACTTCCGACGGCTTGAGCACCACCGTGCAGCCAGCCGCCAGCGCGGGCGCAACCTTCAGCGTGATCTGGTTGAGCGGGTAATTCCACGGCGTGATGGCACCCACCACGCCCACCGGCTCACGCACCACCAGCGAGTTGCCAACGTGCTCTTCAAATTCAAACGTGCTGAGCAGCTTAGCGAAATTGCCCCAGTTATAGACGGGGCCGCCCACCTGGATGGCGCGTGCCAGCTTGATCGGCATGCCGACTTCGCCGGCAATCAACTGCGCCAGCTCTTCGCTGCGGGCCTGCAGGCCGTCGGCAATCTTCTGGATGTATTCGGCGCGCTTGGCCACCGGCGTGGCAGCCCAGTCGTCAAATGCGGCGCGGGCCGCTGCCACGGCGGCTTCCGCATCGGCCGCGCTGCCCTCTGGAATGGTGCCCATCACCGCTTCAGTGGCCGAATGAATCACTTCAATGACGCCCTTGCCTTGGGGCGCCACCCACTTGCCATTGATGAAAAGCTTGTCGCGTTGCTGCATCGTTGGTCGTCTCGCTCTGGTGGATGCGCGATTTGCGCGTTGTGCTATCCGGGTTGCGACTGAGGCCCACGTCGCCCCCGGGCGGTTATGATCGGTCTATTGTAGAGCCAGCAGAGCGCGCGCTGCAGACGCGCCGGCCGAGGGAGACAGCATGACCACCACCATCTACCAGAAGACCGAAAAAGGTCAGGACGAGATCCGCACACGTGCGAACCACCTCGACCAGCGTCACCGCGCGGTCCTTCTGATGATCAACGGCGAAAAAACCTGCGACGACATCCTCGTCCAGCTGCAACCCCTGGGCATGACGCAAGCCGTGTTCGGCGAGCTGGAGACCGGCGGTTATATCCGCCCGCACGCGGCGGGGGCGACTACGGCAAAGGCTGAACCGGCGAATGCGGCTGCGGCTGTGCCACCGACGACGGCCGCCGCACAGGCAACCACTTCAAAGGAGCCGGCCGCCGAAGGCTATCAACGCCTCTACCGCTTCTATACCGAAACCATCAGCCGGTATCTTGGCCTGCGCGGCTATCTGCTGGAGATGAAAGTGGAGAAAGCGGGCAACATCGCCGAACTCGTCGCCCTGCGCGACACGCTCAAGACCGCACTGAGCAAAACGCGCGGCGAGCCCGACACCAGCAACGTGATCGCCCAGCTCGATCTGCTGATCGACGAGGCCACCGGCTGACGGCAGGACGTCGTCGCTTGCATGAAAGGCGGTCGCGTGAACCGCCTTTTTTTTCGCGCGCCGTTGAATGCGAGCGTCCGGCGGATCTTGAGACCGCCGCATCGCAGAATGGGAAAACTTCATTAACATGGCGAATCCCATTCGCGTGCTTCATGGCAAAGGTCCGCCCATGCCCATCGATATCCGAGCTCTTCGTTACTTCGTTGAAACCGCGCGGCTGCAGAGCTTCACGCAGGCGGCGAGTTCGCTCTCGGTAACACAGTCCACCATCAGCAAGATGGTGCGTCAGTTGGAAAACGAGGTTGGCCAGCCGTTGCTGATCCGCGAAGGCAGGCAGGTGCGGCTCACCGACGTGGGCCGTGTCGTGTATGCGCGAGGCCAGGAAACGCTTGGTGTGGTGCACAGACTGACGCTTGAAGTCGCGGATCTGTCTTCGCTCGGACGGGGCGAACTCACGGTCGGCATCCCGCCGATGGTGAACCTGTTCTTCTCGCCCGTCGTCAGCGCGTTTCGGCAGCGTTATCCCAACCTGGCGCTGAACCTGGCCGAGTACGGCGGCAAGACGGTGGAACAACAGGTAGCCAACGGCGAACTGGAGGTCGGCGCCACGGTTCTGCCCGGCGACAGCGGCCTCGAACTCGCTACGCGGCAGTTTGCAAAGTATCCGATCTGGGTGGTGGGACCGCGCAAAGCGAAATGGGCCAAGGGCAAGACCGTCAGCCTCTCGGCGCTGCGTGACGAGCCGCTGCTGTTGCTGGCCGAGGATTTCTCCCTCACGCGCAAGCTGCGCCAGGCGTTTCTCGAAGCCCGCATCGACCCGCACATCGCCGCGCAGAGCGGGCACTGGGAATTCCTCGCCTCGATGGCGGCTGCGGGACTGGGCACGACGTTTTTGCCACAGCCGCTGGTGGCCAACCTTGCCAACCGCGACAAGCTGGCCGTGGCACGCCTGACCGCTCCCGACATGGATTGGGCGCTTGCGCACCTGTGGTCGCCGGGCCGGTACCTGTCCCACGCCGCTCGCGCGTGGCTTGCGACGTGCGAGGAAGTGCTGGGCGCCTGAGCAGCGGCGCCCACGCATCAAGCGCTCAATGCAGGTTCCGGGAGCACGCCTTCTTCCGTGAACCCCGCCGGAGCCATCGAGCCCTCATCGCGGAAGCGGACGTGCCAGGCCAGCGCCTCTTCCAGCAGATGCGGGGTATGTCCGCCGCGCCGCTGCGCGCGCACAACGTAGTCGCGCAGCAGCTCGCGGTAGCGGGGGTCCGCACAGTTGCTGATGATCTGCACGGCACGCTCGCGCGGCGCCAGCCCGCGCAGATCGGCCAGCCCGTGTTCGGTGACGATGATGTCGACGTCGTGCTCGGTGTGGTCCACATGCGAGACCATCGGGACGATGCTCGAGATGTCGCCGTCCTTGGCCAATGACTTGGTCACGAAGACCGACAGATGCGCATTGCGCGCAAAGTCGCCCGAGCCGCCAATGCCGTTCATCATGTGCGTGCCGCCCACGTGTGTCGAATTCACGTTGCCGTAAATGTCGCATTCCAGCGCGGTGTTGATGGTGATCAGACCCAGCCGGCGGATCACCTCCGGGTGGTTGCTGATCTCTTGCGGCCGCAGCACCACGCGCGACTTGTAGCGCTCCAGTTCTGTCAGGAACCGCTTGTACACCGGGCGGGACAGCGTGATCGACGAAGCCGAGGCAAACGCCAGCTTGCCCGAGTCGAGCAGCTCGATGGAGCTGTCCTGCAAGACCTCCGAATACATCTTGAGGTCATGGAACGGCGAGTCGATGAAGCCATGCAGGACCGCGTTGGAAATCGTCCCGATACCCGCCTGCAGCGGCTGCAGCGTGGGCGAAAGACGGCCGGTGCGGACCTCTCGCGCCAGGAATGCGTTCAGATGCCCGGCGATGGCGTTGGTCTCCACATCGGGCGGCAGCACGTTGGACGGGCTGTCGTCCTGCCCCGTGATGACGATGGCAGCAATCTTGCGCGGATCGATCGGGATATATGGCAGGCCGATGCGCTGTTCCGGTGCAATGAGCGGAATCGGCTGACGGTGCGGCCGCTGCACCGGGAAGAAGATATCGTGCAGCCCTTCCAGATTGGCGGGCATGTTCAGGTTGATCTCGACAATCACCTGTTTCGCCAGCACCGCAAAGCTGGCGGAATTGCCTACCGACGTGGTCGGCACGATGCCGCCATTCTCGGTGATGGCCGTGGCTTCAACAACCGCCACATCCAGCGGTGCAATCTGCCGCGAACGCAGTTGCTCGACGGTTTCCGACAAGTGCTGGTCAATGAACATGACCTCGCCTGCGTTGATCTTGCGTCGCAAGGTGGCATCGGCCTGGAACGGCAGGCGGCGGGCAATGACATCGGCTTCGGCCAACACCTTGTCGATGTCGTTGCCCAGCGATGCGCCAGTCATGAGGGTGATGCGCAGCGGCTCGTGCGCAGCACGTCGGGCCAGGGCAAACGGCACGGCCTTGCAGTCGCCGGCACGGGTGAAACCGCTCATGCCGACCGTCATGCCATCGCGGATCAGGGCTGCGGCTTCGTCCGCAGACACCACTTTGTCCAGCAAGGATTGCAACCGAATGCGGCCGCCAATATCAGAGGTCATCTCGTCTCCTGGGTACTTCGCCGTGCCTGCGTTTGGCGCTTCTTGGTGTGACGCGCGGCGCCTGGTCCGCAGCTCTCGGCATGTTCACTGTGATATGCAGCCCCAGTGTAGCGACGGCAATGAATTCCGATAGCGATAAAAAATCATGGAATCCAGTCGGTTTATTCATAGCTGGCCGACCTTGGTGGCGCGTCCGCCGCTTGCGGTGAATACCAAAAGCAAAGGGCCGCACATAGGCGGCCCCTTGATCACCGCGAAGAATCGATGCTAACCATGCGCAGCATCAAGCTGTGCGTAATCCTCGCTCGGCAGCACGGCTGTCAGGGCTCGGGGAAACGCGCGAGCTTGGCGGCATTTTTCGGCACCGGATATTGCGCCACGTTCATTTCCATGGCGAGCAGCGTGTAGTAACCGCAGATACCGGTCATGTCTACGATGCCCTTATTGCCGAAGCGCTTTTCCGCCCGTGCATAGGTGCCGTCGCCCACGCGCTTGTTGCGGATCAGTTCGGTCGTGAAGTCATAGACGATCTCCTCGTCCTCACTCATCCCGGTGGGGCGGCGGCCATCGGCAATCGCATCGGCAATATCGGGTTTGATGCCGGCCTTCAGGGCGATCGGATGGTGCACGTACCACTCGTAATCCTGGCTCCATTCCCGCGCAGTGACGAGGATGACCAATTCGCTCAGCGTGTTGCCGATGGCGGAGTGATATCGCAGATAGTCGCCCATGGCGCGGGTCTGGCTCATCACCTCCGGGCTATGCATCAGGGGCTCGAACGGGCCGAATACAGGCACCTTGCGCGCAGCCTGGAAGTCTTGCGCTGCCTTGGCCTGTTCGGCGTCGTATTTGTCCGGCGGAATGGTTGGCAGGCGCCCGGCTGCGTGTGCAGACGTCATCAGCACCAATGCGGCTGTCGACAGTAATGTCAGTACGTTTCTCAACGTCAGTCTCCTCATATGTTTTGATTGTTCTTTGCTGGTGCAGAACGCAACGGCACGCATGCAGGTGCGGCGTTCGCCCAAGGCATTCTGGAATCGGGAGGAGGTACTGTCAACGCAGCCTTGGCGAGCAGCACGCGAAGCGCCGATCAGGATCGGACAACGTGTGTTCGCCTTGCAAAGCCCGCCGCCAAAAAAAGAGGCCGCACATCGGCGGCCCTTTCGTGACGGCAGAGGATCGGCGCTCAGACTTCGACGCCCTGGCTCTGCAGGTATTCGTCGTAGGTGCCGAGGTAGTCGGTGAGCGTGCCGTCCGGGCGCACTTCGATTACGCGCGTGGCCAGGGCGCTGATCAACTCGCGATCGTGCGACACGAAGATCAGCGTGCCTTCGAACTTGTCCAGCGCGATCTGCAGCGACTCGATGGATTCCATGTCCATGTGGTTGGTCGGCTCGTCGAGTGCCAGCACGTTGTGACGGCCCAGCATCAGCTTGCCCCAGATCATGCGGCCCTTCTCGCCACCGGAAAGCACCTTCACGCTCTTCTTGATGTCGTCGGCTGAGAACAGCAGGCGGCCCATCGTGCCACGCAGCGATTGGTCATCGTCACCTGCCTGCGTCCACTGGCTCATCCAGTCCATCAGGTCGCGGTCTTCGGGGAATTCTTCGTAGGTGTCCTGCGGCATGTAGCCGACATTGGCGTTCTCGGCCCACTTGACGGTGCCGCCGTCGATCTCGATGCCGCGCTGCACGCCGGTCTTCACGGCGCCGTTCAGCAGGCAGCGCAGCAGCGTGGTCTTACCCGCGCCGTTCTCACCGATGATGGCGATCCGCTCGCCCGCGCGCACGGCCATCGTCAGGCCATCGAAAATCTTGCGGTCGTATGTCTTGCGCGCGTTCTCTGTTTCCACCGCCAGGTTGTGAAGCTTCTTCTCCATCTCGAAACGGACGAACGGGTTCTGGCGCGACGACGGCTTGATGTCTTCCACCTTGATCTTGTCGATCATCTTCAGGCGCGACGTAGCCTGGCGTGCCTTGGACTTGTTGGCCGAGAAGCGGCGCACGAAGTCCTGCAGGTCGGAGATGCGCTCCTTGGCCCGCGCGTTGGCAGCCTGCAGGCGTTCGCGCGCCTGCAGGGAGGCTTCCATGTAGTCGTCGTAATTGCCCGGGTAGACCTTGAGCGTGCCGTAGTCCATGTCGGCCATGTGCGTGCAGACCGAGTTCAGGAAGTGGCGATCGTGGGAGATGATGATCATGGTGGAGTTGCGCTCGTTGAGCACCGATTCCAGCCAGCGGATCGTGTTGATGTCGAGGTTGTTGGTCGGCTCGTCCAGCAGCAGCACGTCCGGGTTCGAGAACAGCGCCTGTGCCAGCAGCACGCGCAGCTTCCAGCCGGGCGCGACGTTGCTCATCGTACCGTTGTGCTGGTCGGTCGGAATGCCCACGCCCATCAGCAGTTCACCGGCACGCGCTTCGGCGGTGTAGCCGTCGTATTCGGCGTACTTGGCCTCCAGGTCGGCGGCCTTCATGTAGTCGTCGTCGGTCGCTTCCGGGTTCGCGTAGATGGCATCGCGCTCCTGCGCGGCGGCCCACATTTCGGTGTGGCCCATCATCACCACGTCCAGCACGCGCATGTCTTCGTAGGCGAACTGGTCCTGGCGCAGCTTGCCCAGGCGCACGCCTGGCTCCAGGATCACGTTGCCGGAGCTCGGTTCCAGATCGCCGCCCAGGATCTTCATGAAGGTCGACTTGCCGCAGCCGTTGGCGCCGATCAGGCCATAGCGATTGCCCTCGCCAAACTTGACCGAGATGTTCTCGAACAAGGGCTTGGGCCCGAACTGCATGGTGATGTTGGCGGTGGAAAGCACGTTGAAACCTTGATTTGGAAAGCGGTGATCTGGCGCGGCAAGCACTTGGCCGTCGCCATTTGGGGAACCTGAGATTTTACCACCCGGACGTGACCCGGATGGCCCGGGGGCTTATGCCTTCAGCGTCGGATACCCCGACAAGTGCAGCGTAAAGCCCGTGACATCGACATCCAGCTCGGCCTGTGCGCCAATCGGCAGCGTCGCCTTGGTCGGGCAATGGCCGAACGGCAAGCCTGTGACGACCGGAATCGACAGGCGTTCAGCCAAGTAATCGCGCATGGCGTCGAAATCGTAGCCGGCATCGTAAGGCGTGGTGCGATAGCCCGAGAAGTCACCCAGCACCAGCGCCTGCTGCGTCTCCAGCACGCCGGCTTGCTGTAACTGCAGCAGCATGCGTTCCACGCGGTACGGATGCTCGTTGATGTCTTCAACAAACAGGACGCCGTCGCGGATATCCGGCAGATACGGCGTGCCGATGAGGCTGCACAGCATGGCCAGGTTGCCGCCCCAGAGCGTCCCGGCGTAGCGCCCCGGGCGCGCACAGCCATTCGGTTGCGGCACCTCCACGCGCAACGCATAGGTCGGGTTGCGCAAAATGCCCCAGAAGTGCTCGACCATGAATGGGTCGATGTTTTCCAGCCCGAAGTCCGAACACACGTGCGGGCCGGCAAACGTCACGCCGCCCGTAGCCGCCAGGTACGCCAGCGAGAACACGGTGAAATCGCTGTGCCCCACGATGATGGCGTCCGTCGCCTGCGCGCGACGACCGATGTCGATGAAGTCGATATGGTCCAGCAAGCGCGTGAGGCCGTACCCCCCGCGGATTGCCATGGCGATTTCCTGGCCAGGGCCCGTGCCGATCTGGTGCAGGTCAGCCAATCGCGCAAGTTCGCCACCTGCAAAACGCTGATGCTGCCGGCTCAAGCATTCAAGGTTGACGACCGTGCAGCCCTGCGCTTCCAACGCCGCCACGCCGCGCTCGGCAATGGCCGCATCGTTCGGATAACCGGAAGGCGCAATCAGGCGGACAGTGGTCATGTGGCGGATTCGTCGGGTTCGGTGGACGCCAGGCGTGCGGCCTTCTGGCTCGCGCGGCGCTCGGCGAAGAAGGCGCGCAGCATGTCGCCGCATTCCTGCGCGAGCACACTGCCGGTGATGGCGGTCTGGTGGTTCAGCCGCGTTTCTGCAAACAGGTCGAGGATGCTGCCGGCTGCCCCCGTTTTGGGGTCGGGCGCGCCATACACGACGCGCGCCACGCGGGCATGCAGCATGGCGCCGGCGCACATCACGCACGGCTCCAGCGTCACGAAGACCTCGCAATCGGGCAGGCGGTAGTTGCCGAGGTTTTCGGCGGCCTGGCGCAGGGCGCGCATTTCGGCATGCGCGGATGGATCATGCGTGCCGATCGGCGCGTTGTAACCGACGCCGACGATCTCGTTGCCGCGCACGACCACCGCACCCACCGGCACCTCGCCCTGCCCCCATGCGAACTTGGCCTGCACGAGCGCCTGCTGCATCCAGTAGCCGTCCCGCTCGTGGGCGGACATGTCGGCAGGCGGGGTGAGGACGTGCGGTGTGGTCATGCGATCCGGTGTTATCGAATCAATCCTGCTCGTGCGGGCGCGCAAGCTTCACGTCGGCCCAGCAGTTCGGGGTTTCGTACAGCACGAGCTTGGACAGGCGCAGATGGTGCCCGAACGTGTTGCGGAATACCGGCTCGAGGATGTCGAAGGCCACCTGCGCGAGGTTCTCGACGGTGGGCACGTCATTCAGCACGACGGTCTTGTGACCGCCTTCCATACCGTTCAGGAATTCAACAAGCTTGGTATCGCCGCGATAGACGAGGAAGGCGTGATCCCAGAGGTCGACGAGGTGCTTGTTGGCGAGCTGCTTGACGTCGCCGAAGTCGAGAATCATCCCGTCGTCGGCAGCCTTGTCGTTGTGCAGGACAACGCCTTCGAGCGTGAGTTCGAGCTGATAGCGATGGCCGTGCAGGTTGCGGCACTGGCCAGCATGGCCGGGGATGCGGTGGCCGGCATCGAATTCGAGCCGGCGCGTGATGGAAACGGTCTTGGTCATGGAGCAAGGTGGCGGCAGCGGGCGCCGCGAAACGGCTGGAACCGGCAGAAAACCGGGGACAAAGTGCTGCGCCCGCCTTAGCGGATGCCCAGCATCTTATGGGTTTGCAGCGACAGGCGCCAGCGCGGCCGGCGCTGGCACAGCTCGACGGCTGCCGCCGTATTCTGCCGGGCAAGCGGGCCGTCCATGGCCTGCAGGAAGAAATGCTGGAAATCCAGCCGTTCGTATGCGTCGAGGTCCTGCCCGTCTTGCGGGATCACCACCTTCAGCTCGTCGCCGCGCGTGACGACGAGTTCGGAACCCATTTTGGGGCTCACGCACACCCAGTCGATGCCCTCCGGCACGGCGATGGTGCCGTTGGTCTCGATGGCGATTTCGAAGCCGCGTGCGTGCAGCGCGTCGATCAGCGGCGTGTCGAGTTGCAGCAGCGGCTCGCCTCCGGTGCAGATGACGAGCGGTTTGCCGCCCGTGGCGTCGGCCGGCCATTCGGCGGCAACGGTATCGGCGAGTGCATCGGCGGTGGTGTATTTGCCGCCTTGCGTGCCGTCCGTGCCGACGAAGTCGGTGTCACAGAACTGGCAGACGGCGGTGGCGCGATCGGCTTCGCGCCCACTCCAGAGATTGCAGCCGGCAAAGCGGCAGAAGACGGCTGCGCGGCCGGTGTTGGCACCCTCGCCTTGCAGCGTGTAGAAAATTTCCTTGACGGCGTAAGTCATGTCTGAACGGTGGCATTCACAGGAGAACGACGCAAAAGCGACGTAATTCCCGCGCAAACCGTACCAGTGCCCACTAGTGATTAACCCGACATTGTTTCATAAATCGGGCCATCGCGTCGCGCTACCCGCAGAAGGACGCCAACGTCACAAAGGAAAATGCGCCCTCTGGGGTCAGCCATGCCGCAAAAATGAAGGCGGCGCCGGCCGCCGCCAGCGCCCATGCCGCCCATCGCTTCAGGCGCGCCTTCATGCCGATTGCACCATCGGCGTGCGCGCGAGTTGGCGATCGTCGATCGGCCAGTGCAGCAGCGCGGCCACCACGCCGAGCACCATCGCGCCAATCCAGATCGCATCGTAGGAATGCAGGTGGTCGTACACTACGCCGCCCAGCCAAACGCCCAGGAACGCGCCGATCTGGTGGCCGAGGAACACGAAGCCGAACAGCGTGCCGATATAGCGCACCCCAAACACCTGCGACAGCAGCCCGTTCGTCAGCGGTACCGTGCCGAGCCACAGCAGGCCCATCACGATGGCAAACGCATACAACGTTGCCGGCGACAGCGGCAGCAGGATGAACAGCGCAATCGCCGCCGTGCGAATCAGGTACAGCAACGACAGCAGATACTTGCGCCGGAACAGCCCGCCCAACGCGCCGCAGTAATACGTGCCGACGATGTTGGCGGCGGCAATCAGCGCCAGCGCGATCATGCCGTGCCGGCCGGTGAGCCCCTTGTCGAGCAGATACGCCGGCATGTGCGCACCGATAAAGGCGAGCTGGAATCCGCACGTCAGGAACCCAAGATTCAGCAGCCAGAAACCGCGGTGAGCAAAGGCCTCGCGGATGGCCGCGCCCATGCTTTGATGCGCCTCCTGCGCGGCGGCAGTCGATGCCTTTTCGCGCAGCGGCGCGGCCAGCGGCACGAACATCGCCATGATCACCGCCATGACGACCAACGCCGTCACCCAGCCCACCGTGCTCAGCAAACCCTGTGCGGTCGGCACCATCACGAACTGGCCGACTCCGCCCACGGCGCCCGCCACGCCCAGCGCCCAGCTACGCCGCTCGGGCGACGTCAATCGGCTGATTGCGCCATACACGACGCCGAACGACGTGCCTGACAGCCCCAGTCCGATCAGCCCACCCGCCGAGAGCGTGAAGCCCAGCGGCGTGCCCGCATGTGCCATCAGCAGCAAACCGAGCGCATAGACGACGATGCCGGCCACCACCACCTTGGCGGCACCGTAGCGGTCGGCCAGCATGCCCGCAAAAGGCTGTGCCGCGCCCCAGATGAGGTTTTGCAACGCGATCGCCAGGCCGAAGGTTTCGCGTGTCCAGCCATGGCCCATCGTGACGGGCACGAGGAAGAGGCCTTGCACGTGCCGAATACCCAGCGCCACGCCGATCACCGCCCCGCCGGCCAAGACCGGCAACCAAGGCGATTGCGTGAGAGATTTCGATGTCATGAGCGTTTTTCTCCGATGTGACTGACATTCCTGCTTTGCAAGCGTGCCGAATGCGCATTTGGCTGGAATGTCGTCCGATGGCTTATTAAACTTCGCCCTATCCGGCTTCTCAATTGATCTTTGAGAACGTCTTGCATGAGGAAAACGCATGTCGACTCCACTGGTTCGGTTGGCCTCCCTGGACTTGTTGCGCGGCTTCGTCGCGGTAGGCCGGCGCATGAGCATCACGCTCGCCGCCGATGATCTGTGTCTGACGCAATCGGCCGTGAGCAGGCAGGTGTCTGCGCTGGAGGACGCGCTGGGCGTGAAGCTGCTGGTGCGCGGGCACCGCTCGATCGCGTTCACGCCCGAAGGTGAACGCCTGTTCCGTAACGCCGACAGTGTCGTGCAGCAGTTGCAGGACGCCATCGGCGCCATTCGCGTGGCGGCCGAACGACGGCCGGTGACGATCACCGCCAGCATCGGCGTGACCGGCCTGTGGCTGCTGCCGCGCCTGGCGCGCTTCCAGCTGCAATACCCCGACATCGACGTGCGCGTGGCCACCAACAACCGGCTCGTCGACCTGAAGAACGAAGGGATCGAGCTTGCCATCCGGTATTGCCCACCGACCGATGCGCCGCCCGGCGCAATCCGGCTGTTTGGGGAGACCGTTGCGCCGGTCGCGCATCCGTCGCTGGGGCTGCGCTCGCTGGATTCCGCCGAGGCGCTTGCGGGCCTGACTCTGCTCGACTTTGACGACCGCGACCTGCGCCGCCCCTGGCTGCAGTGGACAGACTGGCTGGCCGCTGCCGGCTGGAGCCACGCCAAGCCGCGCACCGTGCTGCGCTTCAACCAGCACGACCAGATCATCCATGCAGCGGTGGCCGGCCAGGGCATCGCGCTCGGGCGTCTGGAATTGATAGCGCCGCTGCTGGCCGACGGCCGTCTGGTCACCGTACCGACCATCGCCCCCGGCGTGCGTAACACGCATGCGTACTGGCTGATCCAGTCCGAGCCGAACCCGCGCCGCGACGTGCGCGATGTGGCCGCCTGGATCTGTTCAGAAGCGGCCACCCAGGCCACGCATGCGTCTGGCGCATCCGAACTTGCATGAAAGGCGTTTGAACGCACACCGCGCCCCACGTGAAATGCGGCCAACGACATCACGCTGGAGGCCGCATGGACGCCCTCGCCCGACCGCAGACCGCAGCACCCGAGCCCGCCGCTTACAACGCCACATGGGAAGCGCTCGTCCCCGCGCCCGCCGTCGAGTTCTGGTTCGACTTCGCGAGCAATTACAGCTATCTGAGCGTGATGCGCATCGAGGCCGCTGCGGCACAACTCGGCGTGCGCGTGGTGTGGAAACCGTTCCTGCTGGGGCCGATCTTCCAGTCGCTCGGCTGGGCGAGTTCGCCGTTCGTGCTGCAGCGGGCCAAAGGCCATTACGTCTGGCAGGACATGGCGCGCGAATGCACCAAGCACGGTTTGCCGTGGACGCAGCCGAGCACGTTTCCACGCGCCTCCGTCCTGCCGCTGCGCGTTGCGCTGCTCGGTGCAGACACGCCGTGGATCGGCGCCTTCTGCCAGCGGATCATGCTGCGCAATTTCGCGCAGGACCGCGACATCCATACGCCCGACGCAGTGGCCGAAGAACTGACGGCACTCGGATTGCCGGCCGACGCCATCCTCGCCCGGGCCCAGTCCGACGCCAGCAAGCCCCACCTGCGCGAGCAGACGCACGCCGCGCAGATTCGTGGCATCTTTGGCGCTCCCATGTTCTTTGTCGGCGACGCGATGTTCTGGGGCAATGACCGCCTGGACGATGCGCTCGCCTGTGCCGCAGCATTGCAGTCCAACCCTTATCCACTTCACACCGGATAGCCCATGCCGACCCAGATCGAAAAAGCCCACGCCTTCCGCACGCTGCACGAGCGCAGCGGCACCTTCGTGATCCCCAACCCGTGGGACCCGGGCTCGGCCCGGCTGCTGGCATCGCTCGGCTTCGAAGCGTTGACCAGCACCAGCGCGGGCTTCGCGTTCTCGCGCGGGCTGCCCGACTATGGCGTCGGCCGCGACGCCATCCTCGCGCATGTGGCTGACCTGGCTGCCGCTACGGACGTACCCATGGCGGCCGACCTGGAGAACGGCTTTGGCGATGCGCCGGAAACCGTGGCTGAGACGATCCGCCTGGCAGGCGCCACCGGCATCGTCGGCGGCTCGATTGAAGACGCCACGGGCCGCGCAGATGCGCCCATCTATTCGCTGGAAGCTTCGGTTGAACGCATTCGCGCCGCGGTGGAGGCCGCGCGCTCGCTGCCGTTTCCGTTCACGCTCACCGCACGCGCCGAGAACCACCTGCACGGCCGCGACGATCTGGCCGATACGATCCGCCGCCTGCAGGCCTTCCAGGACGCCGGCGCCGACGTGCTCTACGCCCCAGGCCTGAAAACGCGCGACGAGATCGCCACCGTCCTGCGCGAGATCGATCGCCCGCTCAATGTGCTGATGGGCTTTGCCGACGGCAACCTGAGCGTGGCCGAGTTGACCGAACTGGGCGTCAAGCGCATCAGCGTGGGCGCCACGCTGGCGCGCGTGGCCATGGGCGCGTTCCAGCGTGCAGCGGAAGAACTGCGCACCGCCGGCACGTTCAACTTTGCACGCGATGCCGCCAGCGGGGCCAAGCTCAACAGCCTCTTTGCGCCGTTCGCCTGACGCGCGCGACCAAGCCAAAGCAACCCGCCATGACATCCTCCCCAACCGATGTAAAGCCGCCCGGCGGCCTGCGCCAGATTCCCACCGGCATCTGGGTGCTGGGCTGCGTCAGCCTGCTGATGGACATCGCCTCCGAGATGATCCACAGCTTGCTGCCGCTGTTCATGGTGTCAGTGCTGGGAGCAAGTGCCTTGTCGGTCGGCCTGATCGAGGGGCTGGGCGAATCGACTGCGCTCATCGTCAAGATTTTCTCCGGCACGCTGAGCGACTACCTTGGCAAGCGCAAGGGCCTGGCGGCGTTCGGCTATGCGCTGGGCGCGCTGTCCAAGCCGCTGTTCGCCATGGCGCCCACGGCCGGCGTTGTGCTGACGGCTCGCCTGGTGGACCGCCTCGGCAAAGGCATCCGCGGTGCACCGCGCGATGCGCTGGTCGCCGACATTGCCCCGCCTGCGCTGCGCGGCGCGGCCTTCGGGCTGCGGCAGGCGCTCGATACCGTGGGCGCATTTCTGGGGCCGCTTCTGGCCGTCGGGCTGATGCTGCTGTGGGCCGATGATTTTCGCGCCGTGTTCTGGGTGGCCGTGGTGCCGGCACTGTTGTCCGTAGCGCTGCTGATGTTTGGCCTGCGCGAGCCCGAGACCCACGACGGCGCGCGCCGCACCAACCCCATCCGCCGCGACAACCTCCAGCGGCTGAACGGCGCGTACTGGTGGGTGGTGATGATCGGCGCAGTCTTCACACTTGCACGTTTTTCCGAGGCCTTTCTGGTCCTGCGTGCACAGCAAGGCGGCATTCCCGTGGCACTGGTGCCGCTGGTCATGGTGGCGATGAACGTCGTCTATGCGTTGGCCGCGTATCCGTTCGGCAAGCTCTCAGACCGCATGAGCCATACGAAGCTGCTGGCGCTCGGGCTGGCGGTGCTGATTGCCGCGGATGTGGTGCTTGGCCTGTCTGCCCACTGGAGCGTGGTGATCGCGGGCGTGGCGTTGTGGGGCGTGCATATGGGCATCACGCAGGGCTTGCTGGCAACCATGATCGCCGATACGGCACCGGCCGACTTGCGCGGCACCGCTTACGGCATGTTCAACCTGGTAAGTGGGCTGGCCATGTTGGGCGCCAGCGTTCTGGCCGGGCTGCTGTGGGACAACCTGGGCGCAGCCGCAACGTTCCACGCGGGTGCGGTGTTCTGTGTGCTGGCGTTGGGGCTGCTGGCGATACGAGGGAAATCTTCGGGGCCGATCACTTGACTCCCGTGACGTTCGGCTGCGCCTTGAACCAGTCCACCAGAAAATCCAGCATGGCCCGCAGCGCCGCCGGCATCTGCCTGCGCGAGCTGTACACGCCGTGAATGCCCAGCGCCTGCGGCACGTGGTCGGGCAGCAGGCGCACGAGTTGCCCGCTTGCGATCAGCGGCGCGGCAGCAAACACCGGCTGCAGCACAATGCCCGCGCCCTCCCGCGCCGCTGTCAATAACACCATCGACTCATTCGCACTCAGATTGCCGCCCACCGGCACGTCCGACGGGGCACCCGTCTTCGCATCCGTGAACTTCCACAGGCTTTTGCCAAAGTACGAATACGTCAGGCAGTTGTGAATAGCCAGATCCTCCACGCGGCGCGGTGTGCCATGCGCGGCCAGGTACGACGGCGCCGCAACAACGACGGACTCACACGTGCCCAGCGGCCGCGCAATCAGGTTCGGATCGAGGTCATTGGTAATGCGCACGGCCAGGTCGATGCGCTCTTCCACGAGGTTGATGGTGCGGTTGTCGACCACCAGATCGACTGCCGTTTGCGGATAGCGGCGCAGGTAGGCCGTCACCGCCACGCTCAACGTCTGCTGCGCCAGGGACTGCGCGCAGGCAATGCGCAGTAGACCGCGCGGCGTATCGGCTTCGAGACCATCCGCCACGGCCATCTGTGACGCGATTTCCAGCATCTGGCGGCAGCGCGCGAGCGTCACTTCACCGGCCGGTGTCAGGCCGATGCGGCGCGTGGTCCGGTGCAGCAGGCGCGCCCCGGACCACGCCTCCATCTCTGCCAGATAACGCGTGACCATCGCGCGCGACATGTCGAGCCCTTCAGCGGCGGCACTCAGGCTGCCGCGATCGACAATCGCCACGAACACTTCGGCTGACGTGATGCGATCCATATTTGATCGATTGGCGAAACAAATATGCGCATCTTAGGCGGTTTTTCGATCGGATCAAGCAACCTACAGTAACGCCATCGCACTCACCACATCCAACTGGAGAAACCCGATGTCCCTGCTCCGCGCCCTGCTTGCCGCCGCCCTTGTCAGCGCCGGCTTTGTTGCCCACGCTGCCGCGCCCACGCCATTGCATCTCGAGGTCTACAACCCCGGCGACAAGGGCGTCTTCCCGGTGTCATCGGAAATCATCACCGGCGCGCACGAGGCCGTCCTGGTCGACGCGCAATTCCAGCGCAGCGATGCAGAAGCGCTCGCGCAAAAGCTCAAGGCCAGCGGCAAGACGCTCACCACGGTCTACATCAGCCAGAGCGATCCGGATTACTACTTCGGGCTCGATGTCATCCGCGCGGCATTCCCGAAAGCAAAGATCGTCGCCACGCCGCAGACGGTGGCCGCCATCAAGGCATCAATGAACGGCAAGCTCGCCTACTGGGGCCCGATCCTGAAGGACAATGCGCCCAAGACGCTCGTGCTGCCCGACGTGCTGCACGCCGACCACCTCACGCTGGAAGGCCGCACTATCGAGATCAAGGGGCTGAACGGCCCGGACGCGGCACGCACCTATCTGTGGATTCCGTCCATCAAGACCGTGGCCGGCGGCGTGGTCGTCAACAGCGGTGACCACGTTTGGGTTGCCGACACGCAAACGCGCGAATCCCGCCTGGGCTGGTTGCAGACGCTCGACAACATCACGGCGCTCAAGCCGACGACGGTGGTGCCGGGCCACTTCACCGGGGCGATGCCCAAGGGGCTGGAGGCGGTCCGCTTTACAGCCGATTACCTCAAGACATTCGAGATGCAGGCCGCCAAGGCCAACAACTCGGCGGAGCTGATCAAGGCGATGAAGGCCGCGTACCCGACGCTGGCCGGCGACGCATCGCTGGAGTTGAGCGCCAAGGTCATCAAGGGCGAAATGAAGTGGCCGCAGTAAGCTGGCCAATCACCGGGGAAACAACATGACGACGTTGCATTACATCTACGACCCGCTGTGCGGCTGGTGCTACGGCGCCGCACCGCTGGTGGAAGCGGCGCGCACGGTGCCGGGCCTGACGATCGCCTTCCACGGCGGCGGCATGCTTGCTGGCACGAACCGCCGCGCGGTGACGCCCCAATGGCGCGACTACGTAATGCCGCACGACCACCGCATTGCAGAATTGACCGGCCAGCCCTTTGGCGAGGCCTACTTTGAAGGCCTGTTGCGCGACACCACTGCCACGATGGATTCGGAGCCACCCATCACCGCAATACTTGCTGCGCAAGCGCTGGGCGGCCGCGGGCTCGACATGATCCATCGCGTCCAACGCGCGCATTACGAAGAAGGCCGGCGCATTGCAGATGTGCCCGTACTGCGCGAGCTGGCAGCGGAGATCGGCCTGTCGCCCGATGCCTTCGACGCGGAATACGCGCGACAAACCGGTGCGCTCACGCAGCAGCACATCACGCAAAGCCGGCAGTGGCTCGATCGTGTGGGCGGTCAGGGGTTTCCGACATTTGCGCTGGAGGATGCCGACGGCCAACTCGGCATCATCGACATCGGCCCGTGGCTTGGCAATCCGGAGCACTGGGCACAGGCCCTGACCCAGCACATCGGCGCGCCCGCCCCGGCCAGCGAAGCCGACGGCCCCGTCTGCGGGCCGGACGGCTGCGCGTAACGAGGTGGCGCTCAGCTTTTGAGCGGCCAGCGGGCAAGTTCGTCGTAACGCGTCTTGCCCAGCCAGCTATGGATGAGAACGAACTCGCGCACCCTCCACGTGATGGGTTCGATTGCCTTCGGCGCAAAGCCTCCGCGGTCATACAGCAGCGTGATGTGCGGTTTGAACGTCCCGTGCGGCACGGGCACGGCGGCATGTTGGAGCGCCTCGCCCAGCGCCGCCTGAAACGCCGTCAAACCGGCCACACCTTCATCGCCCAAGAGAACAAACGGCCGGTGATCACGTCGGCCATGAAAGCTCACCACTTGGTTGAACGTGGCATCGAATGCCGGCAAGGCCAGGCTGTCCGCCGCTGCGCGCACGCGCGCCACGATATCGTCAGGCGGCAGATGAACGAAATCGCCCAGATGATGCAGCGTGACATGCAGGCGCTCCGTACGCAGCGCCTTGCCTTTGAAACCCACCACGGGCCGCAATTGTTCGATCAGGCGCGCTATGCGCCCTGCGGTCTCGGCGTCGGGCTTGATCGCCAGAAACAGGCGATGCGCGGGCAACTGCGGGGTGGCTTCGAATCCGGGAAGAGTGAGCTGGGTCACGGCAGGGTCGTCAAACGCCGGGCTGGCGATCCACCCATTATCGACGCCCGCATGACGTCCCGCTGAAAGTCGTGTTGCCCGCATCAAAAACAACGCCCGGCCGTGCGAACCTGCCGGGCGTCGTCTTTTGGATGTGATGCGACGATCAGATATCGAAGAACACCGTCTCCGCGCCGCCATCCGGCGTGTCTTGCAGGCGCACGTCGAAGGTGTAGACCACCTCGCCGTTACGCTCGCTGCGCTGGGCAATCAGCGTCTTGCGGCGCACTTCCCACTCGATACCGTTCAGCACCGGGTCCGTGCCGTTGGCCGCGACCTCGTCGCTGAAGTACACGCGTGTGTGCAGGCCGAGGTTGATGCCGCGCGCAAACAGGATCATGCAGATGTGCGGTGCCTGCGTGGTACCACTGCGGCCCGCCACAGCGCCCGGCTTGATGGTGTCGAAGCGATAGACGCCCGTATCGAAATCCGCTCCCGCGCGGCCCCAGCCACGGAATGCCTGGTCGACAGGTTTGTCTTGCCGATCAGCGGGATGCGCATATTTGCCATCGGCGTTGGCCTGCCAGATCTCGATCAGCACATCGCGCACGAGCGAGCCGGAGCCATCGTAGACACGCCCTTCCAGCGCGATGCGTTCGCCGCGCGTGGCGGGTGTCGTCAGCGTGCTGCCGAATTCCTTGTCGTAGATGTCAAAGCCGGCCTGGCGCGGTGCTAGGCCGATGTGCACGTACGGGCCGCCCGTCTGCGACGCGGTCTCGTTGAAATGCGCGAACGGCGGCGTTGTCGTCATGGCCGTTGCCTGTGCACGTTCGAGCGATTCACGCTGTGTGGTCGTGGTCATCACTTGGCTCCTTGCAGGGCGGGCACGGCGTTTTCGAAATGCGTGGCACGGCGGCCGCGCAGCGTGATGTCGAAGCGGTAGCAGCGGCTGTCGAGTGGCACGTGGTTTGCCGTGTCGTGCAGCGCGATCAGCCCGCGCACCTGCTCTTCGCTTGGAATGGTCTTGATGATTGGGCACTGCGCGATCATCGGATCGCCCTCGAAGTACATCTGCGTGATGAGGCGCTGGGCCCAGCCATCGCCCGAGAGCGAGTAATGGATGTGCGACGGGCGCCAATCGTTGATGCGGTTACGCCACGGATACGGGCCGGGCTTGATGGTGCGATAGACGTAGTAGCCGTTGGCGTCCGTCAGCATGCGGCCGCAGCCGCCGAAGTTCGGGTCGATCGGCGCAATGTACTGGTCTTTCTTGTGGCGGTAGCGGCCGCCGGCGTTGGCCTGCCACACCTCCACCAGCGCGTTCGGCACGGGGCGGCCGAACTCGTCGCGCACATAGCCATGGACGATGATGCGCTCGCCGATCGGCAAGCCTTCCTTGGCGTAGTTGAGGATCAGGTCGTTGTCGAGCGCGCCCAGGTCGTCGGCGTGGAACACCGGTGCAGTGGTTTCCGACAGCGTATTCAGGGTGGAGATGAGCGCGTTGCGCGGCGAACGCAGCACGCTGGTCTTGTAGCCGGGGGTCAGTGCGGGCGGATGCTGCGCGGTGTCACGCTGGGCGAATTCGCCGGTGCCGGAAAGCGGCAGGGTCATGGGGCGTCTCCTTATGAAACTTATGAAATCGTGGGAAGACTGTATCGCCGACAAAAAGTGAAGTAAATTGACTTCTTATCGGAAAATCGATAACCCCAAGTTATGGAAAGAGTCTTTTCGGCCGATCTGCCGTCTCGCATCCGCTTTCGTCATCTGAGCTGTTTTGTCGCCATCGCGCAGGAGCGCAACCTGCGGCGCGCCGCAGAGCGGCTGCATCTGAGCCAGCCGGCGGTTTCGAAAACGCTGGGTGAACTGGAAGCACTGGCCGGTGTGCAACTCGTGGAGCGCGGCCGGCAAGGTGCGCGGCTCACCGCTGCCGGCGAGCAATTCCTGCGGCATGCGGTGGGCGTGACGCAGGCGCTGGAATCGGCCACTGCCGCGCTGATGGGATCAACGGACGCGTCCGCGCCGGTCGTACATGTAGGCGCCCTGCCGACGGTGGCCAGCAGCCTCCTGCCCCAGGCGATTGCCCATTTGCACGCGCAGCGCCCGCATGCCGGCGTGCAGTTGCGCACCGGCACCAATGTCGAGCTGCTGACCGCGCTCAAGGCCGGCGAACTCGACTTCATCGTCGGGCGTATGGCCGAGCCGGATCGCATGCAGGGGCTGTCGTTCGAATTGCTGTATGCCGAGCCGCTGGCGCTGGTCGTGCGGCCCGGGCATCCGCTGTTGACGCAGCCAGGTGCGTCGGCCTCGCTGCAGGCGGTGCTGGATTACCCGCTGGTGATTGCCACGCAGGGCACGGTGCCGCGCCATCACACCGAGGCGCTGTTCCAGACGCACGGGCTACGCTTGCCCGCGGGGGTAACGGAAACGCTTTCGGTGTCCGTCGCACGGCTGCTGGCGTGTCGATCTGACGCGGTGTGGATCACGCCCGAGCGCGCTGCGGGCGACGATCTGGCGCACGGCCAACTCGCCCGCCTGGACATCCCCACGTCCAGCACCAAGGAGCCCGTCGGTCTGCTGCGCAGAAGCGACGCCACACCAAGCGAACTGGCCAGCGCGTTCATGGAACTGCTGACCGAACTGGCGCAAGCGCCCTACTGAGCCGCCTCGCCCAAAAAAATGCCGACCTCATGGCCGGCATTCTTCTTTCGACGCACCGCATCGATCAGCGGTGCGCCATCTCCACGTCATCGGCGGCATCGAAGACACTGCGATCGGTCTGCCTCAGCAACTGGCTGGTGATCGTCCCGGCAGTCATCGAGCCGTTGACGTTGAGCGCGGTACGGCCCATGTCGATCAGCGGTTCGATGGAGATCAGCAGTGCCACGAGCGTCACCGGTAAGCCCATGGCCGGCAGCACGATCAACGCCGCGAAAGTCGCGCCACCGCCCACCCCTGCCACGCCAACCGAGCTGAGGGTGACGATTGCCACCAGCGTTGCAATCCACACAGGATCGAACGGGTTGACGCCGACGGTGGGCGCCACCATCACAGCCAGCATGGCCGGATACAGGCCCGCGCAGCCATTCTGGCCAATGGTCGTGCCAAACGAGGCGGCGAAACTCGCGATCGACTCCGGCACGCCGATGCGCCGCGTCTGCGCCTCGATGCTCAGCGGAATGGTGGCGGCACTCGATCGGCTCGTGAACGCGAACGACAGTGCCGGCCAGACCTTGCGGAAGAAACGAAGCGGGTTGATGCCGTTGAGCGTAAGCAGCACGGCATGCACGCCAAACATGATCGCCAGGCCCAGGTAAGAGGCCACCACGAAACCGCCAAGCTTGATGATGTCCTGCACGTTGGACACGGCCACCACGTTGGTCATGAGCGCCAGCACACCGTAAGGGGTCAGGCGGATGACGAGCCGCACGAGCTTCATCACCCAGGCCTGCGCGGTGTCGATGGCGGTCAGCACGCGCTGGCCCTTCACCGCATCATCCTTGAGCAGGTTCAACGCCGCCACGCCCAGGAACGCGGCAAAGATCACCACGCCGATGATGGATGTCGGCTTGGCGCCGGTCAGCTCGGCAAACGGGTTCTTCGGAATGAAGGACTGCACCAGCTGCGGCACAGACAGGTCGGCCACCTTGCCGACATAGTTGTCCTGGATGGCGGTCAGGCGTGCGGTTTCCTGCGCGCCTTGCACCAGCCCCTGCGCCGTCAGGCCAAACAGGTGGGTGACGAACACCCCGACCAGGGCGGAGATCAGCGTCGTGAGCAGCAGCGTGCCGATTGTCAGCACGCTGATCTTGCCCAGCGACGCCGTGCTGTTGAGCTTGGCCACCGAGTTCAGCACCGACACCAGCACCAGCGGCATGACGATCATCTGCAGCAGCTGGATATAGCCACCGCCAACGATGCTGAACCAGGAGATCGACTGCTTGAGCGTCGCGCTGTCGTCGCCATAGATCAGGTGCAGCGCCAGCCCGAACACGATGCCCAGCACCATGCCCAGCAGCACACGTTTGGCCAGACTCCAGTTCGCGTTCACGCGACCCAGAGCGATCAGCAGGACGACGAAAGTCGCGATATTGAGTAAGAGCGGGAGATTCATGGCGTTTGTGTCGCAAGCTGCGATCGAAATCGAGCCGGCATCTTACGCCAGTCGCACAAAGGTTGCCCGAGCACGGACCGCCTCACCCATGCGCGCTGACTCCCCGCGGAGCCCGCACCGGCTTGGCTTTGTGGTCGGCTTGTTTCCGTGCGCGGTGACGAAGAATGCGCCTGCGCCAGTGCTCGCGGCGCCGCATCTCCCCGCATGCGAGTAGCTTTCCTAAATGAAAAAAAAAGCCCGCACAAGTGCGGGCCGACAAGGAGCCGAGCGATCAGGAGGTCACGCTCAGTCAGAAGCCAGAAGTCAGAACGAGTGGACGATACCGGTGTAAGCACCCAGCTGGTTCTTGCCCGGTGCCGGGTTGTTGTTGGTCGCCTCCACCGAGAAGTTGGCGGTGGCGCTGTTCTGCACCGTGCCGACGCTCGCGTATAGCATCGTGCGCTTGGACAGGTTGTAGTTGGCACCCGCCATGAACAGGTTGGCGTTGCCGCCACCGTGGTTCACGTTGACACGGTAGGCCGCGCCGATCAGCGTCAGCGCCGGCGTGACTTCGTAGTTGATGCCCAGCCAGTAGTGGTTGGCCTTGGTCGGGGCGCCCGCCGCGGCATCCGGCGCCGACAGGTTTTCATACGCCGCAAACAGCTTGGCCTTGCCGATGGTGTACGTGCCGCCGATCGTCGCTTCCTTCGAGAAATTGAAGATGTCGCTGAACTTGCCGTTGCCGTCGCGGATCACGTCGTAGATCGCGCGCACTTCCAGCGGGCCCGTCTTGTAGACGGCGGACACGCCATCGCGGCGGCTGTTGGTAAAGGAGCCGGGCTGTTCGCCCAGGCCGGTCTGCAGGCCGATCTGGAAGCCGCCCCAGGTCGGGCTCTGGTATTCGACGACGTTGTTGGCGCCCGGCCAGTTGCGCCCGCGCACCAGCGTGGCCGAGCCAATGAACTGCTGGCCGGTCGGGTCCAGGAACCAGACGTCGTTGCTGATGAAGAGGTTCTTGCCGGCCGTCAACGTGCCCCAGGTCGGGCTGGACAGGCCGACGTACGAACGGCGGTTGAAGAGCGCGTCGCCGTTGGTCCGGCCTTGGGCCGCGCCAAAACCGGACTCGAGCCGGAAGAGCGCCTGCAGGCCACCGCCGAGATCCTCCTTGCCCATGAACCCGAACATGCTGGTCCCCCACTGGTTGTCGGCGGCGCGCCAGAGGCTGCCGCCCGGCGAGGTCGCAGTGGGGGCGACATTGTTCTGGTAGTCGATGCCGCTGGCGACGCGGCCGTACAGCGTGACGTTGGTTTGTGCATGCGCGGCGCCAGCGGCCGCGCACACGATTGCCGCGCACAGCGGGCCAGTTACTCGTTTTTTCATTGTCATCTCCTCTCTCTGGTGTCATGCCGGCCACGGCCGGAATTGCTTCTACTGCGGTTGCTGTTGCAAATCGAAAATGCGGCTCATCGGTATCCACTTCTGACCCACGGGCGTCCAGGGTGTGGGCGCCTGAAACTGCCACATCAACGCTTCCCATTCCCGGATCTTCGGGTCCGTGTCGGTGGCAAGCGCCATGCGCTCGGCGTCGTAGATGGCGTCGTCGGTCTCCATGAGCATCACCATGCGGGTGCCCAGGCGATAGATCTCCATGCCGGTCACGCCATGCACGCGCAGGTGCCGCGCAACTTCGGGCCAGATGCGTTGATGGTGGGCTTCGTACGTGGCGATGAGCGCCGCGTCGTCTTTCAGATCCAGAGCGAGGCAGTAGCGCATGGCAGCCTCACGTCAGCGCACGGTCGAGGTGCGTGTAGCCACCGTCGACAAACACCCACTGGCCCGTCGTGTGCGAGGCCTGTGCAGAGAGCAGGAAGACCGTGGTGCTCGCAATCTCGTCGGCGGTGGTCATGCGTTTGCCGAGCGGGATCTTCGATGTAATCGCTGCGAGCTTGGCATCGGGGTTGTCGAACGTGGCGATCCAGCGTTCATACAGCGGCGTGAGCACCTCCGCCGGAATGACCGCATTGACGCGCACGCCATCCGGCGCCAGCGACGCCGCCCATTCCCGCGTGAGCGACAGCTGTGCACCCTTCGCGGCGGTGTACCCGCTCGTATTGCCTTGCCCCGTCAGCGCCGTTTTCGACGAGATATTGACGATGGCCCCTCGGCTCGCTTTCAGGTGTGGCACACACAGATGTGCCATGACGTAGTAATGGATGAGGTTCTTTTCGAGCGACCGAACGAAGGCGTCCCGGCCGGCGTCCAATCCCACGCTGTCGTTGATGCCGGCATTGTTGACAAGGCCATCGATGTGCCCGAACTCGCGCACGGTTTCTTCCACCATGCCGCGGCAATCGACCTCATCTTCCAGGTCGAACTGGAAGAAGCGGGCTTTCGGCTGCCGACGCATCAGCTCGGCTTCAAACGCCGGGGCCATCGGGCTCTTGCCGCAGACGACGGGAATGGCGCCCTCGGCCGCCAGTTGCAGCGAGATGGCCGCGCCAATGCCGGCCGCGCCGCCCGTGACGATGATGACTTTGTCTTGCAGATGCAAATCCATGGTTCAAGCCTTGAGTTGCAGGTTGTAGCAGCGGGTGGCGTTGCCACCCCAGAGATCGACGCGTTCCGTGGCGCTGAGCCGCTCTTCGGCCCAGACGTGCAGCACGTCGTACACCGTGCCGTACGACGCCGCGAGCTGGCACACAGGCCAATCCGACCCAAACATCACGCGGGTGGGGCCGAACACGTCCAGAGCCACGTCAAGGCATTCACGCGCGTGCTGAACGTCGCGCACGGTCACACCCTTTCGCCAATCGGCTTCGGTCAGCAGGCCGGAAAGCTTGCAGGCGACGTGCGGCATGTCCTTGAACGGTGCCAGCGCGGCCCGCCAGCGCGCCAGGGCCTGTGCGTCACGCTCGAACGCTTCAAGCGGCGGCTTGCCCAAGTGATCCAACACCAGCCAGTGATGATCGTGCCGGCCGCAGAAATCCACGGCGGGCGCGAGTTGGTGGCCAAACACCAGCACGTCGTACGTGTAGCCCCAGAGCTGCAGCAGCGCGATGCCTTGCTCGAATGCCGGGTCCGACAAGAATGCGGCCACGTCCGGTTCGTCCTGCACGGTGTGCCGGAAGCCGACCAGTTTGTGCTCACCGCTCCTTGCCTCGAGGCGCGACTCAAGATCGGTGGCATGCAAGTCTTCCCAACCGACCACGCCGACAATCCAGTCATGCGCAGCGGCAAGGTCGAGCAGGAAATCCGTTTCCTCACGCACGCCGCGCGCCTGCACGGCAATCGCCGCGTCCAGGCGTTGCGCGCGCAGTTGGGGCAGCAGGTCGGCAGGCAGATGGTCTCTGGCCAGGGCTTCCATGCCGGGGCCGATCCAGGAATACGCCTCGGGTTGATAGCGCCAGAAATGCTGGTGCGCGTCGATTCGGGGCACGGGCAGCGCGGGGTCCGTCATCGCATCAGCCCCGGAAGCGGTACTGCTCAAGCGATGCCGGTTTCATCGTGATGGAGAAACCCGGTGCCTGCGGCGGCAGATAGGCGGCGTTGCGCACCACACAAGGGTCGACAAAGTGCTCGTGCAGATGGTCGACGTACTCGACGACGCGGCCCTCGCGCGTGCCCGACACGCAGATGTAGTCGATCATCGAGAGATGCTGCACGTACTCGCACAGGCCCACGCCGCCGGCATGCGGGCACACCGGCAGGCCGTACTTGGCGGCCAGCAGCAACACAGCCAGGATTTCGTTCACGCCGCCCAGGCGGCACGCGTCGATCTGCACAACGTCAATCGCGCCGCGCATGATGAACTGCTTGAAGAGAATGCGGTTCTGACACATCTCGCCGGTGGCGACCTTGACGGGGGCAACGGCTTCGCGCACCTTGCGATGGCCTTCCACATCGTCCGGGCTGGTCGGCTCTTCAATGAACCACGGCTTGGCGAAACCGAGTTCGCGCACCCAGTCGATGGCTTCCTTGACCTCCCAGACCTGGTTGGCATCGATCATCAGTTCGCGGTCCGGCCCAAGCACTTCGCGGGCGATGGAGACGCGGCGAATGTCGTCCTTCAGATCGCGCCCGACCTTGAGCTTGACGTGGCGGAAGCCGCTGTCGACGGCCTCGCGGCAGAGGCGGCGCAGCTTGTCGTCGTCATAGCCGAGCCAGCCGGCGGACGTGGTGTAGCACGGGTAGCCTTCCTGCTCCAGCGTGCGGATCCGCTCGGCCTTGCCCGGCGCCTGCTTGCGCAGCAGGTCCAGTGCTTCTTCGGGCGTGATGCCGTCGGTGATGTAGCGGAAGTCGATGCAGCGCACGAGTTCTTCCGGCGTGAGATCGGCCACCAGGCGCCACAGCGGCTTGCCTTCGGCCTTGGCCCACAGATCCCACGCCGCATTGACGACCGCGCCGGTGGCCAGGTGGATGGCGCCCTTGTCCGGGCCGATCCAGCGCAACTGGCTGTCGGACGTGACATGACGCCAGAAGCGGCCCATGTCTTCACGAATCCAGTCGAGATCCAACCCTTCCACCAGATGGCGCATCGCCGCGATGGCCGCGCAGCAGACCTCGTTGCCGCGCCCGATGGTGAAGGTCAGGCCGTGGCCTTCCAGGCCAGGCTGGTCAGTCTCCAGGATCACGTAGGCCGCGGAGTAGTCCGGGTCCGGGTTCATCGCGTCGGAGCCGTCGAGATGCTGCGAGGTCGGAAAGCGCACGTCCAGCACGCGCAGGGATCGGATGATGGTCATGAGTATCGTGTTCGGGATTGCGGAATGCCTGCCCTTCAGCCTTGTGCGTCCACCGTGCGCTGGCGCTGCTCGCCCAGGCCCTCGATGCCCAGGCGCATGGTCTGGCCCGCGCGCAGATAGACCGGCGGCTTCTGCCCCAGCCCCACGCCCGGCGGCGTGCCGGTGGAAATCACATCGCCCGGCTGCAGGCTCATGAAGCGGCTCAGGTAGCTGACGAGATGCGCCACGCCAAACACCATGGTCGACGTCGATCCGTTCTGGTAACGATGCCCATCCACCTCCAGCCACAGATGCAGCGCCTGCGGATTGGGCACCTCGTCGGCGGTGACGAGCCACGGGCCGATGGGGCCGAAGGTGTCGCAGCCCTTGCCCTTGTCCCACGTGCCGCCGCGCTCGAGCTGGTATTCGCGCTCCGACACATCGTTGATGACGCAATAACCGGCCACATGCGCGAGCGCATCGGCCTCGCTGATGTACCGGCCGCCCTTGCCGATCACCACGCCAAGCTCGACTTCCCAATCGGTCTTGACCGAGCCGCGCGGAATTTCCACGTCGTCGTTGGGGCCGCAGATGGCGCTGGTCCATTTGCCGAAGACGACCGGCTCAGCCGGCACTTCAGCGCCTGTCTCGGCAGCGTGGTCGGAGTAGTTCAGGCCGATGCAGATGAACTTGCCGACGTTGCCCACGCAGGCGCCCAGGCGCAGGCCCGCTTGCGGCGTGCCATCGACGATGGGCAGGCGGCTGATGTCGAGCGTGCGCAGTCGAGCGAGGCTCTCGGGCAGCAGCGCAGCGCCGGCAATGTCGTCAATCACGCCGGACAGGTCGCGCACTTGACCTTGCGCATCGAGCAGGCCGGGCTTTTCCTGGCCCTTGGGGCCGTAGCGGAGGAGTTTCATCGTGTTGTCGTTGTGAACTGCAATCAATCAAGCCAAATCAGTTGGACCAGCCGCCGTCGATCACGCAGCAAGTGCCGGTCGTGAAGCGGGACTCATCCGAAGCCAGGTACGTGGCCAGCGCGGCAATCTCGTCTGCCGTGCCGACACGGCCCATCGGTTGGCGTGCAACGAAGGCCGCACGGATGGTGTCGATCGGCACGTTCTGTTCCTGCGCCTGCGCTGCAATGCGCTGCTCAAGCGACGGAGACTCCACTGTGCCCGGGCAGATGGCGTTGCAGCGGATGCCGCGGGCCACAAAGTCGGCGGCAATCGCCTTGGTCATGCCGATGACGGCGGCCTTGGTCGTGCCATACACGAAGCGGTTCGGCACGCCCTTCACGCTGGACGCGGCGGACGCCATGTTGATGATCGACGCCCCGCCGTTGTCGAGCATCTTCGGCAACAGCGCACGCGTCAGGCGGTACATCGACGTCACGTTGAGCTGCCAAGAGAACGCCCAGTCGTCTTCCGAACATTCGAGGATGCTGCCGGCGTGCACGAAGCCCGCGCAGTTGAACAGCGCATCGAAGGCGGCTTCTTCGCGTGCCAGGACGGCAACGGCGTTGGCGTCCGTCACGTCCAGGCGCAAGGTGCGAACGCCGGCGGTCTCTGCCAGCGTGGCCAGCGCCTGTGCGTTGATGTCGGTGGCGAGCACCTGCGCGCCTTCTTTTGCAAACATCATCGCGCTGGCCCGGCCAATACCCTGCCCAGCCGCCGTCACGAGGATGCGTTTTCCTTGGAGTCTCATTGCGTCTGCGTTCCGGCGCGGGCCACGTTGGCGATGGCCCATTCCGGCAATGGAGTTAAAACACTGCGCCGTTCAGGAAAGGGATTCAGCCGGCATGGCGGCGAACGACGCTCCGCCACGCCCCTTGTTGCGATGATTCGTCAGTACAGGACGTTCTTGGCCTCGGGCGAATCCAGGTTCTGCTTGTTGACCATCATCACGCCGGTGTCGACCTGCTTCTGCACGGGCTTCTTCTCGATCACGCTGACGACCGTTTCGATGCCCTTGTAGCCCATCTGGTACGAGCTTTGGACGGCGATGGCGCGGATCGTGCCGTCGCGCACGAAGCCCTGCAGATCCTGGTTGCCGTCAAAGCCGATGGCGGCCACCTTGCCGCTCTTGCCCGACTGCTGCAGCGCGCGTCCCATGCCGACTGCCGTCGGCTCGTTTGCACCGAAGATACCCTTCAGATCGGGGTTGGCGGCCAGCACGTCGGTCGTCTGGTTCAGCGCCGTTGCCATTTGCGATTGCGAGTAGAACGGCCCAACGATCTGCAGCTTCGAGTGCGCCTCGATGTATTTCTTGAAGCCGCCCACACGGCCGATTTCAGACCCAGCGCCCGGCACGTACGACATGATCGCGATCTTGCCGGTCTGGCCGACAGCGTCGATCATCGCCTTCGCGCACAACTCGCCCGCCTTCGCGTTGTCCGTGGAGAGGAACGATTGGTAGTACTGCTTGCCGGAGTCGGACACCATCGAGTCGATCAGCACCACGGGGATGTGCGCCTCCCATGCCTTCTTCATCGCCGGCACCAGCGCGTCCGGGTCGGACGGCGCCAGCACGATGCCCGCGACATGCCGGTTCACAGCGTTCTCGACCATGTTCACTTCGTCGGCAATGGCCGATTCTGCTGCGGGGCCCTGGAAGGTCATCGTGTAGCCCTTCGCTTTGCCCATGGCGGCCGTCGCGCCCTTCTGAACGTTCTGCCAGTAGTTGGAATTTGCCGATTTCACGATCACGGCAATTTCACCGCCTGCCGCCTGCGCATAGGCAGAGAACAGTGCACACGTTGCTGCAACCACCGCCAGTACGGAAAACTTCTTCATGTCTCACTCCTTGGTTTTGGTTTGAACTGCTCGACTTAGAGCCGCCAACAAAACCGCCCTGGCGTCGTTGCGCCTCCCGAGGTGACGAACATTCGGTACTACATGTACTGTCTGCGTCGGCACGCCTAGCCAGGACAATTTTGTTAGCGGCTCTTACAACTTGCGGTTTCTGAGCTGATCGATCCAGACGGTGCCAAGGATGACCACGCCGATGATGATCTGCTGGATAAAACTCGATACGCCGTTCATGTTGAGCCCGTTGCGCAACACGCCGATCACGAACGCGCCAATGGCCGTGCCCGAGACCGTTCCGACACCGCCCATCAGCGACGTCCCGCCGATCACGGCACTGGCAATCGCGTCAAGTTCGTACATCACGCCTTCGTTCGGTTGTGCGGTCACGAGACGAGACATCAGCACGCACCCCGTCATCCCTGCCAGCAGGCCCGACAGCACATACGTGAACAGCTTCACGCCCTGCACGTTCACACCGGACAGGCGCGCCGCTTCAGCATTCGAACCGACTGCATAGATGTGGCGGCCCAATGACGTGCGCGACAGCAGCACCGAGACAGCGATGAACAGCGCCAGCATGATCACCACCGGGTAAGGAATGCCGGGGAAGACCGTGTCCGGAAAGCCGTCTGCGCCGATGTGCGAGATGCGAAACAGTGCGCCGTTGCCGAGTTCGCCAAAGGCGTCACCCAGGCCCGAGACTGGACGGGCACCCGTGATCTGCAGGGCCAGGCCGCGCGCGACCAGCATCATGCCCAGCGTGGCAATGAATGGTGGCAGGCCCATCCGCGTGATGCAGATACCGTTGACCCATCCGCACATGGCACCGACCACCACGCCGGCCAGCATGGCAAACGGCACCGGTACGCCCATCTTCACGAGCAGCGCGGCCACCACGCCGGAGAGCGCCAGCACCGAGCCCACCGACAGATCGATGCCGCCGGTGATGATCACGCACGTGGCGGCCACGCCCAGGTAGGCAATCGATGTGACTTGCAGTGCGACGGTCATGAAGTTGCCGACCGAAAAGAACGCTGCGCTGGTGGCGGAAAACGCGATCACAAGCGCCACGAGGCTGCCGAGCGCGGCAAACTTCTGGATCAAGTCCCGATGGTGTTGCTTGCGCTGCGTTTTCACGGCCTGCGGCTGATCTGATGTCATTTCAAGCATGTGTTCGTCCTGATGCGTAATGCAGAATTTCTTCCTGGTTGGTCTTCCGTGTTTCCAGGACTGCGGTGATGCGGCCTTCGTGAAAGACGGCAATTCGATCGGTCATGCCCAGCAGTTCCGGTAGCTCCGAGCTGATCAACACGACACCGACACCGTCCGCGGCGAGTTCGTCCATCAGCCCATAGATCGCGTACTTGGCGCCAACGTCGATGCCCCGCGTGGGCTCATCGAAAAACAGGATGCGCGAACCGCGATACAGCCATTTGCCGATCACGATCTTCTGTTGATTGCCGCCCGACAGATTGCGCACGGTCTGCCCGACCGACGGCGTGCGGATGTTCAGCTCGCGCACGTAGCGCTGTGCCACAGCGGTCTCTTCGGAAAAACGCAGAAAGCCATGCGAGGAGATCGCCCGGACATTGGCCAGGGTGATGTTCACGGCCACCGGCATCGACAGCGCCAGACCATCTTTCTTTCTGTCTTCAGACAGGTAGGCAATGCCCTGCCGAATGGCCTCGCGCGGCGAACGGATCGTGACCGGCTGATCGCCCATATGGCCCAGCGTGATCGACCCGGAGTCGAGCCGCTCCGCACCGAAAATGGCCCGTGCCACCTCCGTGCGCCCCGCGCCCATCAAGCCGGCAAAACCGAGAATCTCGCCCTTGCGCAACTCGAACGACACCGGGCCGAAGACGCCAGCGCGGCTCAGTGCGTTCACACGCAACAACACCTCGTCGGTCGGTACCGACTTGCGCGCGGGAAATACATCGTCCAGCGAGCGGCCAACCATCCGCGCGACGATCTCGTTGACGCTGGTGGAAGCAAAATCGCTCGTGGCGATATGGCGGCCGTCACGCAGCACCGTCACGCGATCGACAATCTCGGCCATCTCATCCAGCCGGTGCGAGATATACAGAATCGCCACGCCATCGGCGCGCAACTCCTTGATGATGCGAAACAACTGAACGGTTTCGGATTCCGTGAGCGAAGACGTGGGCTCGTCCATGATCAGCACACGCGCGTTGAGCGAGAGCGCCTTGGCAATCTCCACCATCTGCTGCTGCGCAATCGATAGGGCGCTGACCAGCGTGGTCGGCTCCACGGCCAGGCCGATCCGCTGCAGATAGCTCCGTGCGTTGGTGTTGAGCTTGCGGTAATCGATGAACGGGCCGCGCTTGGGCTCACGCGCCAGGAAGATGTTCTCCGCCACCGACAAGTGCGGCACGAGATTCAGCTCCTGATGGATGATCGCAATGCCGGCCGCCTGCGCCTCGGATGTCGACGCAAAGCGCACCGCCTCACCCCGGTACGAGATGACGCCATCGTCTGCGGTGTACTGGCCACTGATAATCTTCATCAGGGTGGATTTGCCGGCACCGTTTTCGCCGCAGACGGCATGGACTTCGCCCACGCGCAGATCCAGATCCACACCATCCAGCGCAATGACGCCGGGAAAGCGTTTGCCGATGCGCTGCAAGCAAAGAATCTCTTGCGGCATCGACGATCTGGAGCTGCTTACGTGCGTAGGCACGGCATCAGCACTGCTCATCGTGGTCTCCGTTGTGTTGCGAGGCTCCGATCTTCCGCTCGACGCACTGGTAAGTCCAGTTCGGAGCGATTCGATCAGCCCAAGCATTTTTTGGTCAAGCCAATATCACTTACAACACACCTGCCTGACCACTAGTGCAAACCCTGAAGTGTTGCTGACACCAGTCTAGACAACGGCTGGCGGTGCCCATGCTAGACTCGAAACACACCCATGCGCGGCAACGCGCGCGCCAAAAACCACACCACAATGAAGCAGACAGAGCCAAAGCGGCTTTACCAATCTGTAGCCGCGCAAATTCTTGCGCTGATCCAACAGGAAAAGCTCGGACCGGGCACACGCTTACCTCCGGAGCGCGAACTGGCGCAGACGCTGGGCGTATCGCGCCCCTCGTTGCGCGAGGCGTTGATCGCCCTGGAGATTGGCGGCCAGGTTGAGATCCGCATGGGTTCCGGCGTATATGTGCAAGACGCAAGCGCGGCGAGCGAGAGTGCGGCCATTCCGTCGCTGGGCGAAAGCCCTTCCGAACTGATGCAGGCCCGGGCCGTGCTTGAGGGCGACGTGATCACGCTCGCCACAGGGCGGCTGACCGCGGCCACGCTCGATAAGCTCCAGCGCACCATCGACCGCATGAAGAAACTCGCATTGGGTGGAAAGTCGCCCACCGACGCTGACCGTCAGTTCCACATGCTGATTGCGGAGACCGCCGGCAATTCGGTCCTGAGCCGATTCGTGGCGGAGCTGTTCGACAGCCGCCATGACCCGCTCGCCATGGCGATCCGCGACCATGCGGAGGGCGAATCAAGCTGGCATGCGGCCGTGCACGAACACGAAGAGATTCTCAGGGCGCTGCAGGCCGGCGACCCCATCGCCGCGCAAACCGCCATGCGGGCGCACTTAAGGGCGTCGGAAGAGCGCTGGATCGCGGGCGCCATTCAGCAAGACAGCGCGCAGTAGCCGCACTCACCCATGCGCGGTCCGCTCGCGGCCGCGCAACTCCTCCCCGCCACCCACGCCGCTCCCACCCCAATGCGGCCTGACCAAATTTCAGGCCGCATCGCCTTGCCCCCTTGAAAACAAGGGATTTTCTGCATCAGGGTTTCCCCCATCAAGGATTTTCTCTCAAGATGTTAAATTGGTCTGACCAATAGGTGAGGCCTGTTTGGCATGACCAGTTGCCGGAGACGGAGTCCGCTTCCTCCAACTTGGCGCAGTACGCGCGCGCAATCCGACCTCACCTCTTCCACCCAAGGAGACCGGAAGGTGACCTACCGTTTGCCATTGCCACGCGCCCATACACACACGCTTCAACGACCCCATCGAGCCGACATCCGCGGCGCTACTCCGGCTGGAGCCGCATCATGCTGACCGTCGTTTGCGAAACACCGGGCACGCTGCTGGCCCTGGACCGGCCGGTCCCAAGCCCCGCCGAAGGCGAAGTGCTGCTGCGCGTCAAACGCGTCGGCGTGTGCGGCACCGACCTGCACATCTTCACGGGCAATCAGCCTTACCTGAACTACCCGCGCGTAATGGGGCATGAGCTGTCGGGAATCGTCGAGCAGGCACCGGCCGGAAGCGCGCTGGCCAAGGGCGACGTGGTGTACGTGATGCCTTACCTGTCATGCGGACACTGCGTCGCCTGCCGCCAGGGCCGGACAAACTGCTGCGTCAACATCCAGGTGCTGGGCGTGCATCGCGACGGGGCGTTCACGGAATACCTCAGCGTGCCGCAAGCCTTCGTGCACAAGGCGGACGGCGTCAGCCTGGATCAGGCCGCGATGGTGGAATTCCTGGCCATTGGCGCGCATGCCGTGCGCCGGGCGCAGGTGCGCGCCGGGCAGCGCGTGCTGGTGGTCGGCGCCGGCCCGATCGGCATGGCCGCCATGATCTTTGCCAAACTGCGCGGCGCGGTTGTCACGGCGCTGGACTCCCGTGCCGATCGCCTTGCCTTTGCGAAGGAGCAACTTGGTGTGGACGCCAGCGTTGCGCTGGGCGATACCGACGAAGCGCAACTCGCCGCGCTCACCGGCAATGAGTTTTATGACGTCGTGTTCGATGCCACGGGCAATCCGAAAGCCATGGAGCGTGGCTTGCGCTTTGTGGCGCATGCCGGCACCTATGTGCTGATCTCGGTGGTGGCGGCCAACATCTCGTTCTCCGATCCGGAATTCCACAAGCGCGAGACCACGCTGCTCGCCAGCCGCAACGCCACCACGGAAGATTTTGAGACCGTGCTCGACGCCATGCGCGCGGGCAAGATTCCGACCGCGCTGAACACCCACCGCATGGCGCTGGCAGACGTGCCCGAGCACTTCAAGACGCTGCTCGACCCCGCCGCCGGCGTGGTGAAAGCCATCGTGGAGTGCTGAGCGCATGACCGAGCCGATCCTCCAGTTCGGCACGAGCCGCTTCCTGCAGGCGCACGTCGACTTGTTCGTGTCGGAAGCGCTCGATGCAGGACACGCGCTGGGCGGCATCACGGTCGTACAGACCACGTCCAGCCCGGCCAGCGCTGCACGTGTGGCGGCGCTGGCTGGCGGCGCGGGTTACCCGGTGCGCATTCGCGGCTTGCGAGACGGCACACCCGTTGACCAGACCGTCACCTGCCGTGCCGTGCGGCGCGCCCTGCAGGCCGAGGCGGACTGGGAACAACTGCGTGACCTCATGGCAACGGAGGTGCGGGTCGTGGTGTCCAACACCGCCGACCAGGGCTACCAGTTGGACCCACGCGATGACGCCAGCTTGATACAGCAGCCATCGCGCGTGCCGCGCAGCTTCCCCGCGAAACTGGTGGCGCTGCTGCTCGGCCGCTGGCTCCGACAGCCGAAGGCACCGCTCTCGCTGTTTCCGTGCGAACTGATCGAGCGCAATGGCGACACGCTGTGCGCGACGGTCTGCGCGCTGGCGCAACAGTGGGCGCTGCCCGCCGCTTTCATCGATTGGCTGCGCACGCATTGCGTGTGGGCCAACTCGCTCGTAGACCGCATCGTCTCGGAGGCATTGCTCCCCGTGGGCGCCGTGGCGGAGCCGTACGCGCTCTGGGCCATCGAACGCCGCCCGGGATTGGTGCTGCCCTGCACGCACCCGGCCATCGTGCTAACGGACGAACTCGATCATCACGAGCGCCTCAAGCTCTTTCTGCTCAACGCAGGCCACACCTTTCTGGCCGAGCGTTGGCGCGAAGATGCGCATCCCGCCGATATGACCGTCGTGCAGGCCATGGAAGACCCGCACCTGCGCCCGGCGCTGGAAGCACTGTGGCGCGACGAGATCGTTCCCGTATTTGCAGCCCTCGGCAAGCGCGAGGCGGCCGAGGCCTATCTCGTCTCGCTGCGCGAAAGGCTATTGAACCCCTACCTTGCCCACCGCCTTGCCGACATCGCGCAGAACCACGCGCAGAAGAAGCAGCGGCGCCTGGCGCCCATCGTCGCGCTCGCGCGGCAGTTGGGCTTGCACCTCGCCCAGCCGCGCCTGAACGCCGCGCTGGCCAATCCGAATTGAACCTGCAAAGCACCATGTCCGACGCATCCCTCATTCTTCTTGCCCCCGACGACGACGTGGCCGTCGCGCGTGTGGCGCTCGCGCCTGGCGCGGCACTCAACGCCGGATTGACCACCCGCGACGCCATTCCCGCCGGTCACAAGGTCGCATTGCGCGACATCGCAGTGGGCCAGCCGGTGCACAAGTATGGGCAGGTCATTGGCGTGGCCACTGCGCCCATCCGTGCGGGTGAGCACGTGCATGTGCACAACATCGGCATGGCCAACTCCGCCGCCGAGCACGCTGTGGGCCACGCGTATCGCGCCACCATCCCCGTCGACACGCCTGCCACGTTCGAAGGCTACGTGCGGGCGGATGGCCGCGTCGGCACGCGCAATTTCATTGGCGTCATCTCCAGCGTGAACTGCTCGGCCACCGTGTGCCGGCATATCGTGCAAGCGGCGCAGGCAGAGGCGGCCGCGTTTCCCAATGTGGACGGCGTTGTTGCCATCACACACGGCAGCGGCTGCGGCATGGCCGGCAATGGCGAGGGGTTGGAACTGCTGCAGCGCACGCTGCGCGGCTACGCCGACCACCCCAACTTTGCCGGCGTGCTGATCGTTGGCCTCGGTTGCGAAGTCAACCAGGTTGCACCGCTCGTCCAGATGCTGGGCGCCCGCACACCGGGCCTGTTCGCATCGCTCACGATCCAGGAAGAAGGCGGCACGCGCGAGGCGATTGCGGCCGGCCTGTCCATGCTGCGCGACATGCTGCCGATCGCGAATCAGGCACAACGCAGCACCGTCCCGGCAAGCCACCTCACGGTGGGCCTGCAATGCGGCGGGTCGGACGGCTACTCGGGCATCAGCGCCAACCCCGCACTGGGCGCAGCGGTGGATCTGCTGGTGCGACACGGGGGCACCGCAGTGCTATCCGAAACGCCCGAGATCTATGGCGCGGAACACCTGTTGACTGCGCGCGCTGCAACGCCTGCCGTGGCCGACGCGTTGATGCAACGGTTGGCCTGGTGGGAGCACTACACCAGCACGCTGGGCGCCGACATGAACAACAACCCTTCGCCCGGCAACAAGGCCGGCGGCGTCACGACCATCCTGGAGAAATCCCTCGGCGCGGTCGCCAAAGGCGGCAGCAGCGGCCTGATGGCCGTGTATGAATACGCCCAACCAGTGCAGGCGCACGGCCTCGTCTTCATGGACACGCCGGGCTACGACCCCGTGTCCGCCACGGGCCAGGTCGCAGGCGGGGCCAACCTGATCTGCTTCACAACGGGCCGCGGGTCCACCTACGGCTGCAAGCCAGTGCCATCGTTGAAGCTTGCCACCAACAGCACGCTCTATCGGCACATGGAACTCGACATGGACTACGACTGCGGCGGCATCGTCGATGGCCGCCTCAGCATTGCACAAGCCGGCCAGGCGCTGTTCGAACTGATGCTCACTACCGCATCCGGCAGCCGCTCCAAGAGCGAACTCAATGGTCTTGGCGACAACGAGTTCGTACCGTGGCAGCTTGGCGCGGTGATGTAAGGGGGGGTACTCGGCACGCCTCAGGGCAATGCGGCACGCAGCATCAACAGCAATCCTGCCCCGATCGCAACGACGCCAATGTAGCGGGCCATACGCTGTCCCGCAGATGCCAGGCGCTCAAGCGTGATCGCCGCTGACACGACCGCCATTGCACGCAGATCCATGACGCCGGTCACCAACAGAATTGCAGTCAGGCCAGCGCACGACGCGGCGCAGCGCAGGCCGAGGCGCAAGCCAAATCGCCACGCATCGCCCCCAGGCGCTGGCCGTGCGCGGCATATCGCAAGCTGCCGCGCCTTCCATGCGCTGAACTGCAATGTGCCGGCTGCCAAAACCACCGCGCCGCTTGCAACCGGCGCCACACGTGCCAGCACGGGCCATGTCATTTCGAGCTGGGCCAACGCTGCACTCAGCGCAAAGACCATCGCGCCGATCAGCCCCCACACGGCAAAGTACGCCGTGCCTGCCAACGCGGTGTGCGCATCAACATTCGGCTTGCCCGCCACATGAAGCGCAACGCGATACCGCCGCAGCATCGGCAGCAATGACGGCAGCATCATCGCCGTCATCATCACCGTCCACATGCCGATGAACGACGCGGCAAAGCTCTGCCACGTCTGACCGCACATCGGCATCCACGCCATCGGCATCTCCGTCATGGCAGGCATGGCGTTGCACCACACCACCGTCGCCGTTGTGCTGGCGATGAACAGCAGTGCCGAGACGGCCAGGAAGCCGCGCTCGGACACTGCCTGCTCGCGCGACACCTCAACGCTGCTGAGTGTACTCGTCATGGCGACGCCACCAGACACCGGTTTCGTTGCGGCCGAGCGGTGCGCGGTCCAGCCACTGGTATGCACCCCACAAACCGTCGAGCCCACGCGCGTAGGTGGAATACGTGTGGTACACGACGCCATCTTCCAGCACGAAAGCGCTCATGCCGGGCCGGTCGCGCACATAGGTGGGCGCATCGGTGCCGCACATGCTGGCGAACTGCTGCACGGGTTCGGGCAAATCCGATGCATCCATCACGTGGCTGCCGCGCACGTAGTTGTAGTCGGCACTGCCTGCGCGCTGCTGGTCTTCCGTAATCGAGACATTGAAGTCGTAGTTGAAATCGCTGCCGACTGATGACGCCCACGGAAAGCTCCAGCCCATTCGCTCGCGATACTCGATCAACTTGGCCAGCGGCCCGCGCGACACCGCCATCAACGTCACGTCGTGGTTCGCCAGATGCGTGACAAAGCCGTCAAAGCCATCGGCAATCATCGAGCACGAGGGGCAGCCCGCCTTGTAGTCCGGCCCGAACATGAAGTGATAGACCAGCAGTTGCGATCGCCCGCCGAAAAGATCGCTCAACGTGGCGCTTCCGTTCTCCGTTTCAAAGCGATACGTTTTGTCGACGCGAACCCAGGGCAGCGCCTGTCTGCGGCGTGCCAACTCGTCGCTGCGGCGGGTGAGTTCCTTCTCCGCCTTGAGCAGTTCAATGCGCTCTGCCAGCCAGGTTGCGCGGGTTGCTGTGGGGTGTGTTGCACTCATGCTTGCCTCCGTTTTTGGGTGAGTGGTCGTGTGCTAGATTAGGCGCCGACCTCAAACGGCGGGAGTGACAAGTGTGGCGGGATTCGAATGGATTCATTGATCACGGCTGCAGCGCGCGCACTCGCTGCCGGTGACCCATTCGGAGCGCTGAACCGCGTCGCCTTGCGTGACGACGCGCCGGCACTCGCACTGCGCGGCATCGCCATGGCACAGCTCGGTGACCTGGCGCGGGCCAAGCTGTTGCTGCGTCGCGCAGCCCGTGCGTTCGGCTCACGCGAGGCCGTGGCACGCGCTCGCTGCATCGTCGCTGAAGCCGAAGTCGCCCTCGCCTCGCGCGATCTTGGCTGGCCCGAAAAAACCCTCGACACGGCACGCGCCACGCTTGAAGCCCATGGCGATCACATCAACGCTGCGCACGCGCGGTATCTCAGCATCCGCCGTCTTCTGCTAATCGGGCGCCTGGACGATGCAGAGGCCGCCCTCGCGGCGCTCAACCCGGCGCATCTTCCGCCGGTATTGCGGGCGGCTCACGCGCTTGTCGTCGCGGGCATTGCGATCCGGCGCTTGCAGACGACTTCCGCGCGCGCCGCTCTGGCCGACGCCGATCTCGCGGCGCGCCAGGCCGGCATCCCGACGCTCACCGCCGAAGTCGAACGCGCCGCCCTTGCACTGAGCGCACCGGCCGCGCGGCTGGTCTCACGCGGCGAGGAGCGCGTTCTGCGCCTTGAAGATGTCGAGGCCCTCTTTGCATCAGACACATTCGTTGTAGATGCGTGCCGGCTCGCCATCCGGCAGGCCGATACGGTTGTCTCGCTCGCCAAGCGGCCGGTGCTGTTCACGTTGGTACGTGCACTGGCAGAAGCGTGGCCGGAAGACATGCCCAGAGACGCCCTCATCGCCCGAGCATTCCGCACCCGGCATCCAGACGAATCGCACCGCGTGCGCCTGCGCGTAGAGATCGGACGCTTACGCACCGCGCTGGGTGCGTTAGGCACGATCAAAGCAACCCGACACGGATTCGCACTGCAAACGCACGAGACACAGCGCGTGGTCGTGCTCGCGCAACCCGTCGATGAGCAATACGCCGCCGTGTTGGCTTGCCTGGCCGATGGGGAATCGTGGTCCAGCTCCGCATTGGCGCTGGCGCTCGGTGCCAGTCAGCGCACCGTACAGCGCGCGCTCGACGCATTGGCAGCCGCCGGCAAGGTGCAGTTTTTCGGACGCGGCCGCGCGCGCCGATGGGTGACGCCTCCGGTACCTGGATTCGCGACCACCTTGTTACTCCCCGCACCGCTGCCAAGTGACTAGGATGAAGACTCCACAACCGATTCCAGCGAGCCCAACATGAAACGATCCACCGCCGAAGTCGTGCGCGAATACGGCCCCTTCCCTGGCGCAGAGAACGTCGGCGGCGTGACCTACGATGGTCAACACGTCTGGTTTGCTGCCGGCGGCCAGTTGAAGGAACTCGACCCCGACAGCGGCAAGACGCAGCGCGCCATCGACGTGCCCGCCCATGCAGGCACCGCATTCGACGGGCGTCACCTGTTCCAGATTGCCGAAGACCGCATCCAGAAGATCGACCCGCAAACGGGCACCGTGCTCGCCACGATTCCCGCGCCAGGCGCGGGCGGAGATTCAGGCCTCGCCTGGGCCGAAGGGACGCTGTGGGTTGGTCACTACCGGGAGCGCAAGATCCGCCAGATCGATCCGGACACCGGCAAGGTGTTGCGCACCATCGAATCCAACCGGTTCGTCACGGGCGTCACCTGGGTCGACGGTGAACTCTGGCACGCCACCTGGGAAGGCGATACGAGCGAGCTGCGGCATATCGATCCGCAAACCGGCGAAGTGCTGGAGCAGCTTGATATGCCGGCGGGCATCACTGTGTCGGGGCTGGAATCGAACGGTGCCGATCAGTTCTTCTGCGGCGGCGGCACCACCGGAAAGATTCGCGCGGTACGGCGGCCCCGCAAGCAGGCGGCATAGGCGCTCTGCGGAGCACTCGACAGCGCGTGCGTTTGGCCGCGAAAAAAAACCCCGCAGTGCGGGGTTTTTTCTTGGCAGATGCGACCGATCAGATCGCTTCAATCTTCGTAGCAGCCGGACCCTTTTGGCCAACGCCTGCAACGTAGCGAACCTTCTGGCCCTCTTGGAGGGACTTGAACCCGCTGCCCTGAACTTCAGAGAAGTGAGCGAAGAGATCGTTGCCGCCTGCGTCCGGGGTGATGAAGCCGAAGCCCTTGGAGTCGTTGAACCACTTTACTGTGCCGGTTTCCATGTTGGATATCCTAAAAAGTTCTGCATGAGCCTGTGCTCATCAGGCACGACAATCAAGGAAGAAACATGGAGCAAAGGAAGCACCGCTTGGTGTGACAACCCAGAACATCGGAGTAACTGCTTGAAGATCCTGCGAGGATGGTTTCTACAGGTGTTCCGTTCATGTGTCAACAAATATCACATAGCACGCCACCCTCCACCTCCTTGTGCAGGCACTGGAAAGAAAAAAGCCCGCATAACGCGGGCTTCTGTCCATCTTGAGAGAAAACCTCACTCCCACTCGATCGTCGCAGGCGGCTTGCCCGACACGTCATACACGACACGGCTCAAACCACGCACCTCGTTGATGATGCGGTTCGACACGCGGCCGAGCAGCGTGTACGGCAGATGCGCCCAGTGCGCGGTCATGAAGTCAGTGGTCTGCACTGCACGCAGCGCCGTCACGTAGTCATACGTACGGCCATCGCCCATCACGCCGACGGACTTGATCGGCAGGAACACCGCAAACGCCTGGCTGGTCAGGTCGTACCAGCTCTTGCCAACGTCGCCCTCGGCGCAAAGGCCGGCAGCGGCGTCCTGTGCCGTGGCCTTGGTGCCGCGCAATTCCTCGATGAAGATCGCATCGGCACGGCGCAGCAGGTCTGCATATTCGCGCTTGACCTCGCCCAGAATACGCACGCCCAGGCCCGGCCCCGGGAACGGATGGCGATACACCATTTCGTGCGGCAGGCCCAGCGCCACGCCCAGCTCACGGACTTCATCCTTGAACAAGTCGCGCAACGGTTCGAGCAACTTCAGCCCCAGCGTCTCCGGCAGGCCGCCCACGTTGTGGTGGCTCTTGATCGTGGTTGCCTTCTTGGTCTTGGTGCCGCCCGATTCCACCACGTCCGGGTAGATCGTGCCCTGCGCCAGCCACTTGGCATTGCTGAGCTTCTTGGCTTCGGCCTGGAACACCTCAACGAACTCGCGGCCGATGATCTTGCGCTTGGCCTCCGGGTCCGTCACGCCAGCCAGATGGCCGAGGAACTGCTCCGACGCATCCACGTGCACGACCTTGGCGTGCAGGCGGCCGGCGAACATGTCCATGACCATCTTGCCTTCGTCCAACCGCAGCAGGCCGTGGTCGACAAACACGCAGGTCAGCTGATCGCCAATAGCGCGGTGGATCAGCGCCGCTGCCACCGACGAATCAACACCGCCCGACAGGCCGAGGATCACCTCCTCATCGCCCACCTGCTCGCGGATGGCCTTGACGGCTTCGTCGATGTGGTCGCGCATGACCCAGTCGGCCTTGGCACCGGCAATTTCCAGCACAAAGCGCTCGAGCAGCGCGCGGCCCTGCACGGTATGCGTGACTTCCGGGTGGAACTGCACGGCGTAATAGCCGCGCGCCTCATCGGCCATGCCGGCAACCGGGCAGCTCGGCGTCGACGCCATCAGCTTGAAGCCGGGCGGCAGTTCCGTGACCTTGTCGCCGTGGCTCATCCAGACCTTGAGCATGCCGTGGCCTTCCGGCGTGGCGAAGTCCTGGATGTCCTTGAGCAGGCGGGTGTGACCATGCGCGCGCACTTCGGCGTAACCGAATTCGCGGTGGTCGCTCCACTCCACCTTGCCGCCCAGTTGCACGGCCATGGTCTGCATGCCGTAGCAGATGCCGAGCACCGGCACGCCCAGGTCCCACACGGCCTGCGGGGCGCGCAGCTGGTGGTCTTCGTACGTGCTGGCGTGGCTGCCGGACAGGATGATCGCCTTGGGCGCGAACTCGCGCACGAAGGCGTCGGACACGTCGTTCGGGTGAATCTCGCAGTAGACGTGTGCTTCACGCACGCGCCGCGCAATCAGTTGCGTGACCTGCGAGCCGAAATCAAGGATGAGGACTTTGTCGTGCATGTTGTGGAGGAATGGAATCGGCAATCGTGTCGACTTCAGTGCCGGGGCCGTAGCCCGGAGGCGGCATGTAGCCAGGTTCTTTGCGTTGCGCCTTTTCTGCGCGTTCGCGTTCGCGCGCGGCCGCGGCATCTTCACGGGCCTTTTGCGCGCGCACGCGCTCGTTGGTGCGCACGCGGCGCGACGCGGGAATCTGCACGGCAGAAAACGCCGCCAGCACCGCAGCAAACGTCGGCAGCCAGATGCGGCCGGCGCCGTCCACCGGCAAGTGGAAAAACAGCAGCCAAGCAATCACCAGCACGGCGACAGCCAGGTTCACATGACCGACCACCTGTGCCACGGCGGTGGTCAGTTGGCCGTTGACGGTGGCGTGCCACAGCAGCCAGGCCACGCCAATCAGCGTGACGCCGAGCAGTTGGCCGTACATCGCCGGCTCCGGCTGCGGCAATTGCAGCGCGCCAAAGATGGACGTCATCGGTGAAGCCAGCAGGACGAGACCGACGCACAGTGCGACAGCCGCATCCAGAAACAGAACGAGTCGCAAAAGCGCTTTCATCATCGTCTCCAGTTGCGGGCGGCCGCCCGTGCTTCGGCCGCCGGTTGATTCAGCCGGAGCGCCCGCGCACCCCGGCGGCAGTACTGCTTGCCTTCTATCTTGTTTGCGCTGATCAACAACCGATCAGTCGCGGTGATAGTTCGGCGCTTCCTTCGTGATCTGCACGTCGTGCACGTGCGATTCGTTCATGCCAGCGGCGGTGATCTCGACGAACTGCGCCTTCTCGTGCCATTCGGCAATCGAGGCGCAACCGCAGTAGCCCATCGACGAGCGGACGCCGCCCGTGAGCTGATGCACGATCGGCAACGCTGAGCCCTTGTACGGCACGCGGCCCTCGATACCTTCCGGCACCAGCTTGTCGACGTTGGCGGTGTTGTCTTCCTGGAAGTAACGGTCAGCAGCGCCGTCCTTCATCGCGCCCACCGAGCCCATGCCGCGGTAACTCTTGTACGAGCGACCCTGGAACAGGAACACCTCACCCGGAGATTCGTCCGTACCGGCAAACATGCCGCCCATCATCACGGTGTGTGCGCCGGCAGCCAGGGCCTTGGCGACATCGCCCGAGTAACGGATACCGCCGTCAGCGATGAGCGGAACGCCGGTGCCCTTCAGTGCCTCGGCCACATTCGACACGGCAAAGATCTGCGGCACGCCCACGCCCGCGACAATCCGCGTCGTGCAGATCGAGCCCGGGCCAATGCCGACCTTGACGCCATCTGCGCCGTGGTCGACCAGCGCCCTGGCTGCGTCGCCCGTGGCGATGTTGCCGCCGATCACCTGCACTTGCGGGTAGTTGTCCTTGATCCAGCGCACACGGCTCAGCACGCCCTGGCTGTGGCCGTGCGCGGTGTCGACCACGATCACGTCCACGCCGGCCTTGACCAGCAGATCGATACGCAGATCGTTGTCCGGGCCTACGCCCACCGCCGCACCCACGCGCAGCGAGCCGCGTTCGTCCTTCGACGCCAGCGGGTATTCGGTAGCCTTCTGAATATCCTTGACGGTGATCAGGCCGCGCAGCTCGAAGGCCTCGCCCACCACCAGCACGCGCTCCAGGCGGTGCTTGTTCATCAGGCGCTTGGCCTCTTCCAGCGTGGCGCCTTCCTTGACGGTGACGAGCTTCTCACGCGGCGTCATCTTGGCGCGCACCGGGGCGTCCAGTTCTTCTTCGAAACGCAGGTCGCGGTTGGTGATGATGCCCACCACCTTCTTGCCTTCCAGCACCGGGAAACCCGAGATGCCATGCTGCGCCGACAGCGCCATCACGTCGCGGACCTTCATGTCCGGACCAATGGTGATCGGATCGCGCAGCACGCCCGATTCAAAGCGCTTGACCTTGGCGACTTCGCGCGCCTGTTCTTCGGGCTTCAGGTTCTTGTGGACGATACCGATGCCACCTTGCTGCGCCATGGCGATGGCGAGCCGCGCTTCCGTAACCGTATCCATGGCGGCGGAGACGAGCGGAATGGCGAGTTCGATCGAACGGGTGAGCTTGGTGCGAAGGGACGTATCGCGGGGCAAGACGGCCGAATAGGCCGGGACGAGCAGCACATCATCGAACGTGAGTGCTTTCTGGACAAGACGCATAGCAATTTCCTCTAGGCGCAAAATCGGATTATACGGGAATTCGCCCCACGGTTGTAGAGACCCGTGCTATGCTCGATAAATTTTTCTTCGCGCACGCACCTCCAGCGCCCTGTGCCGCCAGTGGCCGCGCAGAATCAGCCTCGCGAGTGTTCGAATGGGAATTGGCGTATTGTGCGCCCTGCTGGCCGGGGCGATGTGGGGCATGGTGTTTATTGCGCCCCGCGCGCTGCCCGCGTTTTCACCGTGGGAACTGACCCTCGGCCGCTATCTCGCCTACGGCGTCATCGCAGCCGTTGCCGCTGCCCCGATCCTTCCCCGCATTGCCCGCAAGATTACCCGCGCCGATTGCCTGGCGCTGGTCACGCAATCCTGCAGCGGCAATCTTGTTTACTTCGTTTTCGTGGCGTTTGGCGTGCAACTGGCTGGCGTTGCCCCCACCTCCCTCATCGTCGGCATCCTACCCATCACAGTGACGATGCTTGGCCGGCGCGATCACGGCGCCGTGCCGCTCTCCCGGCTGATCTGGCCGCTGCTGGTTGTCGCTGCGGGCATCGCCTGCATCAACGTCGACCTGTTCGGCCATGAATCGGCAACGACAGCCACCAACGCCCGGCCGGTCTGGCAACGCATTGCCGGCATCGCTTGTGCCGTGGGCGCGCTTTGCAGCTGGACCTGGTACGCCGTGGACAATGCCCGCTACCTGCAGCGCAATCCGCATTTCTCCAGCAACGAATGGTCTGCGTTGTACGGCATTTCCAGCGGCATTCTGTCGGCGGCCTTGACCTTGGTGGCCCTGCTCACTGTTGGTACGAGCTGGATGCATGCCGGCGGGCGCGCCTGGGGCACGTTCTGGGCGGTCAATGCCGCCGTGGCACTCGGCGCGTCGCTGATCGGCAACAACCTGTGGAACATCGCCTCCCGACGGCTACCGCTCACGCTGTCGGGCCAGATGATCGTGTTCGAGACGCTGTTCGCGCTGGCATATGGCTTCGTGTACGACGGCCGCTGGCCGCGTCCGCTCGAGATCGCCGCAATCGCCTTGCTGGTTGCAGGTGTCGGCTGGTCGGTGCGCTTGCACGCCAACGACAAGTCTGCATAAACTGGGCGCCTTGCCGGGGGGCGAGTCGACAGGCCAAGCCAGGCCGTCGGCCTAAATTGGCGAGTGGCGATCACGCCACCGGGCTCCCGTGCGCGTCGAGGGGCCGTCGTCGGGTCGGCCAGCGCGCCGTCGGCAGTCCACGAATGAGAACTCCATGAAACGACTGCACGTCCTGTTGCCTGCCACCGCTGCCCTGATCGCCCTTGCCTGCCCGGTTGCCCAGGCGCAATGGGCCTGGCAATGGCGCGATGACAAGGGCCACATGGTCTACAGCGACGCCGCACCGCCGCCGTCAGTGCCGCCCAGCCGCATCATCCGCAACCCGAACAGCCGTACGGCTACTGCGTATGAAGCCCTTTCTGCGCCGGCCTCTGGCGTTAAAGCGGTGGACGCGAACGGGGCAGCCAAACCCGGCCAGCCAGCCTCGGGCGTCGCGGCATCCAACCCCGATGAAGAGCTGCGCAAACGTCTGTCCGATCGCGCCAAGAAAGAACAGGACGAAGCCAGGCAGGCAGAGGCTGCCCAGCGCAAACAAGCCGAATGCGCACGCCTGCGCAACGAAACCACGTATATGCAGGATGGCCGCCGCGTCGGCTCAGTGCAGGCCGACGGCTCGATCGCCTATATGGATGACAACCAGCGCGCCGCAGCCGTCCAGCGCAACCAGGCTGCCCTGAGCGCCAACTGCAACTGATTGCCCGCTACTCGAGGACGTCGTCTTTGGGCGGCGCCTCGTTGCGCAGCCACTTCAGCCCCTCGCGCGTGCCGGTGGCTCGCACCTTCTGCACGCGCCGCCGGCGTGCGGTTTTTGGATCGGCGATCAGCGGCCCCAGTATTTCTATCCGGTCACGTGCGTGCAACGGTGCATCGGGCGTCTTGCGCTTGCCGTAGATCCCCAGGCGGCAGGTATCGATCGTCAGCTCCAAGCCATCGAGCAGGCCAGAGGCACGCACAGCGTCAGCCACCGTCGCCTGCGCCGCCACCTGCACGTTGACAAGCCGCGGCGGCGTGACCGTCGCCAGGCAGACCATCACGTCGATCACGTTGTCGGACTCAGGATTCGCCATACACCGTCTCAGCGCGTTTGACGAACGAATCGACGAAGGTGTTGGCAATCATGCTGAACACCGGCCCGATCAGCTTTTCCAGAATCACGCTGGAAAATTCGTAATGCAGGTGGAAGTTGATCTTGCAGGCGTCCGCGCGCAGCGGCGTGAAGACCCAGAAACCGGTAAACGACTTGAAAGGCCCGTCTGCGAACGTCATATCAATGCGAGTGGGCCGCGTTTGCACGTTACGCGTGCGAAAGAACTGGTGGATGCCCTTGAAGGCAATATCCACGCGCGCGTCGAGTGACGTTTCGGTCTGCTCGTAGATTTCCACGCCGCCGCACCACGGCAGGAAGTTCGGATAGTCCTTGACGTCGGTGACCAGGTCGAACATCTGTTCGGCCGAGTAGCCAATCAACACGGTTTTTTCAACGTCTGCCATGCGTCATCCGAAAGCTTTGCGCGCCGCGTCCCGGTTTGGATTGCGGCGGATTTGTTAAACTCGGCATTTTATCGCAGCGCATGCAGGGATCGTCACCCCAAGGCGCGCACCGCATATTCCAACGTATGACCATCGCCGACAACAAGAAGGCCTTTTTCGATTACTTCATCGAAGAGCGCTACGAGGCAGGCATGGCTCTCGAGGGCTGGGAGGTGAAAGCCATCCGGGCCAACCGTGCGCAGATCAAGGAAGGCTACGTCGTCATCCGTAACGCCGAGCTGTTCCTGATCGGGGCCCATATCAGCCCGCTGCAATCGGCCTCCACGCATGTCCATCCAGACCCCGTGCGCACCCGCAAGCTGCTGCTGCACGCCGAAGAGATCAAGAAGCTCATCGGCAAGGTGGAGCAGCGCGGCTACACGCTCGTGCCGCTCAACCTGCACTACACGCGCGGCCGCGTGAAGTGCGAAATCGGTCTCGCCAAAGGCAAGAAGCAGTTCGACAAGCGCGAAACCGAAAAGAACCGCGACTGGCAGCGCGAAAAAGCCCGCCTCATGCGCGAGAAGGCTTGAGCCCTTTCGCTCGCCGAGCTTTTACGCGCTCGGCCGCTGCTGCTTCACAATCGTCAACGCTGACGCAATCATCGTGCTCAGGTCGCCCATGTTGCCCGGCACGATGAGCGTGTTGCCCTGCTTGGCCAGGTTGCCGAACGCACTCACATACTCTTCCGCCACTTTCAGGTTGACGGCATCGACACCGCCCTCGGTGCGAATGGCCTGACCAATCTTCTGGATCGCTTGGGCGTTGGCTTCGGCCACCGCCAGAATCGCCGCCGCTTCGCCCTGCGCCTTGTTGATGGCGGCCTGCTTTTCCCCTTCCGATTTCTGGATGGCCGCCTCGCGCGCACCGGATGCCAGGTTGATCTGCTCTTGGCGCTTGCCTTCGGATGCGGCGATCAGCGCACGCTTTTCGCGCTCTGCCGTGATCTGCGCCTGCATGGCGTGCAGGATTTCCTTCGGCGGCGTCAGATCCTTGATCTCGTAGCGCAGCACCTTCACGCCCCAGTTCGATGCCGCCTCATCCAACGCATTGACCACGCTGTGGTTGATGAAGTCGCGCTCTTCAAACGTCTTGTCCAGTTCCAGTTTGCCGACCACCGAGCGCAGCGTCGTCTGCGCCAGCTGGGTGATGGCGATCACGAAATTGCTCGAGCCATACGAGGCCCGCATCGGGTCGGTCACCTGGAAGTACAGAATGCCGTCCACCTGCAGCTGCGTGTTGTCCTTGGTGATGCAGATCTGGCTCGGCACATCAAGCGGGATTTCCTTGAGCACGTGCTTGTAGGCCACCCGATCGACAAAGGGCAGCACGATATTGAGCCCGGGCGAAAGCGTCGCGTGATACTTGCCCAGCCGCTCCAGAATCCAGGCGTGCTGTTGCGGCACGATCTTGATGCCTTGTGCGATCAGCACAATGGCGGCAAACAGGACGATGATCGCGAGAGTCCCCAGCTCGAACATAGAACCTCCGTGGTTGAGCTTGTTGGTTGTTTTGGATGCTATTTGCGTGCTATTTGGGTGCGACGACGAGCACGTTGCCGCGCACTTCGACGATGCGGAATTCGCCAGCGGTGGCCGGCGCGTGCGGTGCCAGTTCGACATCCCACGCGGCGCCGCGATACTGCACGCGCGCGCGGCGCTCTGGCGACCAGGCATCGACACGCAAAGTCTCGCCGATATCCAGATTGACGTTGCGATTGCGGGCGGCATTCTCGCGCGTGGTCCGCCCGTAGCGCGTGCGCCGCAGCCCGACGATGCCGAACACCGCCACAATCGCGGCCACGATGGCCTGGGCGGGAAACGTAAGGCCGATCAGCGCGCCAAGTCCGCCGGCGACCAAGCCGATGGCCACCATCAGCAGATAGAACGTCCCCGTCATTAGCTCGCCGATGACGAGCAGCACGGCCAGAGAAAACCAGACGGTCTGAGCCGACATACTCCCTCTCCCGAAATCCCATAAAAAAACCCCCGCGACGCTGCACGTCTGCGGGGGCATGTCGCTCGGCCCCCGCCAGCGTTGGACGCCACCGGGCACTTCGCGTTCTTGTTGGCGCATACCCGTCAGGATACGCGCCGTGTCTTACGACACTCTAGGCCGGCATTAAACCGAACCGAGCTTCTGCCACGTGTCAATCACCGAATCCGGGTTCAGCGAGATCGACGAGATGCCTTCCTTGGCCAGCCATTCGGCAAAATCCGGATGGTCGGACGGGCCTTGACCGCAGATACCGACGTACTTGTTCATCGACAGGGCCGTGGAAATGGCACGCTGCAGCATGAACTTGACCGCCGGATCGCGTTCGTCGAAGTCCTTGGCCAGCAGCTCCATGCCGGAGTCGCGGTCCAGACCCAGCGTGAGCTGCGTCAGGTCGTTCGAACCGATCGAGAAACCGTCGAAATGCTGCAGGAACTGCTCGGCCAGGATCGCGTTGGACGGCACTTCGCACATCATGATCAGACGCAGGCCGTTCTCGCCGCGCTTCAGGCCGTACTTGGCCAGCAGCTCGACAACCTTCTCGGCCTGGCCGAGCGTACGCACGAACGGCACCATCACTTCGACGTTGGTCAGGCCCATTTCGTCGCGCACGCGCTTCATGGCGCGGCACTCCATCTCGAAGGCTTCAGCAAAGTCCTCAGCGATGTAGCGCGAGGCGCCACGGAAGCCCAGCATCGGGTTTTCTTCGTCCGGCTCGTAGCGCGAACCGCCGATCAGCTTCTTGTACTCGTTGGACTTGAAGTCCGACAGGCGCACGATCACGGGCTTCGGATAGAACGCCGCCGCGATGGTGGCAATGCCCTCGGCCAGCTTGTCAACGTAGAAAGCACGCGGGCTGGCATGGCCGCGGGCCACGCTTTCCACGGCCTTCTTCAGGTCGCTGTCGACCTGCGGGTAGTCGAGGATCGCCTTCGGATGAACACCGATGTTGTTGTTGATGATGAATTCAAGGCGGGCCAAGCCCACGCCGCCGTTCGGGATCTGGCAGAAGTCGAACGCCAGTTGCGGATTACCGACGTTCATCATGATCTTGGTGCTGATCGTCGGCATTTCGCCACGCTGGACTTCTGTGATTTCGGTTTCCAGCAGGCCATCGTAGATCTTGCCTTCGTCGCCTTCGGCACACGAGACCGTCACCAGCGTCCCGTCCTTCAGCAGGTCGGTCGCATCGCCGCAGCCAACGACCGCCGGCACACCCAGTTCACGCGCGATGATGGCTGCGTGGCAGGTACGGCCGCCACGATTGGTGACGATGGCCGAGGCACGCTTCATCACCGGTTCCCAGTTCGGGTCGGTCATGTCGGCAACCAGCACGTCGCCTGGCTGCACGCGCTCCATTTCAGCCGGGTCGTTGATGACACGCACCGGGCCCGTACCGATCTTCTGGCCGATAGCGCGACCGGTGGTCAGCACCGGCGCCGAACCCTTCAGGCGGAAGCGCTGCTCGACCTTGCCGTGCGCCTGGCTCTTCACCGTCTCCGGGCGGGCCTGCAGGATGTAGATCTTGCCGTCCTTGCCGTCCTTGCCCCATTCGATGTCCATTGGGCGGCCGTAGTGCTTTTCAATGATGACGGCGTACTTCGCCAGCTCTGCCACGTCGGCATCGTTGATGGAGTAGCGGTTGCGGAGTTCGCCCGGCACGTCGACGGTCTTCACGCGGCCTTCTTCGCCCGGCGCGGTGAATTCCATCTTGATCAGCTTGGAACCGATCGAGCGGCGGATGATCGGGTACTTGCCGGCGGCCAGCGTCGGCTTGAAGACGTAGAACTCGTCCGGGTTCACAGCGCCCTGCACCACCGTTTCGCCCAGGCCGTAGCTGGAGGTGATGAAGACGACATCCTGGAAGCCCGATTCGGTGTCAATCGTGAACATCACGCCCGAGGCGCCGCAGTCCGAGCGCACCATGCGCTGGATGCCGGCCGACAGGGCCACCACGTCATGGGCGAAGCCCTTGTGCACGCGGTACGAAATCGCGCGGTCGTTGTACAGGGAGGCAAACACGTGCTTGATCTTATCGAGCACGTCGTCGATGCCGAGAACGTTGAGATAGCTCTCTTGCTGACCGGCGAACGAAGCGTCCGGGAGGTCTTCTGCCGTGGCCGAAGAACGGACCGCGAACGATGCCTCGGCGCCTTCGCGGGCGGCCACGCGAGCGTACGACTCGCGAATCTCCTGCTCCAGACGCGGCTGGAACGGTGCGGTGGCGACCCACTCGCGGATCTCCTTGCCGGCGGCAGCCAGCGCCTTGACGTCGTCGACGTCGAGGCTGGCCAGACGCTGCGAGATGCGTTCCGTCAGATTGTTGTGTGCAAGGAAATCGCGGAATGCCAGTGCCGTGGTGGCAAAACCGCCCGGAACGCGCACGCCGGCGCCATCCAGCTGGGAGATCATCTCGCCCAGCGAAGCGTTTTTACCGCCGACAACCTCGACATCGGTCATCCGCAATTGCTCGAACGGCAGCACATAGGCGCCGTCTTGCGACAGGTTAGTCATACAAGCCCCTAAACTAAGTGAAAAACCGGTCGGATGCGCACGGGGCTTTCTTCTTGTCGTCTGGCCGCGCGAATCGCTTGGCTAAATCATCCGGAAGCCCTGCCAGGACTGCCGCGGTGGCATTGCCTGGCGGGCGATTGGCCCGAATTGCTTAGCTAAACGATCGCCGCTATTCTACCGTGCCGCAGCACGATTTCCTGCCGGCGTGCTGGAAAAACCCCTCGTTTTCGATGACCGACCTCGCCACCGCATCTCCCAACCGCACACCGTTCCGCACCGTTTTCATCGTGTCGGATGGCACCGGGATCACCGCAGAAACCTTCAGTCACTCGATCCTGGCGCAGTTTGAGATGAAATTCCGCCAGGTGCGGATCCCGTTTGTCGACACGATCGACAAGGCGCACGTTGCAGTCGCAAAGATCAACGAGGCCTTCCACGTCGAAGGGGTGAGGCCGATCGTCTTCACCACGTTGGTGGATGCCGAGGCAAACGAGATCGTCCATCGGGCCAAGGCCACCATCCTGGACATGTTCCAGACCTTCATCGAGCCGCTCGAGAGGGAGCTGAACCTCAAGTCGACCCACGCCATCGGCCGGTTTCACCAGAACGCCGACACCGAGGCGTACAAGAACCGCATTGAAGCGATCAATTTTTCACTTGCCCACGATGACGGCCAGTCACACAAGAACCTCGCCGAGGCGGATGTGATCCTGGTGGGGGTATCGCGCAGCGGCAAGACGCCGACCAGCCTGTACCTGGCAATGCAATACGGTGTGAAATCGGCCAATTACCCGCTCATTCCGGACGACTTCGAGCGCGGCAAGCTGCCCACGGTGCTGTACGACTACAAGAACAAGATTTTCGGCTTGTCGATCGATCCACAGCGCCTGTCGGAAATCCGCAATGAACGTCGCCCAGGCAGCAAATACGCCGCGCTGGAAAATTGCCGGTATGAAGTCAACGAAGCCGAATCGATGATGCGGCGCGAGGGCGTCAAGTGGCTGTCGTCGACGCACAAGTCGATCGAGGAAATTGCCACGACGATCCTGCAGGACATCAAGATGGATCACAACAACTACTGAGCGAGCACGCTCAGACCTCAGACACAACGGCCGGCCTTGCACCGGCCGTTTTGCTTTTCTGCGGCCCAGTCAGGCGCGATCGCGCACCCAGTTACCGCCATGCGCCGCGGCTTGCGCAGCCGGCGATGTTTCCAGGTAGGCCAGCGCCTGCTCGGTCGATCCCTCGTGATGCGGCGTATAACTGGGCCGGAAATAGCGCAATGCGGCCCCCAGCATTTTCCAGAACGATGGCAGGCAGTTGCGCCGCGAGCCGTGCCACCACCCACGGACAAAGCCAGGGAACTTGCCCGCGCCCGGATCCCGCTTGTACATGAAGCGAAAGCCCGTCACCAGGAAGTACAGCAGCAACAGGATCGTGGTCAGCATGTGGAAGCAACGTTCGAGATACGTGCCGCCCATGTGCCGGAAGATGTCGAACGCGACGGTGCGGTGCTCGACCTCTTCTGCGCCGTGCCAGCGCAGCAGGTCGAGCATGACGGGATCGGCGCGGGCGGCATCCAGCCCCTTTGCGTTGAGCACCCAGTTGCCCAGATAGCCGAAAAAGTGCTCAAGCGCGGCGATGATGCCCAGTTGCTGCCGCAGCCAGAAGCGCGTGTGGCCAATCTTCAGGCCCAGCGGCTGTTCGCCGAGCACCTTGGAGAAGAGCCAATCGAGGCGCTTGGTGAAGGCCTGGGTGTCGATACCGTGGTCTTTGTAGTAATGCGTCAGCACGCCGCCATGCGAGCGCGAATGGACCGCCTCCTGGCGCAGAAAGCCCTCCGCGTCGGCGCGCAGCTTCGCGTCGGTAATCAGCGGCAGCGCCTTGTTGTAAACGCGGCAGAACCACAGTTCGCCGGCGGGAAACAGCAGGTTCAGGATGTTGATGATGTGCGTGCTGGACGGATCGCCGGGAATCCATTGGATAGGCGTGTCCTTCCAATCGAAACGGACGTGGCGGGCCTTGATGAAGTAATCGGGCGCGGTCATGGTGGTCTCCTGATGTTCTTGTCTGCGGGCTCAATGCCCCGCCATGCTCACGCGCGCGATCAACCGGCTGAGCCACTGCGCATAGCGCGAGATGAAGCGTGACGAATGCGCCTCGATGCCGATCGTGACAACAGGCTTGTTGCGCTGAACCGCCCTGAACATGGCTTTCGCGACGGTCTGGGGCTTGAGGCCGCGCAGCTGGTAGAGCTTGGTCGCGCGGGCGCGCAGTTGGGCCTGTTGCGCCTCGGTCGTGCCGGTGTAGACGGTGGAGGCCATGATTCCAGTCTCGGCAAAACCGGGGCAGATGGCCGACACGCCGATGCCCTGCCCGGCAAGCTCGCCACGCATGCATTCGGACAGCATCAGCACCGCGGCCTTTGTCGTTGCATAGGCGGCAAGATCGCGCGATGGTGCAAAGGCCGCCGCCGATGCAGTGTTCAGGATGTGCCCGCCCTGCCCGCGCGCCACCATCTGCTTGGCAAACAGCCGGGCGCCATGGATCACGCCCCACACGTTCACGTGCAGGATGCGTTGCCAATCGCGCTCGGACGTGTCGACAATGCCACCCGCCATGCCGATGCCCGCGTTGTTGACGACAATGTCGGCGCCACCCAACTCCTTGCCGACCCAATCGACCAGCGCTTCCATCTGCTCGCCGTTGCCGACGTCGACGGTACGCGCCCACGCCTTGCCGCCGGAGAGACGGATGAGTGTGGCCGTGCGTTCGGCATCTTCGGCGCGGATATCGACAGCCACGATCGCCGCACCCTGCTCCGCGAATTCCAACGCCGCGCAACGGCCGATGCCGCTGCCAGCCCCCGTAATGACGGCCAGCTTGCCGGAGAGCGGCTTGCGACCGCCGTGCTGACGCGCGCGTTGCAGTGCTTCGGATTCCGGCTTGCCCTCGGCATGCTCGATCAGCTCGCGCGCCATTTCCGCCATGCGTGCGGCATGCGTGACGGGCAGCCAGTGCCGCGCTACCACTTCACGGCGCCAATACTGCGGCACCCAGCGCGAGAGATCTTCAGACAACGCTGGGCTGACGTACTTGTCGAGCGTCGGCACGATCACCTGCACGGGCGCGTGTGCGACACGGTTGCGCGGCGTGAACAGGCTGCGGATGAAATTGGCACGATACAGCGAGACACCGCGCACGCCATCGGCCGTCTGCGTGGCGCGCGGCACGATGGCGGTCTTCTCCACGCGACGCAGCACACGCGGCCACGCGCGCCCGAGCCACAGGCGCCAGCTGAGCTCCGGCACGATCGGCAAATGGAACAGCAGCACGTACCACGAGCGCACGAGCTGCCCCAGCATCTTGCCTAGCGACGACGGTGTCGGCCGCAATAGCCGCGCGCGCATCCAGTGCCCGACGTGGTCCAGGCATGGGCCCGAGCACGACGTGTATGACGCGATGCGTCCACGCAGGCGCGCTTCCGTCACGAACTCCCACGACTGGATCGAACCCCAGTCGTGCGCGATCAGGTGCACGGGTTTGCCTGGGCTCAGCGCATCGATCACGGCGATGAAGTCGTCGGTCAATCGCGCGAAGGTGTAGTTGCGCATTCCCTTGGGCGAACTCGACTTGCCGGCACCGCGCACGTCGTAGGCAATGACGTAGTAATCGCGCGCGAGCAGCGGTGCCATCTCGTGCCAGACCTCGCTGTTGTCGGGGTAGCCGTGCACGAGTACGACGGTCGGATGCGCCGGGTCGCCCCAGGTCTTGGCGGCGAGTGAGACGCTGCCGGATTGCACGGTGCGCTGGGCGTATTCCTTGGTCGGAAACGCTGCAGCCGGCTCGAACAATGCCAGCGGAGCCTCTTCAAGAAGCGTCTTCATGTGAGCCTCCTCGCGCATCAGGCGGCGCGCTGCTGCGCAAGCTGGCGTTGCTGCCAGCGGCGCACGTGCGGCAGATCGTCGTCGAGCCAGTAGGCGTCGTCTTCGGTGATGACGAGCAGCTCTTCGAACTTGGCACCGACGCCATGGAAACCCAGGTGCGGCTCAACGGCCCACAGGCCCGGCACCGGTGCGTGTTCCGATCGACGATCGATCGACCACAGCGGCGACCATCCTTCCTGCTTGCCGCTACGCACCTGGTCGAGGATCAGGTTGCGCGTGGCATTCAACCCGAACCGCGCAACGAAACGCGGCTTGGATGGGCTGTCGAGCTTGGCCACGCGATGCGCCAGTACTTTGAATGGATACGCTTTGTGGCGTGGCTCCACGCCCTGCTTCATGCAAAGCTGGTCCACCGCACGGGCCACATCCGCCATCGACCGACGCTCGCGAATCAGGCGCACGATCAGCTCACGATGCGCCATCAGGTCGTCCTGCAGCTGGTCGAGGATGGCGTTTTCGCCGAGGCACATGGCATAGCCCACATCGGCGATCACGCCATTGCGCACGGGCGCCACGTCGAGGATGACCGGCATGTTCTCCTCCAGCCGCCGCGACGACGGAAAGAACGCCAGGTTAAAGCCGGCCATGTGCGTGAGGCCCGAAAAGCCCTGGAATGCCGTGCGATCGCCAAACCAGGCGAACGGCTTGTGCAGCCAGTCGTGCACGCCACGATCGCCGAGCCACTCAGAGAGCAGCTTGGCTGCGTCCTTCTCGGTCATACCCGGGCGAAGCATGCCGCCGACGGCTTCGACGCACGCGTAGGCGAGTTGCTGGATTTCGCGAAACTGGGCGAGTTCGTCGACATGGACGCGCGCCAGGGTGGGGTTCGGCATGCCGGTCTCCTTGAGTCTGGGTATCGAGGGTGCTCAATGGCACCGCACTCAATGTTCCATTACTCAATGGCAAAGTCAATGCGGGACTTTTCTGGCGTTTGAAAACACCATGTGACCGGTAATCGACAGCAAACGGAGAGGTTTAGCCCGCGCGGCGTTGTCGCACGGCCTCAAACAGACAGATGGCTGCTGCGGCAGCCACATTGAGCGATTCCATGCCGCCCGGTTGCGGAATCGTCACAGGCGTCGTCACGGCAGAAAGCCATTCTTCTGACACGCCCGCACCCTCGTTTCCAAACACCCAGCCGACGGGCGCCTTAAGCGGCACATCAAATACGGCCTGCTTGGCGTGCGACGACGTCGCCAACAGCGGCACCTGAAGGCGCGAATGCACGCTCTCGAACGTGCAGTGTTCAACGATGTTCAGGTGGAAATGCGCGCCCATGGCGGCGCGCAACGTCTTGGCCGACCACGCGAACGCGCAGCCCGGCGTCATGAACACATCACGCACGCCGGCAGCCGCCGCACAGCGCAGGATAGACCCGACGTTGCCAGCATCCTGAATGCCATCAAGAATCACGCAGTCCGCATCAATGGTTTGCGGCAACTTGCCTTCTGGCGTTTCAACCAGTGCCATCAGATCAATGCCGTTGACGACGGTGGTCAGTTGGCCAAACAGGTGGTCGGCCAGCAGGATGACGGTGTCCGGATCGACGCGATCCAGCACCGCAGCCACTTCCGGGTGCCGGATATGGCGCTCCGACACCAGGCATTGCGCCGGCGTGTGGCCGGCATCCAGATACGCCACGACCAGATGCACGCCATCGAGCACGGATTGCCCTGCACGCCGACGATGCTGGGTTGAGCCCGAAAGCGCCTTGAGATGCTTGAACACCGCGTTGTCGCGGGAAGTGATGTGCTTCACGAATGGGCCCAGCAGAAAAAGGTCAGTCGTCCCAGGCGCTGCCTGCAGCGGTGGTTTCGATGCTGATCGCGCTCATCCCCTCCAGCGCACGACGCACGGGCGCGAACGAACGGCGATGATGCGGCGTCACGCCATGCAGGTCGATCGCCGCCAGATGCTGCGGCGTGCCATAACCGGCATGGACGTCAAAACCATAGAGCGGAAACTCGACATGCAGCGCGGCCAATTGGCGGTCACGCGTGACCTTCGCCAGGATGGATGCCGCCGAAATAGCCGGCACCAGCGCATCGCCCTTGACGATGGCCTCCACCGCAAACGCCACCTGGGGGCACCGATTGCCGTCCACCTGCACGAGATCAGGCAGCGTGCCCAATGCGGCCACGCCGTGCACCGCACGCTGCATGGCGAGCATGGTCGCGTGCAGGATGTTGATGCGGTCAATTTCCTCGACGGTAGCTTCCGCGACATGCCAGGCGAGCGCCTTTTCGACGATTTCCTCGTAGAGCGCTTCACGCTTCTTGGCGGCCAGGATCTTCGAGTCGGCCAAGCCTTTAATTGGCTTGCGCGGATTGAGAACGACCGCCGCAGCCGTCACTGGTCCGGCCAAAGGCCCGCGACCAGCCTCGTCCACACCACAGAGGATGCGACGCGCACGCTTGGCCGCTGGCTCTTGCGAGAGCGCCAGGCCAAGCTGGTCGGGATCGGGTTTGCGGGACGCCATGGATTCAAAGCTTACCGCGACCGCGCAGCAGATCGACCACGACTTTCGCGCCGATCTCCGCCATGTTCTGCTTGAGCGTCAGGTGCATCTGGGTGAAGTGTTCACGCAGGAACATGGCGTTGCCATGGTCGCTCAGTTGCAGCAGCGTCTCGCGTGCGAGTGCCTCAGGCGTCGCGTCATCTTGCAGCAGCTCCGGCACGACAAAGCGGCTGGACAGGATGTTCGGCAGCCCCACGTACGGCAGATAGCCCTTGCGCTTCATGATCTGCGCCGTCAGCCAGGGCACCTTGTAGGTGATGACCATCGGCTTCTTGTACAACGCTGCTTCCAGCGTGGCCGTACCGCTGGCAAGCAGGATGACGTCAGCCGCTTCCATGGCGGCGTGCGACTGGCCATCGACGACCCACAGATGCAGGCCTGGGTGCTCCGCGCGCATCCCATCAATGCGTTCGCGCAGCGTCGCATTGGCCGCCGGCAGCACGAAAGCCAGATCCGGTTCGACCGCCTGCATGCGCGACATCGCCGCAAACAGCGTGGGCCCGAGATGCTTCACCTCGGAATTGCGGCTACCCGGCAGCACCGCCACGACCTTGCGGCCCAGCGGCAGCCCCAGGCGCGTGCGCGCGCCCTCCACGTCCGGGACCAGAGGAATCTCGTCCGCCAGCGGATGCCCGACGTACGTGGCCGGAATGCCGGCCTTGGCGTAAATCTCAGGCTCGAACGGGAACAGGCAGAGGATATGGTCGACGGCGCGGGCGATCGTCTTGATACGGCCGGCTCGCCACGCCCAGATCGATGGGCTCACGAAATGCACCACCGGCACACCCGCCTGCCGCATGGCGATCTCGACGTTGAAGTTGAAGTCGGGCGCATCGACCCCGATGAAAGCCAGCGGCGGCTTCTCCAGCAGATCTTGCTTCAGCTCCTTGCGGATCGAGAGAATCTCACGCAGTTGGCCGAGCACCTCAACATAGCCGTTGACCGACAGCTTGTGCATCGGCCAGTTCGACTGGAAACCCTGCTCCGTCATGCGGGCCCCGCCGATGCCGTTGTAGGCAATGTCGGCAGGCAGTTGTGCGTGCAACCCCTTGAGCAGCAGCGAGGCCAGCAAATCGCCGGAAGCCTCGCCGGCCACCATGCCGATGCGGCGCACCGGCGTGGTGTTCTGAGGCTGCTCGCTCAACGCACGATGCCGCGCTTGGTGGCGGCAATGAAATCAGCAAATGCGGTCAACACCTCGCGCGTGGGGGCGTCATCCGTCTGAGCGATCTGCGCGGCGATTTCCGTCTTGGCCTGATCAAAGCTCAGATCGCTCTTGTAGAGCAGCTTGTACGCCTGGCGCAGACCGGTGATCTGCTCGGCAGTAAAGCCGCGGCGGCGCAGGCCTTCCACATTGATGCCGTGAGGTGCGGCCTTGTTGCCGCCCTTGTCGCTGGCGGCAATCACGAACGGCGGTACATCTTGCACCAGCGCGGATGCGCCGCCCAGCATGGCATGCGCGCCGATGCGCACGAACTGGTGCACGCCCGACATGCCGCCGAGGATCGCCCAGTCGCCCACTTCCACGTGCCCCGCGATCTGCGCATTGCTCGAGAACACCGTGTGGTTGCCCACGCGGCAATCGTGCGCGATATGCACGTAGGCCATGATCCAGTTGTCGTCGCCGATGGACGTGATGCCGGCATCCTGCGCAGTGCCGGTGTGGATCGTGGTGAACTCGCGGATGGTATTGCGATCGCCGACGATCAACTGCGTCGGCTCATCGCGATACTTCATATCCTGTGGGCGGCCGCCCACCGATGCGAAGTGGCCGATGCTGTTGTCACGGCCCAGTGTCGTGTAGCCCTCGATCACCGTGTGGTGGCCGACGCGCGTGCCTGCACCCATCCGCACGTTCGGGCCCACGACCGTAAACGCTCCGATCTCGACGCTCGAATCGAGTTCGGCCTTCGGATCGATCTGCGCGGTCGGGTGGATCTTCTGTGCTTGCGTCATGCCTCGCCCTTGGACTTGTCTTCGCGCACGGCACACATGATTTCGGCTTCCACGGCGACTTCGCCGTCAACCTTGCCGTACACCTTGAACTTCCACATACCGCTCTTCGAGCGCAAAAGCTCAGCCGTCATCACAAGCTGGTCGCCCGGGATCACCTGCCGCTTGAAGCGCGCACCATCAATGCTCACGAACAGGTAGAGCTGGTTTTCCTTGCGCTCGTGATCGGCCTCGCCGAAGGTCAGCAGCGCAGCGGTTTGCGCCAGCGCCTCAAGCATCAACACGCCTGGCATCACGGGGTGGCCAGGGAAGTGCCCGTTGAAGAACGGCTCGTTGAACGTCACGTTCTTGATCGCCGTAATCGACTTGCGCGGCTCCAGCGAGATCACGCGGTCAACCAGCAGCATCGGGTAGCGATGCGGCAGCAGGTCGAGAATCTTTTTGATATTGAAATCGCTGACGACGCCGGGGGTCGCGCTCGTCGCATTCGTTGCTTCGGTCATGATTGTTGCTGCAGGTCTTTGACCCGCTGTTCGAGTTGTTGCAACCGTTCGCGCATGCGCGTCAGGCCTCGGACGATGGCCGCGTTACGCTCCCAGTCGCCATGCGGCATGAATGGGAAAACGCTGGTGAAATGGCCACCGGGCTTGGTGATGGATTTGGTAATGGAGGTGCCGCCCGAGACGGTCACACGATCAGCAATGGTCAGGTGGCCAGCAAAATTGGCCGCGCCACCGATGATGCAGTAGCGCCCGATCTTCGTGCTGCCCGAAATGGCAGCGCAGCCGGCGATCACGGTATAGGCACCCACGTGCACGTTGTGCGCGATCTGCACCTGGTTGTCGATCTTGCAGCCTTGCTCGACCACCGTATCGGCCATCGCACCGCGGTCGATGGCGGTGTTCGCGCCGATCTCCACGTCGTCGCCAATCACGGCCCGGCCGACCTGCGGAATCTTCACCCATTCGCCGCCCTGCGGACCGAAGTCGGGTGCAAAACCGAAGCCATCCGCACCGATCACGACGCCGCTATGCACAATGCAGCGCGCACCGACCACGCAGCCGTGGTAGATCGACACGTTTGCGTAGAGCAACGTGTCATCGCCAATGCGGGCACCAGCGCCAACGAAACTGTTGCCGGTGATGCGCACGCGCTCGCCGAGCACCGCGCCAGCTTCGATGGTCACGTTCGGGCCAATGGAGCACGACGCCGGCACCGTTGCGCCCTCTTCTACGCTGGCCGTCCGGTGAATGCCGGGCACAACGGGGCGCGCCGCCAGCGCAACAAAGCGTTGGGCGACACGAGCAAACGCAGCATAGGGGTTGGCAGCGATGAGCCAGTTCCGGCCAGCAGCGTGGCCCTGGCTTTCGAGCGTTTCCAGATCACGGGGCGACACGATGATCGCCCCCGCACCGGAACTCACAGCCTGATTGAGGTACAGCGGATTGGAAAGAAAAGCGAGCTGATCGGCGCCCGCTTGATCCAGCGGCGCGATCGACTTGACGATCAGGCCTGCGTCACCCTGGACGGTCGCGCCGAGCGACGCAGCAAGTTCACCAAGCGAAAACGACATGCGAACAACCTCATTTGGCCGATTGCGAATTCAGCGCCTTGAGCACTTCGTCCGTGATGTCGATGCGCGGGTTCACGTACACGGCTTCCTGCACGATCAGGTCGTACTTGCGCTGTTCAGCAATCGAGCGGATCACGCGGTTGGCGCGCTCGAGCACCTGGGCCAGCTCTTCATTGCGGCGCTGGTTCAGGTCTTCGCGGAATTCGCGTTGCTTGCGCTGGAAGTCACGATCCAGATCCGACAGTTCACGCTGACGGCGGGTGCGGTCGGAATCGGCCAGCACGGCCGAATCCTTGTCCAGCTTGTCGGACATGCCCTTGAGCTTGGCGGCCATGTCCTGCAGTTCGCGGTCGCGCTTGGCGAACTCGGTTTCCAGCTTGGCCTGTGCGGCCTTGGCGGGCTGGGAATCGCGCAAGATGCGCTCGGAATTGACAGCAGCGATGCGCGCTTCCTGCGCCGTGGCCGGCAGCGCAAAGCTGGCTGCGGCAAGTGCGGCGAAAGCAGCGGACACGCCCATGCGGGACAACGTGAGGCGCGTGGATTTCATGATGAATGCGGTCATTAGAATGCAGTCCCGATCTGGAACTGGAAGCGTTGCGTTTGATCTTCGGTCTTGCGCTTGATCGGGAAGCCCATGCTGATCTTGAGCGGGCCGATCGGCGACAGCCACGACAGACCGAAACCAGTCGAGTAGCGCATGTCGCCCAGCTTGTACGGCTGGCCTTCGGCGAACACGTTACCGTAGTCAAAGAACGTGAACAGGCGAACCGTGCGGTCCACGCCCGAACCCGGCAGCGGGAAAATGAATTCCACATTGCCAACGAACTTGCTGGCACCGCCGATGGCCACGCCATTGGCGTCGCGCGGGCCCAGCGTGCTGGTTTCGTAACCGCGCACCGAACCGATACCGCCGGCGTAGTAGTTCTTGAAGACCGGGAAGTCCTTGCCGCCGTAACCGTGGCCGTACCCGATTTCGTTGTTGAACGCCATCGTGAACGACTTCGACAGCGGATAGAAATACTGGTGCTGATAGTACGCGCGGAAGTACTGCAGATCGCCGCCCGGAATACCGAACTCCAGGTTGGCCTGCTGATAGCGACCACGCGTCGGCACCAGAGCGCTGTCACGCTGATCCTTAGACCAGCCGATGGTGATCGGGAAGTTGTTGGTGATACGGCCGTTCTTCGCGACGTAGTTCTGGTAGGCCAGCGGCGTGTTGGCCGTCACGTCGATGGTCGTGCGCTCGTAGCCGATGCCGAAGAAGACGGTGTCGGTTTCCGAGAACGGCACGCCGAACTTGACGTTGCCACCCTGTTGCACGACACGATAGTCCTGGTCACCCGTGTAGTACAGCGGGCGGTACGTGCGGTAGTACAGCTCGGTTGAACGGCTGATGCCATCCACCGTGAAGTACGGATCGAACTGCGTCACGGCAATGGTGCGGTTCGACTTGGACGTGTTCACATCCAGCCCGAGGCTCGTGCCCGAGCCGAACACGTTGTCCTGACGGATACCCGCCGACAGCACCAGCTTGTCGGTCGACGAGAAGCCCACGCCCAGGTTGATCTGGCCGGTCGGCTTTTCGGTCACGTTGACGTTCACATCGACCTGGTCGGTCGTACCCGGCACGTCTTCCGTCGTGATGTTCGCATCGGTGAAGTAGCCTGTGCGGTTCACGCGGTTCTGCGAAAGCTGCAGCTTCTCTCCGTCGAACCACGAGGCTTCCATCTGGCGCATTTCGCGGCGCACGACTTCGTCGCGGGTCTTGCTGTTGCCGACAACGTTCACGCGACGCACGTACACGCGGCGGCCCGGATCGACCACCAGCGTGAGCGCAACAGTGCGGTCTTTCTGGTTGATCTGCGGCTGCGGGTTGATGGTGGCAAAAGCGTAGCCGTACGTGCCCAGCAGATCGGTAATCGACTTGGTCGTCGACGACAGTTTGGCCGAAGAAAACACATCGCCCTGCTTGAGCTTGATGAGCTTCTCCATCTCGGCCTGCTTGCCCAGCAGCTCGCCGGTCAGCTTGATGTCCGATACCTTGTACTGCTCACCCTCGTGGATGTTCAGCGTCAGGTAGATGTCCTTCTTGTCGGGCGTAATCGACACCTGGGTCGACTCGATGGCGAATTCCAGGTAGCCGCGATCCAGATAGAACGAGCGCAGCGCTTCCAGGTCAGCCGTGAGCTTCTGCTTGGAGTACAGATCGTTCTTGGTGTACCACGACAGCCAGTTCGGCGTAGACAGCTGCATCTCGTCGCGCAGATCGCCTTCCTTGAAGGCCTTGTTGCCGACGATATTGATCTGGCGAATCTTGGCGGTGGGGCCTTCGTCCACCGTGAACGTGATCGACACACGGTTGGCATCGACCGGCGTGACGGTGGTCGTCACCTCGGCCGCGTAGTAGCCGCGCGAAACGTACTGGCGCTTGATTTCCTGCTCGGCGCGATCGATGAGCGACTTGTCGTAGTAACGGGCTTCAGCCACGCCCACGCCGCGCAGCGTACGACGCAGTGCTTCCTTGTCGAACTCCTTGAAGCCGATGAACTCAAGCTGCGAGATCGCCGGACGCTCTTCCACGCGCACCACCAGCACGTTGCCTTCGGAGCGGATCTGCACGTCCTTGAAGAAGCCGGTGTTGTAGAGCGCGCGAATCGATTCGGCGCCCTTCTCGTCGGTGAAGGTCTCACCCACCTTCACGGGCAGATAGCCGAACACGGTGCCCGGCTCGACGCGCTGCACCCCCTCCACGCGAATGTCCTTGACGACGAACGGCTCCACTGCATGAGCCTGACCGGCAGTAACGGTCAGCACGGAAGCCGCCAGCACGCTGAGCGGGAAGCGATGTTGTCTGATCAATCTAATCCCCTAGTTGGATTCAATCGGAATCCACTTCTGAGTGTTTTCAAAACCCTGAGTTGCCCGCTCACGCCGGTGGCAACGATCCGACTTACCGAACCCACTTGAATACGGTCTAGCCTCGAGTCAGAAACAACCGACTCAAATCGTTGTACAGGGCGAGCGAAGTGAGAAGCAGGATGCAGGCGACGCCGATCTTCTGAAGGACTGTTTGCCAGGATTCCGGCACGGGTCGGCCAGTCAAAAATTCCACGCAATAATACAGCAAATGCCCCCCATCCAATACCGGAACGGGCAATAAGTTCAGTACGCCGAGACTCACGCTGATCAACGCGAGAAAGCTCACAAACGTCTGCCAGCCAAGGCTTGCCGCCTTGCCCGCAAAGTCAGCCACCGTGATCGGTCCACTCAGGTTTTGCAGCGACGCCTGGCCAATGATCATCTTGCCCAGCACCTGCAGCGACAGCACCGAAGTCCGCCAGACCTCGCTCACGGCATGGCCCAGGGCGGCGACCGGCTCATCCCGGATCATCGCCGTTTCCACCTTCTGGTTGAGCTGCGCGCCGAGCTTGCCGATCTTCGGGCCAGTGGGGTTCTTGGGATCGGTGTCTGCATCGGGCCGAACCGGCAACGTCATGGGCTGATCGTTGCGCAGGATATCGATCGACGCGTTCTGCTCCGGCATGGCGCGGATCTGGCGGATGAGGTCCATTGCCTGATCGGCGGGCTGCCCCGCGAAGCGAACGATCTGATCGCCGGCCCGCAACCCGGCACGTGCCGCGGCACTGCCGGGCAGTACGCCGACAATGGTGACGGGACCGCCAAGCAGGCGCAAACCGATCTGGTCAATCACATCGGCTTGCGGCGTACGGGCGGCACTCGGCAAGCCCTGCAGGCGGACGGTACGCTCGACTCCGTCAGTCCCGCGCACTTGCACAAGCGCGTCGCGCCCTGCGATGCCAGCCGAATACAAGCGCATGCGGACATCGCTCCAGCTGCGCACGGGCGCAGGTGTTTCATCGTCCGTCCCGATGGCGATCACCCGGTCCCTGGCACGCAGGTCGGCCTGAGCGGCAATGCTGCCCGGCGGCGGCGCGCCGAGGATAGGCAACGGCTCGATTGCTCCGACCCATGCCAGCACCGCATAGAGCGCAATTGCCAGCAAGAAATTGGCGATCGGGCCAGCCGCCACGATGGCGAATCGCTTGTAGACCGGCTGATGATCGAAGGTACGCGGTAGATCTTCGGGGAGGATGGGCGGGTCTTTCTCCGGATCCCGGGAACCCTCGCCCAGCATCTTGACGTAGCCGCCCAGCGGAATGGCGCAGATCGTCCATTCGGTGTGGTCGGGCCCACGGCCGACACGGCGGAACAGCACCTTGCCAAAGCCAACGGAAAACCGGAGCACTTTCACGCCGCACAGACGCGCGACGCTATAGTGGCCCAGTTCATGAATGACGATCAGTACCGCGATCGCAAAGACAAACGCTAAAACGGTCTGCAAAACCTTCTCCGGATGCGCTGAAGGGCACGTGCGGGGCTGGCCCCGCACGAAGCCGCTATGTTACCCGCTTGCTCTGACGGGGCGCTTTCACGCGGCCGGCAGTTGCGCGCATACGGTCGCGATATAGCGTGCGGCCTGCTGACGTGCTTCGGCGTCGGCCGCAAAAACGGTGTCGAGCGAGTCGGCGGGCACGATGGAAGTGCGCGCGAGCGTATCGTCCACCACGGCAGCAATCTCTGTGAACCGGATGCGGCGCTGCAAGAATGCTTCAACAGCCACCTCGTTGGCCGCGTTCAGTGCAGCAGGCGCCGTACCACCGGCGCGCAATGCGTCAAAAGCCAGCGCCAGGCACGGGAAACGACGCAGGTCCGGCGCCTCGAACGTCAGCGCGCCCGTGGTGACGAGATCGAGCAGCGGAACACCGGCTCCGATGCGCTCGGGATACGCCAACCCGTAGGCAATCGGCGTGCGCATGTCGGGATTGCCGAGCTGTGCCAGCACCGAGCCATCGTCGTAGCCGACCATCGAATGGATGACACTCTGCGGATGGATCAGGACTTCGAGATGCTCGACCGGCACACCAAACAGCCAGTGCGCCTCGATCACCTCCAGCCCCTTGTTCATCATGGTGGCGGAATCGACAGAGATCTTGCGGCCCATCACCCAGTTCGGATGCGCGCAAGCCTGGTCTGGCGTGACATCCGCAAGAGAATCCACCGCGCGCGTGCGGAACGGACCCCCCGATGCTGTCAGCACGATGCGCGACACACCACGCGCGAACTGCGGAACTTGCTGCGGCAAGCATTGGAAGATGGCGTTGTGCTCGCTGTCGATCGGGAGCACGGTGGCGCCATGCTGACGCACGGCATCCATGAAGAGCGCGCCGGACATCACCAGCGCCTCCTTGTTGGCAAGCAGCACGCGCTTGCCGGCGTGCACGGCGGCAAGCGTCGGGCGCAAACCTGCCGCGCCAACGATGGCCGCCATCACGGCATCGCAGTCGGGGTGGGCGGCCGCCTCTTCCAACGCTTCAGTGCCAGAACGGATTTCGATGCCGGCAGCATCCGCGCCCAGCTGGTCTCGCAATGCATCCACTGCTGCTGCCGAACCGAGCACCGCCATCTTCGGGCGGAACTCGCGGCAGAGCACCGCGAGCTTGTCGGCCTGCGCATTGGCGGTCAGCGCAAAAACGCTGTACTTGTCGGGATGACGGCGCACCACGTCGAGCGTGCTGTCGCCAATGGAGCCAGTGGCGCCAAGAACGGTCAAACGCATCATGTTCGGACGCCTCAGGAAATCAGCAGCGCAGCCAGCGGAAACACCGGCAGCAACGCGTCGATACGATCGAGCACGCCGCCGTGGCCGGGCAACAGACGGCTGCTGTCTTTCATGCCGACTTGACGCTTGAGCAGGGATTCAAACAAATCACCACCGACGCTCGCGGCTACCAGCAAGATGGTCAGCCCAAGGGCGGCGACCGCGCCGCGCTGGTCGAACTCGTGAGAGAACCACGTCGGGGCAAACCAATGCGTGATGCCAGCCACGGCGGCAATCACCACAACCAGCACGGCACCGCCGATTGCACCTTCCCACGATTTGCCGGGGCTGATGGTCGGAGCAAGCTTGCGGCGACCAATGGCCTTGCCGACAAAATAGGCCCCCACATCGGCCGCCCACACGAGCAACGCCACCGAGAGCAAAAAGGCGACACCGTGCGTGCGCAATTCAACGGCGCCATGCACGAACGCCGGCAGCATCACCAAGCCCAATAGCGTGAACACGACGCGACGCGTGCCATGCAATTCGCGCACGCCGCCCGCGAGCAGCCCCCAGGCGATCACCCACGCGATCACCGCACCATGGAACAGCGGCTGCACATCACCCCGAACCGGAATGTCATGCCAGGCGATCGTCAGCATGACGACAAGGACCGCATAGAGAATCGGCCCCCACCAGCCCGGCAGGCGCACGAGACGCCCCCACTCCCACGCGGCGAGGGCTGCAAACACCGTCACGAGCCCGGCCAGTCCGGCGGGCGGCGCGAAAAACAGAATGGGCAGGATGACAATCAGCAGGCAGACAGCGGTAATGACGCGAGTCAGCAGCATGTGTCAGGCTCCGGCAGATAGCGCGGGGGGAACATCGGGCTCGAGCTGCGCGCTGGTACGGCCGAAGCGGCGCTCACGGTTGCGATACCACGCAAAGGCGCGATCGAGTTCTGCGGCATCGAAGTCGGGCCAGTAGCGATCGGTGAAATACAGCTCGGAATAGGCAAGCTGCCACAACAGAAAGTTGCTGATGCGCTGCTCGCCACCGGTGCGGATGAAGAGATCCGGCTCCGGCGCGTAAGACAGCGCCATGTACGGCGCAAGCATCTCTTCCGTGATGGCATCGGGCGCAATGCCGGGCTGTGCCGCCAACAAGGCGCGCATGGCTTGCAGGATGTCCCAGCGCCCGCCGTAGTTGGCGAGGATCGTGACGGTCAAACCGGGGTTGGCAGCCGTCTTGGCCTCAGCTTCGCGAATCAAAAGCTGGATGCGCGGGCTGAACGCAGACAGATCGCCCACCACGCGCAGGCGGATGCCGTTGTCGTGCAGCTTGCTCACTTCGCGGCGCAGCGCCGTCATGAACAGCTTCATGAGGAAGGTGACTTCCTCGGCAGGACGACGCCAGTTTTCGGAGCTGAAGGCAAACAGCGTCAGGTAACCGACACCACGGCGTGCCGCCGCTTCAACGGTTGCTCGGACGGCGTCGAGGCCGCGGCTATGCCCGGCCACGCGCGGCAGGCGCCGTTCGGTGGCCCAGCGGCCGTTACCATCCATGATGACGGCAACGTGACGCGGCGTATCGGCGGTGTCGGGCACCGCCAGTGTGGAACTGATATGCATGAATCGGGCTTCCCACCGCATGCGCCCAATGCGCCGACGGCGGGAGACGGCCTTACACCGTCATGATTTCCTTGTCTTTCTCGGCGACCAGCTTGTCGATCTCGGCGACGAACTTGTCGGTCAGCTTCTGAACGTCGTCTCCGCCGCGACGCTCGTCATCTTCGGAGATGGCCTTGTCCTTCACCAGCTTCTTGAGCTGTTCGTTGGCATCGCGACGCAGGTTGCGCACGGCGACCTTGGCATCTTCGCCCTCGCCCTTCACAACCTTGGTCAGCTCCTTGCGGCGCTCTTCGGTCAGTGCGGGGGTCGGCACGCGAATGATGTCACCCATGGTGGCGGGGTTCAGGCCAAGGTCCGCTTCACGGATGGCCTTTTCGACGGCTTGCACCATCTTCTTTTCCCACGGCTGCACGCCGATCGTGCGTGCGTCCACCAGCGTCACGTTGGCAACCTGGCTGATCGGCACCATCGAGCCGTAGTAGTCGACCTGCACGTGATCGAGCAGACCGGTGTGGGCACGACCAGTACGGATCTTGGCCAGATCCGTCTTCAGAGCCTCGATCGACTTCTGCATCTTCTGCTCGGCATTCTTTTTGACATCGGCGACGCTCATACTTCCTCCGAACGATAACGGCGGTCTGCCGAACTTGTGCCCCGGAAAACGACACAGGGCACCGGCAAGACCAAAAAGACAATAGGCGATTTTACATGGAAGCCGCTCGCCAACGCCATTTACGCTGGGTCAGCGAACGGTAAAAAAGGTGCCCGCAACTAGGCTTGCCGCCGGCTTTAGACGTGCACCAGCGTGCCTTCGTCTTCACCCAGGATCACACGCTTGAGCGCGCCCGGCTTCTGAATCGAGAACACTTTGATCGGCAGCTTCTGGTCGCGGCACAGCGCAAAAGCGGTCGCATCCATCACCTGCAGGTTGCGCGAGATAGCCTCGTCGAACGTGATGGTGGTGTAGCGGGTAGCGCTCGGATCCTTCTTCGGATCAGCGGTGTAGACGCCGTCCACCTTGGTGGCCTTGAGGACGATCTCGGCGCCGATTTCCGAGCCGCGCAGCGCGGCCGCGGTGTCGGTCGTGAAGAACGGATTGCCGGTGCCGGCCGCGAAAATCACGATCTTCCCCTCCTCCAACTGGCGGATCGCCCGGGGACGGATGTACGGCTCGACTACTTGGTCCAGGCGCAGCGCCGATTGCACGCGACCTTCGAGGTTGGCGTGGCGCATGGCGTCCTGCAGGGCCAGCGCGTTCATCATGGTGGCCAGCATCCCCATGTAGTCGGCCGTGGCGCGGTCCATGCCGGCAGCTCCGCCCGCAACACCGCGGAAAATGTTGCCACCGCCGATCACCACTGCCACTTGCACGCCCAGCTTCACGATTTCAGCGATGTCGTTGACCATCCCTTCGATGGTGCTGCGGTTGATGCCAAAGGCATCGTCGCCCATCAGGGCTTCGCCGGAAAGTTTGAGTAGAACGCGCTTATAGGCAGGCATGGAGATCCTCGTGACGATTCCTGGTACGGGAAACAGGAAAGGGGAAATGACGCTGCGGATATGACAACGATGGGCAAAGCGGGGACTTCGCACATCCCGCAACCTTCTTGCGCGGAAGCCGTCAGGAAATCCCCCAACGATGCCTGCGCAAGCAGGCTGCACCTGCAAACAGGGCACCTTTCGGTGCCCTGTTTGTTCGGCATTATACGGCTGCGCCGATGGTGGAAACGACGCCTCCCGGCCTGCGCCGGAAGGCGAATCGCCGCACCATTGGAAACGGCCGTCGCAGCATTACGCCTGTTGCTTGGCAGCGGCCACCTGGGCAGCCACTTCAGCAGCGAAGTCGTCCTGCTTCTTCTCGATACCCTCGCCCACCACGTACAGCGTGAAAGCCTTCACGGTCGTGTTGGCAGCCTTGAGCATCTGCTCAACGGTTTGCTTGTCGTTCTTCACGAACGGCTGGTTCAGCAGCGAGACTTCCTTCAGGTACTTCTGCACGCTGCCTTCCACCATCTTGGCAACGATTTCCGCCGGCTTGCCCGATTCCGCCGCCTTCTGCTCAGCAACGCTGCGCTCCTTGGCGACCAGCTCGGCCGGCACGTCGTCAGCCGACAGCGACACCGGCTTCATGGCGGCAGCCTGCATTGCTGCGTCCTTGGCCGCCACTTCGTTGCCTTCGAATGCCACCATCACGCCAATGCGGGTGCCGTGCAGATACGAAGTCAGCTGGGTACCTTCGAAACGCTGGAAGCGGCGGATCGTCATGTTTTCGCCGATCTTGCCGATCAGGCGGGTACGCACGGCTTCCACCGTCTCGTCGCCGATCGACAGGGCCGACAGAGCCGCCACGTCAGCCGGGTTCTTCTGAGCGATCAGCTTGGCAACATCGTTCGTGAAGGCCAGGAAATCGTCATTCTTCGAGACGAAGTCGGTTTCGCAGTTCACTTCGACCAGCGCGCCCGTGGTGCCCTCGACGAACGCGGCGACCACGCCTTCAGCGGTGACGCGGCTCGAAGCCTTGCCGGCCTTATTGCCCAGCTTCACGCGCAGGATCTCTTCGGCCTTTTCCAGGTTGCCTTCGGCTTCGGTCAGGGCCTTCTTGCACTCCATCATCGGCGCGTCGGTCTTCGCGCGCAGCTCTGCAACCATGCTTGCGGTAATTGCCGCCATTCTCATGCTCCTTGTTTCAGATCGTCGTCCGGTCGCAAGCGGATTCTTCGCTTCGCGCCGGCCTGTCGTCCGGTTTCCATCCGGCCGCCCCCCACGAAATACGACGCGAGCGGGGCATCCGAATGACAAATTTCAAAAAAAAGGGGCGTTTGTTACGCGCCCCTGTCTGGCCTTAGGCCCGATGCTTTGCACCGGGTGCGGCCTGGCACGCGTCCCGCGCAATCAAGCCGCGGGCGCACGCCTTCTTGTCTTTAGCCTTCTTGGACTTCGACGAAGTCGTCACCACCGCGAGCGGCTTCAACCACTTCCTGGACCGCGTTGGCGCGGCCTTCCAGAATCGCGTCGGCCACGCCGCGCACGTACAGTGCAACAGCCTTGCTCGAGTCGTCGTTACCCGGGATGACGTAGTCGATGCCTTCCGGCGAGTGGTTCGTGTCCACCACGCCGATCACCGGAATACCCAGCTTCGCAGCTTCGGTCACGGCAATCTTGTGATAACCAACGTCCACCACGAAGATGGCGTCCGGAATGCCGCCCATGTCCTTGATGCCGCCAATGGACTTCACCAGCTTGTCCATTTCGCGCTCGAACATCAGCGCTTCCTTCTTGCTCATGGTTTCGGTCGCGCCGGCTTCCTTGGCGACTTCCATGTCCTTCAGGCGCTTGATCGAGGTCTTGACCGTCTTGAAGTTGGTCAGCATGCCGCCAAGCCAGCGGCTGTCGACAAACGGCATACCTGCGCGAGCAGCTTCCTCAGCCAGGATCTCGCGCGATTGACGCTTCGTGCCGACGAACAGAATGGTGCCCCGGTTGGCTGCCAGCTGGCGCACGTACTTCAGTGCGTCCTGGTACATCGGCAGCGTCTTTTCCAGGTTGATGATGTGAATCTTGTTGCGATGGCCGAAGATGAAGGGGGCCATCTTGGGGTTCCAGAAGCGGGTCTGGTGGCCAAAGTGGACACCGGCTTCCAGCATTTCGCGCATGGTCACGGACATGAAATTCTCCAGTCGGGTTAGGTCTAAAGCCGCCTCAGACATCTTTCGCATGCGATACGAAAAACACCCGCGGTGAAGCGGCTCGCGATTTCAAGCGCCACCGGCCACACGGCCAGCGACTGCTTAGCCAGCGATTATAGCGGCAAAAACCCAATCGACTCAAGACCTTCCAAGCATTCGCAACGAACGGGCTGAGGCTGGCGCCCAGCGCCCGAAAACCCCGGCCGGGGCGCTTTGGTGCGATAATTCACACTTTAGCCACGACGCGGCGCTTCGCGCGCCTGCGTGCAGAAAGAGTCACAGCATGGCCGTTACCATTCACACCGCCGAAGACATTGCGCACATGCGCGTAGCCTGCCGGCTTGCGTCCGAAGTTTTGGACTACATCACCCCGTTCGTCGTGCCCGGCGTGACCACGGGCAAGCTGGACCAACTTTGCCATGCCTACATGCGTGACGTGCAAGGCACCGTGCCGGCACCGCTGAACTATGCGCCGCCGGGCTACCCCCCATTCCCTGCATCGATCTGCACGTCGGTCAACGATGTGATTTGCCACGGCATTCCGGGCGACAAGGTGCTCAAGAGCGGCGACATCGTCAACCTCGACATCACGGTCATCACCAAGGAAGGCTATTACGGCGATACCAGCCGCACCTTCGTTGTTGGCGAAGGATCGATTTTGGCCAAGCGCCTGACGCAGGTGACGTTCGAATGCATGTGGAAGGGCATCGCCGCGGTGCGCCCGGGCGCACGCTTGGGCGACATCGGCCACGTGATCCAGCAACATGCTGAAGCCGCCGGCTATAGCGTGGTGCGCGAATATTGCGGCCACGGCATCGGCAAGAAATTCCACGAAGATCCGCAGATCCTGCACTACGGCCGCCCCGGCACGGGGATGGAGCTGAAGGCGGGCATGATCTTCACGATCGAACCGATGATCAACGCGGGCAAGCGCGACATCCGCACGATGCCTGACCAGTGGACCGTCAAGACGCGCGACCGCAGCCTGTCGGCGCAGTGGGAACATACGCTTCTGGTGACGGAAACCGGCCACGAAGTGCTAACCGTGTCGGCATTGACGCCCCCGGCACCGGAATTCGTACACGAAGGCGCGCCGGCCACGGCCTGATCCTCGCGGGCGAGCCGCACCGTCAGCGGCAGCACCGTCACGCTGATCTCGCCTCGCACCGGCTCAACTCTTGCAGCGACCGGCTCGTTCCGGTCGCTGTTTCATTCACGCTCCGCTCATGCCCTCCGCTGCCGCCGCCCCTGCCGAAGACGCCCATCCGCGCGACGCCCTGAAAGCTGAGCGCGCGCACCTGTTCGCGCAGTTCGACCAGCACGCCAATGTTCAGCAGCTCGTGACCAAGCTGGCGCGCGCGGTCGACCGTGCGCTCGTGCGGCTCTGGCAGGAAGAGCAGATGCCTGCCGACTGTGCGCTGATTGCCGTGGGCGGCTACGGGCGCGGCGAGCTGTTTCCGCACTCCGATGTGGACATCCTTCTGTTGCTGCCGGGCACCGCAGACAAGGCATTGGAGGCCCGGCTGGAGGCCTTCATCGGCCGCTGTTGGGACATGGGATTGGACATCGGCTCGTCGGTGCGCACGGTCGACGAATGCATCAGTGAGGCCGCACAAGACGTAACGGTACGCACGTCCTTGCTGGAAGCGCGCCTGCTGACCGGCGACGAAGGCTTGTACCGCACGTTTGAGACGCACTATCAAGGCCACCTCGACGCGGCAGATTTCTTCCAGTCGAAACTGCTGGAAATGCGCCAGCGGCATGCCAAGTACCAGGACACGCCCTACTCGCTCGAACCGAACTGCAAGGAAAGCCCTGGCGGCCTGCGCGATCTGCAGGTGATTCTGTGGATGACGCGCGCAGCCGGCTTCGGTTCGAGCTGGAACGAGCTGCTGGCCAACGGCCTGCTCACGCGCCGCGAAGCGCAGGAGCTGGCAAGCAATGAGCGCCTGCTCAAAACCGTGCGTGCGCGCCTGCACCTGCTTGCCGGGCGTCGGCAAGACGTGCTGGTGTTCGACCTGCAGACGCAACTGGCCGAATCGTTCGGCTACCGCCCGACCACCGCCAAGCGCGCGAGCGAACAGCTCATGCGCCGCTATTACTGGGTCGCCAAGGCCGTCACGCAGCTCAATACCGTGGTGCTGCAGAACATCGAAGCGAAGCTGTTCCCGAGCGAGCTGGGTATCACGCGCAAGATCAACGATCGTTTTGTCGAACGGCAAGGCATGCTCGAAATTGCCGACGCCGATCTCTACCAGAGCGAGCCGACGGCCATTCTTGAAACGTTCCTGCTGTACGAGCAGACGCGAGGCATCAAGGGATTGGCAGCCAGCACGATGCGCGCGCTCTACAACGCGCGGACGTTGATGGATGCCAAGTGGCGCAAGGATCCGGCCAATCGCGCTCTGTTCCTGTCAATCCTGCAGCAGCCGCAGGGCATCACACACGCGCTGCGCCTGATGAACCAGACCAGCGTGCTCGGCCGCTACCTGGTCAACTTCCGCCGCATCGTCGGGCAGATGCAGCACGACCTGTTTCACGTCTACACGGTCGATCAGCACATCCTGATGGTGGTGCGCAACATCCGCCGCTTCGCCATCGTCGAGCACACGCACGAGTTCCCGTTCTGCAGCCAGTTGATGGCGAACTTCGACAAGCCGTGGGTGTTGACCGTGGCGGCGCTGTTCCATGACATTGCGAAAGGACGCGGCGGTGACCACTCCGTGCTCGGCATGTCCGACGCGCGGCGCTTCTGCAAGGAACACGGCATCGCCAAGGAAGACGCCGACCTGATCGTCTGGCTGGTCGAACACCACCTGACCATGAGCCAGGTGGCGCAAAAGCAGGACCTGGGCGACCCGGACGTCATCCGTCAATTTGCCGATCTGGTCGGCACTGAGCGTCGGTTGACCGCGCTGTATCTGCTGACCGTTGCCGACATCCGTGGCACCAGCCCGAAGGTGTGGAACGCTTGGAAGGGCAAGCTGCTGGAAGATCTGTATCGCATGACGCTGCGTGTGCTAGGCGGCGCCACCACCGACCCGCACGCCGTGCTCGAAGGCCGCAAGGAAGAAGCGCGCGCCCTGCTGCGGCTGGCCGCGCTGGACGACACCGCCCACGAGGCCCTGTGGAAACAGCTCGACGTGGGCGTGTTCCTGCGCCACGACGCGCGCGACATCGCGTGGTTCACGCGGCATTTCTACAACCGCGTCGACACGACGATCCCGATCGTGCGTGCGCGCACTTCACCGGCGGGCGTCGGCCTGCAGGTGGCGGTGTATTCGCCGGACCGGCCCGATCTTTTCGCACGCATCTGCGGCTACTTCGAGCGCAAGAGCCTGACGATTCTGGACGCGAAGATCCACACCACCAAACACGGCTACGCGCTCGACACCTTCCAGGTGGCCGACCCCAGCAGCGGCCTGGTAGAACCCGGGCATTACCGCGACATCATCACGCTGGTCGAGCACGAGCTGGCCGAGCAGATCTCGCGCGAAACCGCCCTGCCCGAGCCGCCGCGTGGGCGCATCTCGCGCCAGTCGCGCAGCTTCCCGATCAAGCCCCGCGTCGACCTGCGTGCGGACGAGCGCGGCCAGTATTACCTGCTCTCCATTTCTGCCACGGACCGCACCGGTCTGCTCTACGCCATTGCCCGCGTGCTCGCGCACCGTCGCGTGTCGGTGCACACCGCGCGTATCAACACGCTCGGCGAGCGCGTGGAAGACATCTTCCTGGTCGATGGCACTCGCCTGACCCAGGACAACAAACTGCAGCTCGAGCTTGAAAGCGAGCTGCTTGATGCGCTCGCCATCTGAGCGCCAGCCTTACCGGTCTAGATTCATGACTACCGATTCCGATGATTTCCCCGGCGACGACGACAAGCGCGGCGCCAGCGACCCGACTCAGCGCGCTACCCGCCCGGGCAAGCGCGCCACGCTCGGCGTGCGCCGCGACGACGAAGGCAATGCCGTACGTTCCACGGGCAAGCCGCTGCGCTCGTCCGACCTGAACCGGGAGCGCCAGCCGCTGCGTCCATCGCAGCGCCGCCCCAAGCCGGAAGAAGGCGCCGGTAAGCCGCCGCGCCCCGCACGTCCTCCGCGCCGCGACGACGACGGCCAGACGCGCGACGCCAAGCCGCGCCGCGCGCAAGTCGATCGCCCACCGCGACGCTTTGATGACGAGCGTCCTCCGCGTCGATTCAATGACGAGCAACGCCCGCCCCGTCGCGCTGACGATGAGCGTCCTCCGCGCCGCTTCGAAGATCGGCCGCCTCGCCGCTTCGACGACGAACGTCCGCCGCGTCGTTTCGACAACGACCGCCCTCCCCGACGTTTCGACGATGACCGTCCGCCGCGCCGGTTCAACGACGATCAGCGCCCGCCCCGTCGATTCGATGAAGAACGCCCGCGCCGCTATGGCGACGATCAACGCGCGCCGCGCCGTGACGGCGATCAACGTCCTCCACGACGCTTTGACGATGAGCGCCCGCCACGCCGGTTCAATGACGAACAGCGTCCACCGCGTCGGTTCGACGACGAGCGTCCTCCACGCCGGTTTGAGGATCGCCCGCCGCGTCGCTTTGACGAGGACCGGCCCCCGCGCCGGTTCGATGACGAGCGGCCGCCGCGCCGGTTCAGCGACGACCAACGTCCGCCCCGTCGCTTTGATGACGAACGTCCGCGCCGCTACGGCGACGATCAACGCGCGCCCCGCCGGTACGGTGACAACCAACGCCCGCCGCGCCGATTCGACGATGAACAACGGTCACCGCGGCGCTATGGCGACGATCAGCGCGCGCCTCGTCGTGATGGCGACCAACGCCCGCCGCGTCGTTTCGATGACGAACGCCCGCCGCGTCGTTTTGACAACGATCGTCCGCCGCGCCGCTTCGAAGATCGTCCGGCCCGTCCGCAACGGCCCGAGCGCGAGCGTGAGGAACGCGCTCCGCGTCACGCCGAGGAGCAGGCACCGCGCCCGGCGCAGCAAACCGAATCGAGCGGGTTGGTCCGCCTGTCCAAGCGCATGTCCGAACTGGGTCTGTGCTCGCGCCGCGAGGCCGATGAATGGATTCCGCGCGGCTGGGTTCTGGTGGACGGCGAGCCCGTCACCGAACTGGGGTCGCGCGTCAAGCCGGATGCGATGATCGAGATCCATCAGTCGGCGCGCTCCGAGCAAGGCGAGCGCGTGACCGTGCTGATGCACAAGCCGGTCGGCTACGTGTCGGGCCAGGCAGAGGACGGCTATCAGCCTGCTGTTTCGCTATTCGTGCCGGAAAACCAGTGGGAAGGCGACCCCACGCGCAAGCGCTTCGCGCCCTGGCAGCGTCGGGCGTTGGCGCCGGCTGGCCGACTGGATATCGATTCCACCGGCTTGCTGGTGTTGACGCAGGACGGCCGCGTGGCACGCCACCTGATCGGCGAGGATTCGACGGTCGAGAAGGAATACCTGGTGCGCGTGGTGTGGGATTCGCCGAACGGCCTGGTTGAGCGCGATATCTCCAAGGTTTTCCCGGAAGAGTTGATGGAGAAGCTGCGCTTTGGCCTGTCGCTCGACGGCGAAGAACTGAAGCCCGCGAAGGTGAGCTGGCAGAACGAAGAGCAGTTGCGTTTCGTGCTGCGCGAAGGCAAGAAACGCCAGATCCGCCGCATGTGCGAACAGGTGGGACTGGAGGTGGTGGGCCTCAAGCGCATCCGCATGGGCAGCATTGTGCTGGGCGACCTGCCGGTCGGTCAGTGGCGCTTCCTGGGGCCGTTCGAGAAGTTCTGAGGCTGCCTCAGCCACAAAGAAAAAACCGGCCAGCGCGCAATGCGCCGACCGGTTTTTTTATGCCTGCCGTCTAGGTCACAGACGCGGAGCCTGGCAGGCTGCCCCCGTGGTGTTGGCCGATGCGGGCATGCCAAACACCGCTTGCGCACCGCAACGCGAGCCGAACATCTTCGCCTGGTCGTGGCCCACGCCAACCACTTCGTGCGCTTGGTGGTTGATGCGCCTGCGCCCCGCCATGTGCCGCTCGTAGCGCCAGTAGTTGCGTGCGCGATCCAGGCGTGTCGGGCCTTCGGCTTCGGCACCGCAGAGCTTGTCGAGCACGCGGTGGTTCGGGTCGTTGTCGCTGGTGCCGGCGAGGTAGGTCACGTGGCGCTGTGCATATCGGTTGAACAGCTGCCGGCCAGTCTTACCGGCTGCATACGGGACCATGTCGACCATGCCGTACTTGTAGTGATCGTAGTCCGGGCAGACGCGGGTGCTGTAACGCGCGAAGCCCTTGCCACGCGGACGCTCCGGAGTGAAATACAGATACGACGACGGATTGGCGACCACGTATTGCAGATCGATGCCGCGCTTGCGAATGGCTTCGTCCACGTTGTTGAGCACGGCGTAGCGCTGCACGATCTGGCCGCCGCCCGAGTGACCTGCCACCGTAACGCGCTTGACGTTAGGTGCACGCGCCGGGTCAGTCACGTACCCGATCAGGTCATCAAGCACCTTGAGCGAGCTCAGATCGGTGTACGGTGCGTTGGTGGCGTTGAAGCCGCCGATCCAGCCATCCACCGACCAGACCGGCATGCCGTCGAAACCCTTGCCTTCATCGGGCGTGCCAGGAAAGTTCGGGGCAATCAAAAGGACTTCGTCGGGGTTGCGGCCGCTGGCCTGAAGCAGATCGGCGCCCGCGGTGTAGTAATCGTTGCCGTTGCGCTGCAGACCGTGCTGCACGAATACGACTTCGCGGATGCTGCTCAGATCACCATCGAGCGGATGGTTGGCGTAGACGGGAAAATCATAGGCCCCGGCATCCGTGCCCAGATGCACGCGTTGCCAGACCGGGCCCTGAGGCTTCTGGGCGACCGGTGCGGCCGCCGTCGTTTCAGGTGCCTGCGGCCCCGCGCACGCTGCCAACCCCAGCATCGCCGTCATGGCGACCCCAAGCGCCAGCCCGCGCCAGCCCCTCAAACCATCGCGCTTCATATCGTCTCCGTTGTGGATAAAACACGCGCCCACCCGCCCCCGCAGGTGCGACGCTCCCGCAATCTCGATCAGTCGTCGTAATTGGCGGGCAATTCCGGGAACAGCACTTCGGTAAAGCCGAATCGGGTGAAATCCTTCACGCGCATCGGGTACAACACGCCCTGCAGGTGATCGCATTCGTGCTGCACGACACGGGCGTGGAAACCCTCGGCTATGCGGTCGATGGCATGACCGTGCTGATCGAAGCCGGTGTAGCGCAGGCGCGTGTGGCGCGGCACGACGCCACGCAGGCCCGGCACAGAGAGGCAGCCCTCCCAGCCGTCTTCCATCTCGTCCGACAGCGGCTCGATGGTGGGGTTGATCAACACCGTCTTCGGCACCGCCGGTGCATCCGGATACCGGTCATTGCGATCGAACCCGAAGATGACGACTTGCAGATCCACGCCGATCTGGGGCGCCGCCAGGCCAGCACCCCGCGCCGCGTCCATGGTGTCGAACATGTCTTCAATCAAGGCCGTCAGTTCGGGCGTATGGAAACGCTCGACCGGCTTGGCGACGCGCAGCAGACGGCTGTCGCCCATCTTGAGGATGTTTCGGATCATGCCTGGTCTCCCGCCGGTTTTTTTAACAGCGCGAGCATACCCGCTTCGTCCAGAACCTTCACGTTCAATTCTTCGGCTTTGGCGAGCTTGCTGCCGGCTTCTTCTCCGGCGACCACATAGTCGGTCTTCTTCGACACCGAACCCGATACCTTGGCGCCCGCCGCTTCCAGCATGGCCTTGGCTTCATCGCGCGTGAGGTTCGGCAATGTGCCGGTCAACACGACAGTCTTGCCGGCCAGCACGCCTTCTTCGGCGGCTTCAGCCGGCATGGCGGCAAGCAGTTCGTCGCGCAGTGCGTCGAGCCGCTCCAACTGCGTGCGATGGTCGTGCGAGCCCAGCCATTCGAGCAGCGATGCAGACACATCCGCCGGCAGCCCGGCCAACTGATCGGACTCCACGCTGGCCAACCGGGCAAGCGTTGGCGCTGCCACAGCCAATTGCTTGGCACGCGCGGCTGTCAGCTTGGGCACGCCAAGCGTGGCGTACAGCTCGGCTGGCTCCAGTTTCTCGCGCAGCTTCGCGTTTGGCGCGTGCTCGCCCTGCGGTGCAACACCGGCTTCCAGCAGCGCATCGAGCGCCTGCTGGTTCTTCTGTTCGGCAAAGAAATCGGCGATGGCTTCGGCCACCGTGGCACCCACGTCGGGCAGTGCCAGCAGCAGCGGCGCCGGCGCGCGCCGGATGACGGCCAGACTGCCGAGCCAGTCCGCGAGCGTCTTGGCGGTCGATTCGCCCACGTGGCGAATGCCGAGCGCAAACAGGAAACGCGCCAGCGGCGGCGTCTTGCTGGCCTGGATGCCTTCCAGCAGATTCTCAGCCCACTTGGTGGCGATCTTGCCGGCAGCGACGGTTTCCGGTGTCGCGCCATCGCGCTCATCTGCGCGGCGCTTCATTTCCAGGAAATCTTCGAGCTTGAGTTTGTACAGGTCCGCGATGCCGTGTACGTAGTCCAGCTCGACCAGGTTGTCGATGTATCGCTCGCCCAGGCCTTCGATGTCCATCATGCGGCGGCCGGCAAAGTGGCGGATCGCCTCTTTACGCTGTGCCGAGCAGAACAGCCCGCCTGAGCAGCGGGCCACCGCCTCGCCCTCTTCGCGCACGACGTGCGAACCGCACACCGGGCACGTCTTCGGCAGTTCGAACGGCGGGTACTTCGGCCGCTGCTGCGGACTGAACAAATCGCTGCCCGGTACGTCATCCATTGGGCGGCGATCAAGCACCACACCCACCACCTCGGGGATCACGTCTCCGGCGCGCCGGACGATCACGGTGTCGCCAACGCGCACATCCTTGCGGCGCACTTCGTCTTCGTTGTGCAGCGTCGCATTGGTGACCGTCACGCCGCCAACGAACACCGGCACAAGCCGCGCCACCGGTGTGATGGCGCCCGTGCGACCGACCTGCACGCCAATCGATTCGACGGTGGTCAGCGCTTCCTGCGCCGGATATTTGTGCGCGACTGCCCAGCGCGGCTCACGCGTGCGAAAGCCGAGTTCGCGCTGCAATGCGAGTGAATTGACCTTGTAGACCACGCCGTCGATATCGAACGGCAAGCTGTCGCGCTTGGCGCCGATAGCCTCATGAAACGTAACCAGCCCGTCTCCGCCCTTGACCGCAGCGCGCTCCGTGCTGACCGGAAAACCAAACGCCTGCAACGCGTCGAGCATGCCGGAATGCGTGTCGGGCATGCCCTGCCAGCCGACGACCTCGCCCAGGCCATAGGCGAAGAAAGACAGCGGGCGCTCGGCCGCCATTTTCGGATCGAGCTGGCGGACGGCGCCGGCCGCGGTGTTGCGCGGATTGACGAACGTCTTGTCGCCGCGCTCGCGCTGGCGGGCGTTGAGCTTTTCGAAATCATCGCGGCGCATGTAGACCTCGCCGCGCACTTCCAGCACGTCGGGCACATGGCCGCCAACAGGCGACAGCCCGAGTGGAATCTGGCGGATCGTGCGGATGTTCTGCGTGACGTCTTCGCCGGTGGTGCCGTCGCCGCGCGTGGCGGCCTGCACGAGATAACCGCGCTCGTAGCGCAGGTTGATCGCCAAACCATCGAACTTCAGCTCAGCGGCATATTCGACGGGCGGGTCCGTGTCATCGAGGCCCAGTTCGCGGCGTACGCTGGCGTCGAATGCGCGCGCGCCGTTGGCGGTGGTGTCGGTCTCGGTGCGGATCGACAGCATGGGAATGACATGCCTGACCGCCGCAAATTCGGGCAACACAGCCCCGCCGACCCGCAGCGTGGGCGAGTCCGGCGTCTTCAGCTCAGGATGATTGGCTTCCAGCGCTTCCAGCTCGCGATAGAGCCGGTCATATTCAGCGTCGGGCACGCTGGGCTGATCGAGCACGTAGTACTCGTGGGCGTAGCGGTTCAGCTCGGCGCGCAGCCACGCTGCCCGCGCCTCGGGCGTGGCGCCGGACGCGGGTTTCGCAGTCTTACTCATCGTGCGTCCGTCAGTGGCTGAACAAGCGCACCGCGGTGCTGGAACCGGCCGGGATGCCGCGCGATTCGAGCTTGTCGTACAGCACCCGCAGATGCTTCTGGATGGCGACGAACGATTGCTCCGTCAGCGGACGCAGGTTGTCATCCACCACCTGCGCACCCATGCGCTGCGACAGCGTGTAAGCGTATTCGCACACCAGCTTGAACGGCTTGCTTGCCTCTTCCGCCACCGGCACATCAAGCAACAGCGTGATCTGGCGGCCGGCCTTGACGGTGAGGTCATCGCGCAGGAAATTGGTATCGCCGAACTGCAGCGTGAACAGTGCGCGCTGCACACCGTCAGGGCCCGCATGGAAGCGTGTGAAACGCGTGCCGTCGCGCGAAAGCACGAGGCCGTCTTGCGTGGCCACCGTCTGCACGTATGCCGCCGACCAGGGCGCCCCATCGGAGATCACACTCACGCCCAGTTGCACATCACACTCGGCGGCAAAGGCGTCGAGTTCGCGCGCATTGGAAATCGTCTCGCTCATATCCGGAAGCTCGGGCACGGCATCAGCCGCTTCCGACAGCGGATCAATCGCGTTGATGAATTCCGAGAACTCCAACGCATTCAGCGGGCCCGTGCGGTTGGCCAGTTGAACGGCCACTTGCACGTCAAGGTAGCGCTGACCGGCGCGAATGGTTTCCCACGCATTGGCGGCGGGGTTCAAACCTTCCACGTGGATCTGCTTGGTGCCTGCGCGGCGCAGCTTGCCCAGCGCCGGCAGCAGGCGATCGCCCGACACCTCGCGGTCCGGATGCAGCGGCACAATGCAATCGATCAGCGGATCGATCACGCCATTTGCCGGCTCAAGCGAACCCGGCGCCGGTTCTGCAACCTCTTCCGTCTCGGCGGCTTCGAGCGCAGCGTCGTCTCCCGAAGGCGTGAGTTCAGCGCCGATCACGCCGGCTTCGGTTTCGGCACTGCCCGTGGCGGGCGTGTTCGCCTTCGCCGAGAAGCCGGGCTCAAGACGCGGTTCAACGCGGTTGGCGTCGTCACGCTCGCCACCCAGGGCGGGTTCGGCGCGCTCGGTCCAACCGTCGCCGCGCGGGGTCTCGTCGGCGGGCGGGTTGTACGCCTCGGGGCGGCGCGCCTTGCGGATCTGCCACTGGTTGTACACAACGATCACCAGCACAAACACCACGCCGGCGCCCAGCAGGGCCATCACCAGGTTGTTGTCCTGCATTTATGCTGCCTCCGCCATGGTCAGTGCGGCATCCATATCCACCGCCACGATCCGGGACACACCTTGTTCCTGCATGGTCACACCGATGAGCTGTTGCGCCATTTCCATCGCAATCTTGTTGTGAGAAATAAAAACGAATTGAGTCTTGTCGGACATGCGCTTGACCATGTTGGCGTAGCGCTCGGTATTGGCGTCGTCCAGCGGCGCGTCCACCTCATCGAGCAAGCAGAACGGGGCCGGGTTCAACTGGAACATCGCAAACACCAGCGCTATGGCGGTCAGCGCTTTCTCGCCGCCCGACAGCAGGTGAATCGTCGAGTTCTTCTTGCCCGGCGGCTGCGCCATCACCTGCACGCCCGCGTCGAGAATCTCTTCGCCGGTCATCATCAGCTTGGCCTGGCCGCCGCCGAACAGCGTCGGGAACAGTTCGCCAAAGTGATAGTTGACCTGGTCGAACGTGCCTTGGAGCAGCGCACGCGTTTCCTGATCGATCTTCCGGATGGCGTCTTCGAGCGTGGTGATGGCGTCGGTCAAATCCGCCGATTGGGCATCAAGGAAGCCCTTGCGCTCGCGCGCCGCAGCCAGCTCATCGAGCGCGGCCATGTTGACCGGGCCGAGCGCGTTGATGGCGTTGTTGATGCGCGTGACTTCACCCTGCAGGTACGAAGGTTTCAGGTCGCCCGTCAGGCGTTCGGCCAGCGCGGCTTCGTCCACATTGGCAGCGGTAAGCTGCTCAGTGAACTGCTCCTGGTTCAAGCGCGCGGCCTGCTCCTTCAGTTGCAGTTCGGTGATGCGATCGCGCAGCGGTTGCTGGGCGCGTTCGGCAGTCAGGCGTTGCTCGTCGTGCGTGCGCAGTTGCGCGGTCAGCGCATCCAGTTCCATGCGCGCCTGCCCAAGTTTTTCTTCCTTCTCGGCGCGGCGCTCCAGCGCTTCCTGCAGCCCGGTGTGAGCGGTCTGCTCGTTGATGGTTTCCAGCTCGGCGCGTGCGTTCTCCAGCGTCAGCACGATCTGCTGCGCCTGATCGCTCGCCACCTGGATGTTGCGCTTCAGTTCGGCAATGCGGTTCTGCAGATTGCGCTCGGCAAAGTGCGCCTCTTGTGCGCCGCGCTCCTGATCGCGCAAGGCGTTGCGCGCGTCGCTCAGGCGAACTTCCAGCGCTTCGAACGCCTGTTGGCTGTCTTCAAACCGCGCCTGCATGTCGGCGAGCGCCGCATCGTGCTGCTCGAACGTCGCTTCGGACTCGGCACGGATGGCACGCTGCTCTTCGATCTGCGCGCGAATCTCTTCCAGCTCACTGTCGATCTGGCCGCTGCGCGCGTTGTAGCGCTCCATCGCCTGCGACAGTTTGAGCACATCCATCTGCAACACGTGGACGCGGCGCGTGGCCTGCTCGGCACGGGCGCGCACCTGCGTGAGGTTTTGGCTGGCCTGGCTGTACGCCGCGTCGGCGCGAACAGCGGCGCTCTTGGCTTCGTCCGCCAACAGCATCTGCGCACGCACCTGCTTGTTCAGGTTTTCGATTTCCTGCGCGCGCGCCAGCATGCCGGCCTGCTCGGAATCGGGCGCGTACAGCTGCACCGACGACCGGCCGATCAAGTGCCCGGCCTTGACGACAAACGTGCCGCCTTCCGGCAGCGTCTGGCGCGCGGCGAGCGCAGCCTGCATGTCGTCGGCGATATAGACGTCGGCCAGCCAGTCTTGCAGCACGGCGCGAATGCCCGGCTCCGTCACTTGCACCAGCGACATCAGCGGACGCAACCCCGATGGCGCCTCCACCGGACGCGCTGCGGGCGGCGGTGCATAGAAGGCGAGCTTGGCGGGCGGTGCGTCGGCCGCAAACGCCTTGATCCAATCCAGGTTGGAGACTTCGAGCGCGCCGAGCTTTTCGCGCAGCACGGCTTCGAGTGCGGGCTCCCAACCCTGCTCGATCTGCAGCTTCTTCCAGAAGCGCGGCAGTTCGCTCAGCTCATGCTTGGCTAGCCACGGCTGGACCTTGCCGTCGGTCTGTACGTTCTCCTGTAACTGCTTGAGCGCGGCGAGGCGGGCTTCCAGGCTGGCGATGGCGGCGGCTTCGGATTGCACACGGTCTTGCGCGGCTCGGCGTGCCTCGTCGAGCTGCGGCACCTGCGTCTCGGCGTCTTCCAGCCCGGCTTGCGCTTCGGCCAGCACCTCTTCCTGCTCAGCCAGTTCGGCGCGCAGCGTTTCGAGCTGCACGTCGTCCGGCTTGTCGAGGCCCGAGGACTCCTGCGTCAGACGTTCGCGGCGCTGCTCGAGCTGCAGCACGGCCTGATCGGCATTGCGCTGGTGCGCGGCTTCGAGCTTGAGGGCCTGTTCCGATTGCAGGATCGCAGCGCGCTGGTCGTTCAGCGCAGTCTGCGCATCACGCCATTGCGCTTCCATGGCGGGCAGTTCATCGGCTTTGCGCGCGACGTCCTCGGCGGCCTGCGCGGCACGCTCCTCGGCCATGGCCAGCTCTTCCTCGGCCGCGGCCAGGTCTTCCTGCGCCTGTTCGCCCTGCGTATGCCACTGTTCCTGCTGCGCGGTCAGCGTGGCGATTTGCTGCTGGATGCGGTTGCGCGATTCCACCACGTAGCGGATCTCGGCTTCCAGGCGGCTGACTTCGGAGTTGGCTTCGTACAGCGCGCCCTGCGCCGCATGCATCGCATCGGACGACGCGTAATGCGCAACGCGCATCGTTTCGAGTTCGGCCTCGATATGGCGCAACTGCGCGGTCTGCGCTTCCAGGTCGATCTGCGCCTGTTCGATGGCGCGCTGATGCCTTTCCTGCTCGGCTTGCGCTTCACGCTTGCGCAGCAGCCACAGCAAGTGCTGCTTCTCTTCGCCGTCGGCCTGCAGCGCCTGGAAGCGCTGCGCGACTTCGGCCTGGCCCTCGAGCTTTTCGAGGTTGGTGCCCAGTTCGCGCAGGATGTCTTCCACACGCGTGAGGTTTTCGCGCGTATCGGAGAGACGGTTTTCGGTTTCGCGGCGTCGTTCCTTGTACTTCGACACCCCCGCGGCTTCTTCCAGGAAGATGCGCATGTCATCGGGCTTGGCCTCGATGATGCGAGAGATCATCCCCTGCCCGATGATGGCGTAGGCGCGCGGCCCGAGGCCCGTGCCGAGGAAGATGTCCTGGATGTCGCGACGGCGCACCGCCTGGTTGTTGATGAAGTACGAGGAGGTACCGTCGCGGCTGAGCACGCGCTTGACCGCCACTTCGGCGTATTGGCTCCACTGGCCGGCGGCGCGGCCTTCCGCGTTGTCGAAGACGAGTTCGACGCTGGCGCGGCCCGCCGGCTTGCGCTGGGTCGAGCCGTTGAAGATGACGTCCTGCATCGATTCGCCACGGAGTTCCGCGGCGCGTGATTCGCCGAGCACCCAGCGCACGGCGTCGATGATGTTGGATTTACCGCAACCGTTCGGGCCGACGATGCCGACAAGCTGGCCCGGAACATGAAAATTGGTCGGATCGACGAAAGACTTGAAGCCTGCGAGCTTGATCGAAGAGAGGCGCACGTTGTGTTCGTCTCGAAGGGATCAGAAAAGGGGATAAAGCGGGCGCCCAAGGAACGCGCCTTTATCGTCACATCTTCACCGTAAAACGTGAAGTGGCAAGGCACGCCCCAAGGGCGCGGATGGCGCCATCATACCATTCGCACCCCTGCCTCCCGCCAATCAAATCGCTACAAAAATGGACGAAATTTGCAGCGCGGGAAGGCAAATTGCTGCGGATTTGTAAGCAGTTTCACCTTCATGACAAATAGCGTCAGTCCGGACGGCGCGTGCGCGAGCGTTCCGGGGCGGCGAGCCAAGCGAGCAGCGCATTGTGCAGCGCGTCAGGATCCTGGATTTGTGGCGCATGGCCCGCATCCGGCAATTCCACCAGCGTCGCGCGGGGGATGGCCTTGGCGGCCGCCCGGCCAAGCTCGGGGTAATGGCCCAGCTGTGCGCGCACTTCCGGCGGCGCGGCGTCCTTGCCGATGGCGGTGGTGTCCTTCTGGCCGATCAGCAGCAGCGTCGGCGGGCGCAACTGGCCGAACTCATAGACGACGGGCTGCGTGTAGATCATGTCGTACAGCAGCGCGGAATTCCACGCCACCAGATCGCGCCCCGGGCCGCGGTACATGCCGGCCAGCATCTGCACCCACGGTTCGTATTGCGTGCGCCATTGCCCGGCGTAGTACGTGGATTGCTCGTAGGCGCGGATGCGCTCGGCGGTGGTCTGCTTTTCACGCGCGAACCACTGGTCGACGGTCAGGGACGGCACGCCTTTGGCCTTCCAGTCTTCCAGGCCGATCGGGTTGATCATCACCAGCCGCGACACCGCATTCGGATACATCAGCGCGTAGCGCGTCGCCAGCATGCCGCCCGTCGAATGGCCGATCAGGATGGCTTGCTCGATTCCAAGCGACGCCAGCAGCGCATGCGTATTGTTCGCCAGTTGCTGGAACGTGTACTGATACGCGCGTGGCTTGCTCGATTTGCAGAAACCGATCTGATCGGGGGCGATCACGCGGTAGCCGGCACCTGTGAGCGCAGCGATCGTGCCTTCCCAGGTGGCCGCGCAGAAATTCTTGCCGTGCAGCAGCACCGCCACCTGACCGTTGGGCTGCTTGGGCGCGACGTCCAGATACGCCATCTCCAGCGCATTGCCCTGCGACTCGAACTTGAAGAGTTTGACCGGTGCCGGGTAATCGAAGCCTTCCAGGCGCGGGCCATACGCGGGGCCGGTCTCTGCAGGAGCGGCGCCGACGGCCGCAGCGGCTGTCGACAGCGCAAACGTCAGCGCGATGGCAATCGAACGAAGCAACATCGGCAACCCCTCGGTTGATTTGCGAAACACCTGCAGCCTACTTGCGCCGCAACAGCCCCGACAGCGCGCCCGCCAGGATGATGCAAGCGCCACCCAGCATTTCTTGGGGAGACAGGCGCTCCGCTGTCAGCAGCGCCGACGACACGGCCGCCACCACGATTTCAAACAGCATCAGCAGCGCCGCGCGATTGGCCGGCAAGCGTTGCAGGCCGCGCTGCACCAGCGCATTGCCGCCGACCAGTACGCAGGCCATGCCCGCCAGCAGCAGCCACGTATTGCCGTGGGAAAAAGCCGCCGGCACCGAACGCACGCCATCGAGCATCAGCGCAGCCGGAAAACCCACCAGCGCGCAGCCGGTGAAGACGACCACGGTCCGCATCTCCGGGCGCATGGTCGGATGACGCTGCCCCGCCAGGCGTGACAGCACGTTGTTGCACGCAAATGCCAGCCCTGCAATCAGCCCCGCCCATTCCGCCGCTGAACCGGGCCACGGCGTGCCGGCCTCGCCCGACCACAGCATCATCACCGCCCCCGACAGCGCCAGCGCGAGCAGCACGCCGCCACGCCAGCCCAGCCGCTCGTGCAGCCACAGGCGCGCGAGCAGCGCCGTCCACACGGGCGTCAGATAGAACAGCAGCAGCACCCGCATGACCGTGCCGTGCACCGTGCCCCAGACGAAGCCCGCGTTGGTGATGCCCGCCGCCATCCCGAGCGCCGGGATCAGCCACGACCACTGGAACGTCGAAAAGTGACGACGCAGCACTACGGCGGCCAGCACGGCCGCAGCGGCACCCGTCATCGACGAAGCCAGCATGCTGCCGAGCCCCCAGCCGGCCAGCAGCCGGTACGGATACCAGGAAATGCCCCAGACCGAAGCGCCCAGGAGAATGAAGAGTGCCGCCGCCCATTGCGGCTCGTGGTGAGCGGACGCGTCCGCCGAGGAGGCTATCGATGTCATCTAAGCAATAAAAAAACGGCGGAAATCCGCCGCATGCAGCATTGTCTTGGGGCGGCCAGCACACGTTGGCCGTATAATTTCGGGCTTCCCGGCAAGCGCCAAGCTTGCCCGCTGACCAGCCCAACACCGCCGCCCAACACCGTGAATCCGCGTCTGTCCGCCCTCCAGCCGTATCCGTTCGAGAAACTGAAAGCGCTTGTGAAGGACGTCACGCCCAGCGCCGTCCATACGCCGATCAGCTTCGGCATCGGCGAGCCCAAGCATCCGACGCCGGCCCTGGTGAAAGACGCGCTGACGGCGGCGCTTGGCGGGCTGGCGAATTATCCCACGACGCTCGGTTCCGATGCACTGCGACAGTGCATCGCCGCATGGCTGGAGCGCCGCTACGGCTTGCCGAAGGTCGATCCGGCCACCGAAGTCATCCCCGTCAACGGCTCGCGCGAGGCGCTGTTCTCGTTCGCGCAAACCGTGATCGACGGCAGCAAGCCCGGCGCCCGCGTGCTGTGCCCGAACCCGTTCTACCAGATCTACGAAGGCTCGGCGCTGCTGGCCGGCGCCACGCCGCTGTTCGCCAACAGCGACCCGGCGCGCAACTACGCGCCCGATTTCGCCGCGATCGCGCCGGAAGAATGGCGCAACGTGCAGCTCGTCTTTGTATGCAGCCCGGGCAACCCGACCGGCGCCGTGCTCACGCTCGAAGACTGGAAACAGCTCTTCGCGCTGTCGGACGAATATGGCTTCATCATCGCCTCGGACGAGTGCTATTCCGAAATCTATTTCGACGAGGCCAACCCGCCGCTGGGCGCGCTGCAGGCCGCACACCAACTGGGCCGCGGCTTTGATCGCCTGGTGATGTTCTCGAGCCTGTCCAAGCGCTCTAACGTGCCCGGCATGCGCTCCGGTTTCGTGGCCGGCGACGCCAAGCTGCTCAAGGCCTACCTGCTGTATCGCACGTATCACGGCAGCGCGATGAGCCCGTCGGTGCAATCCGCTAGCATCGCTGCGTGGAACGACGAGGCCCACGTGCGTGACAACCGCGCGCAGTACGTCAAGAAGTTCCAGCAGGTCACGCCGATGCTGGCCCAGGTGCTGGACGTGGCCCTGCCCGATGCGGCCTTCTACCTGTGGGCCAACGTCAAGCGCACGGGGCTGTCGGATACCGAATTCGCACGCCAGCTGCTGGCTGCAAAGAACGTCGCCGTCCTGCCGGGCAGCTACCTCGCGCGCGAGGCGCACGGCACGAATCCGGGCCAGGACTACGTGCGCATCGCGCTGGTGGCCGGCGTGGACGAATGCCTGGAAGGCGCACGCCGCATCGTCGAGTTCTGCCAGCAGCGCTGACTCCCCTTACTTTTTTTCCCGAATTTCTCCTAGAGCGAACACAGCCATGACGCAACAACTGCAATCCCTGATCGATCAAGCGTGGGAAGACCGCGCCAACCTGTCGCCCAAGGCCGCTCCGGCCGATGTCCGTGAAGCCGTCGCCAACGTGATCGGCCAGCTCGATCGTGGCGCGCTGCGCGTGGCCGAGAAGAAGGACGGTGAGTGGATCGTCAATCAGTGGATCAAGAAGGCCGTGCTGCTGTCGTTCCGCCTGGAAGACAACGCGCCGATGGCTGCCGGCGGCTTCACGCAGTTCTACGACAAGGTGCCGAGCAAGTTCGCCAACTACACGGCAGAAGACTTTGCCGCGGGCGGCTTCCGCGTGGTGCCGCCGGCCGTGGCGCGCCGTGGCTCGTTCATCGCCAAGAACGCCGTGCTGATGCCGTCGTACGTGAACATCGGCGCTTACGTTGACGAAGGCACGATGGTCGACACGTGGGCCACCGTCGGTTCGTGCGCACAGATCGGCAAAAACGTTCACTTGTCGGGCGGCGTGGGCATCGGCGGCGTGCTGGAGCCGCTGCAGGCCAACCCCGTCATCATCGAAGACAACTGCTTCATCGGCGCCCGCTCGGAAGTGGTGGAAGGCGTGATCGTTGAAGAAAACTCGGTGATCTCGATGGGCGTGTACCTGGGCCAGTCGACCAAGATCTACGACCGCGAAACTGGTGAAGTCAGCTATGGCCGCATCCCGGCGGGCTCGGTGGTGGTGGCGGGCAACCTGCCGTCGAAGGATGGCACGCACAGCCTGTACTGCGCCGTGATCGTCAAGAAGGTCGACGCCAAGACGCGCGCCAAGGTGGGCCTGAACGAGCTGCTGCGCGGCGATTAAGCATCGGCGCAAGGCATGCCTGCTAGTCTTGCGGGCATGCCAACCACTTGAAGCCCAGCCATGTCCGAACGCAATGCCACCGGCACCCGCTTCGGCACGCTGCGCCAACGCATCATGGGTCTTGATCCAAACACCATCGGGACTGTCCTGTCGCTGCTGCCCACCATCCTGGAGCAAGCGAACAAGACCATCGACAAGTTCAAGAACCGCAAGAAAACCGGGACCGAGCCTGCCCGCGGAGAAGGCGCCGCGCCTGACCCGAATACACGGATTGCCGAGCTGGAAGCGGCGATCCTGCAGCAGGCCGAGTCCGTCAAGCTGCTGGCCGAACAGCACGCCATCACCATCGACGCGTTGCGCGACGAAGCCGCGCGGCTGGAGCGCCGCCTCAAGCGCATGACGTGGATGGCGTCCATCGGCTTTGCCTTGGCCGTTGTTGCCCTCTCGTTTGCCCTGCAAGCCTCTCGACACTGATTGCGAATCCCACCATGACGACCCTGCACGGCATCCCCAATTGCGACACCGTGAAGAAAGCCCGCACGTGGCTCGAATCGAACGGCATTGCCTACACCTTTCACGATTTCAAGAAGCAAGGCGTGAGCGCCGACATGCTGGCCGGCTGGCTCAAGCATGTGCCGCTCACCACGCTGCTCAACCGCAAGGGCACCACGTGGCGCGCGCTGTCTGACGCCGACAAGGCCCGCGCGGAAGACGAAGCCGGCGCCATCGCGCTGATGCAGGCCAACCCGTCGCTGATCAAGCGGCCAGTGCTCGTGCACGAAAAGAGCGTCAACGTCGGCTTCTCGGCGGATCAGTACGCCGCCCTGTTCTAACCACAACAACATCACCGTGACTGTCGTCATGTCGAACATGCAGCCCACGCTTGCCCTCACTGAAGACCTGATCCGCCGCCGCTCCGTCACGCCCGAAGACAAGGGTTGCCAGGACGTGCTGATCGAACGCCTGACCGCAGCCGGCTTCGAATGCGAAACCGTGATCAGCGGCCCGGACCACTTTCGGGTGACCAACCTGTGGGCCGTCAAGCGCGGCCGGGCCGGCACCGACGGCAAGCTGCTCGTTTTCGCAGGCCACACCGATGTGGTGCCCACCGGCCCCGTGGAACAATGGCACTCCGACCCGTTCGAACCCACGCACCGCGACGGCAAGCTCTACGCCCGCGGCGCGGCCGACATGAAGACGTCCATCGCCGGCTTCGTGGTCGCATCAGAAGAATTCGTCGCCAAGCATCCGGACCACGCCGGCTCGATCGGCTTCCTGATCACCAGCGACGAGGAAGGCCCGGCGCACGACGGCACCGTCAAGGTGTGCGACCTGCTGCGCGCACGCGGGGAACGCCTGGACTACTGCGTGGTCGGCGAGCCGACCTCCGTATCCACACTCGGCGACATGGTGAAGAACGGGCGACGCGGTTCGCTGTCGGGCAAGCTCACGGTGAATGGCGTGCAGGGCCACATCGCCTACCCGCATCTGGCCAAGAACCCGATCCACCTGGCTGCCCCGGCGCTGGCTGAGCTGGCCGCCGCCAAGTGGGACGACGGCAACGCCTACTTCCCGCCGACCACGTGGCAGATGTCGAACATCCACGGCGGCACGGGCGCGACGAACATCATTCCCGGCCACGTCACGATCGACTTCAACTTCCGCTTCTCGACCGCGAGCACACCGGACGGCCTCAAGGCGCGCGTGCACAGCATTCTGGATGCGCACGGCCTCGACTACACGCTCGACTGGACGCTGGGCGGCGAGCCCTTCCTGACCGAGCGAGGCGACCTCTCCGAAGCCCTGTCCTCCGCCATCCAGGCCGAGTGCGGCGTGACGACCGAACTGTCGACCACGGGCGGCACGTCGGACGGCCGCTTCATCGCCAAGATCTGCCCGCAGGTGATCGAGTTCGGCCCGCCGAACGCGAGCATCCACAAGATCGACGAACACGTCGAAGTGGCGTTTATCGAGCCGCTGAAAAACGTGTATCGCCGCGTCTTGGAAACGTTGATCGCCTGAGGTTGCCCCGATGGCGCGCAACGTCGAGATCAAGGCGCGTGTGCGCGATGTGGCGGCACTCATCGAGCGCGCGGCTGCCATCGCGGATTCCGGCCCCGAACGCATCGAGCAGGACGACACGTTCTTCGCCTGTACGAACGGGCGCCTGAAGCTGCGGCAGTTCTCGCCCGAGCGCGGCGAGCTGATCCACTACTTCCGCGCCAACAGCGCCGGCCCGCGCGTGTCGGACTACCACATCGTTCCGACCAGCGCGCCCGACGCGCTGCGCGACACGCTGGCCGCCGCCATCGGCACGGCCGGCCGTGTCATCAAGGTGCGCCAGCTGTATCTCGCCGGCCAGACGCGCATTCATGTCGATGCAGTGAAAGACCTCGGCGATTTCGCCGAACTCGAAGTCGTGCTGCACGATACGCAGTCCGAAGACGACGGCGTGAAGATCGCCCACCAACTGATGCACGCCCTCGGCATTGCCGAATCCGACCTGCTCGACGTGGCCTACGTCGACCTGCTCGCTGCCACCCAACGCTGAGCCATACCCGTCAACCATGACCACGCCTACCCTCCCCGCCTCCCACCCGTTCACCACCGTCCGCGATCTGCTGCGCTACGCCGTATCGCGCTTCACCGCCGCCGGCCTTGTTTTCGGCCATGGCAGCGAAAACGCCTACGACGAAGCCGCTTACCTGATCCTGCACACGCTGCACCTGCCGATCGACACGCTGGAGCCCTTCATGGACGCGCGCCTGCTGCCCGAAGAAGTGGCCGCCGTGCTGAAGGTGATCGAGCGCCGCGCCGTCGACCGCGTGCCCGCCGCGTACATCACGCACGAGGCGTTCATGCACGGCATGCGCTTCTACGTGGACGAGCGCGTGATCGTGCCGCGCAGCTTCATCGGAGAACTGCTCGAAGACGGACTGGAACCGTGGATTGACCAGGAGGACGGCCCGACCGATGTGCTGGAGCTGTGCACCGGCTCGGGCTGCCTGTCGATCCTGGCGGCGCTGCAATGGCCCAATGCGACGATCGACGCGGTGGACCTGTCGCCGGATGCACTGGTGGTGGCCAATCGCAATGTCGACGAATACCACCTGCAAGACCGCATCCGCCTGCATGAGGGCGATCTGTATGCGCCGCTGCCGCCGGGCGTGCATTACGACGTGATCCTGACGAACCCGCCGTACGTGAACGAGGCGTCGATGCAGGCGCTGCCACCCGAATACCGCGCCGAGCCGCGCATGGCCCTGGCCGGCGGCACCGACGGTATGGACATCGTGCGTCGCATTCTGGCCGATGCGCCACGCCATCTGAAGCCGCACGGCGTGCTGGTTGTCGAGATCGGCAACGAGCGCGAAAACGTTGAAGCGGCGTTCCCCGATCTTGATCTGGTCTGGCTGCCGACCAGCGCAGGCGAAGACCAGGTATTCCTGGTCACGCGCGAGGCGCTGTAAGACGCTGAGCCAAGCGCGCCTCCTGCCATTGCAGCAGGCGCGTTCCGTATCGCTGGCAAGGCAACATCCGCAGCCGGAACAGCCGCAACGGTTTTGCGCTTCGGCATCGCGGGGCATCGAGCGTTGCGCCGCAAGATGCATCCCCGGCCCATCGTCCATGCGGTCCAATCCCCGTCTTGACTTCCCCTCGCCGTGCACTAGGGTCTGATTATGCGTGGAAGGTGCGCACGCCGTAAGCCAGCCGCCCCAGTTTCAGTCCACGCAATCCGTCGTCCTACGACGACGCGCGTCAGGCGCGCACGCGCCTGGAAGAGGCAGGAGAACCACCATGACTCCGTGGGAAATCCAAGGGACTGAGCTCATCAACTGCAATTGCTCATACGGCTGTCCGTGTCAGTTCAACGCGCTGCCAACCAAAGGTATCTGCGAAGCAATGGGCGCGATCTCGATCGACAACGGCTACCACGGCGATGTGCAACTGGACGGCGTGAAGATCGCGCTCTTGTTCCATTGGCCCGGCCCCATCCACGAAGGCAAAGGCAGATGTCAGCCGATCGTCGACGAGCGCACCACCCCGGCACAACGCGAAGCCATCCTGAAAATCATGGCAGGGCAAGATACCGAACCGTTCGCGACGATGTTCTCGGTATTCGCGTCGACGTTTGAGCAGGTATTCGATCCGATCTTTACGCAGATCGACTACGACGTCGATGTCGATGCCCGACGCGGCCGGATTCATGTCGATGGCATATTCGATACCGTTGGCGAACCGATCCGTAATCCGGTGACGGGCGCCGAACACCGTGCCCGCATCGATCTGCCGCACGGCTTCGAATACGAACTGGCCGAGGTTGGCTCCGCCACCAGCCACTCACAGGGCAACATCGCGCTGGATCTCAAAAATTCTTACGGGCAATTCGCGCGACTGCACCTGAACAACAAGGGACCGATTCGGCATCGCACCGCTGCATGAGCGGCCTCGAAAGCGTCCTCCAACGCGAGCGCGCCATCACGGGACTCGGCATCGTTGCCGTAGTCACGCTGTCTTGGTGGTATCTGTGGACGGGTGCAGGCATGGGTATGTCCGCACTCGACATGACGGCGTTCACGCTGTTTCCGCATCGATTGCCTGGCGGCATCGGCGGCATGGATGCATCGTTGCCCACCGTGACCCTGATGTGGTGGGTGATGATGACCGCGATGATGACGCCCAGCGCGGCACCGCTCATCTTGCTGTATCTGCGTGTTCTGCGGCACCACGGCACGGCCGAGGCCAGGTCGGCAATCCTTTCGGTGAGTCTTCTGGCCGGTTACCTGGTTGCGTGGCTGGCTTTTTCCCTGGGTGCGGCATCCCTGCAGATGGCGCTGCAACCGACGGGCCTCATTTCAGAAATGATGCTGTGGTCAAAGAGCGCGGGGCTCTCCGCAGCGGTGCTGGCAGCGGCGGGGGCGTATCAGTTCTCTGCGCTCAAGCGCGCGTGCCTGGCGCAGTGCCGCTCGCCGGTGGGCTTCCTGACCGCGCATTGGCGCCCTGGCGCGGCAGGCAGCTTCTTGCTGGGCATGCGCCACGGCGCGTATTGCGTAGGCTGCTGCTGGGTGCTGATGGCCTTGCTCTTTGTGGGCGGCGTCATGAATCTCGTCTGGATTGCCGCTCTGTCACTCGTCGTCTTTGTGGAGAAGATCCTGCCCCGCGGCGAACACGTCGGCCGCGTGCTGGGCGCCGTGCTGATTGCCTGGGCAGGTGCCACGCTGCTGGTTTGATCCCGTGCGGCCGGCAATGCGGATTGTCCGGATACCGCGCATGGCAGCCGTCAGGACTTCACCTCATCACATGCGTCTTTCACGACGCAGATGGAAAAGCGCTTATCGAACACCTGACCGCTCGGGCAGTGGTCGAAGACGGCTTGCGACTGGGCGTCGCAGGTGGCGTAGGCGGTGGTGCAGTTGGTGCGCACGGGTTGCTTGGGACCGCGGTTGGTACCGTCGTCGATCATGAAGCGGCCCGATGGCGCGGGGCATTTGAATTCAGCGGCGGCCTTGGCCAGTGCGGCGGCAGCCTTTTCGGCCTTCGACGTCTGCGGCGTGGGCGGATTGGCCGGGGACGGGCGGCGGTCGCAGGCCGTTAGTGCTAGCGCACACAGCAGCATGCCGAGTGTGAGTGCGCGGGTCATGGGGGGCTCCTTCGGGGTTGGGTGTCCTGAAGTTTACGCTGCGATGTGCGTTTTTGGTCTATCCCTGTTTCGTCCCCTGCCGGGGCCGACCTACTTTCTTTGTCTTGCCAAAGAAAGGTAGGCAAAGAAAGGCGCGCCCGAGATGGCGACTTCCCCTTGAATTTCTGTAACCGGGCGGAGACGGGGAAAACTCGCTGCGCTCAGACAGTTCCCCGTCTTTCTTCCGCCCGCTTACAAAAATTCAAGGCGCCATCTAGGGCATCAACGGCCAAACCGTCTGAGTGCGTGGGATGGCGCCATGACTTGCGCCACACCTTTCTCAGCGGAGCATCGCTGACATGGCAGAGAGGCTGTTGAGCATGCGCACGGCGTGCTCGACCGAATCGGCCGCGAAGCGCAGCATCGTGCCGTCGACGCGTTCCAAGGCGGGCCATTGGCAGAACAGGTCGGCCTGTGCGGGCGTTTGCGTTTGCAGGCGGCAAACGATCGGTGCCTGGAGGCGCAGCGGCATGCTGAAGTGCCCGCGCTGCACCGTTGCCTTCACCGCCGCGTAGATGGCGTCGCACGACTGCTCAGGCGAGAGCGACGTGCCGGCGTTCTGGCCTTCGGCCTGCTTGGTCTCGACAAACGTGGTGTGCGGCAGCAGCGGCTTGGTTTCCTTGATGAACACGTCGTCGCCGCTGGCAACGGCCACCGGCACACCGCGCTCGCCGGCGAGGGCGCCGTAGAGGCCGGCTTCGCCCAGCTCCTGCTCGTTGAACCAGACGCGCGCAAACGCGAAGCTGTTGATGGTGTGTGCCAACACGCCGCGGCTGCCCGCGCGCGCGTGGTAGCCGATCATGCAGACGGCGTCGCAGCCGTCGACGCCGGCCATCATGCTGAGGTAGCGCGGCTTGCCGAGAACGAAGCGTGCGCGGCGGTCGATGGAATCGGGGATGAGGTTGCGGAAGCCGCCGTGCGAATCGTTGACGAGTACGTCCGTGGCACCGCCATCGAAGGCGCCGCGGACGGCGGCGTCGGCTTCGGCGGTCATCCAGCGGCGGGCGCGTTCGTACTCAGCGTTACCGGCACGCGTTTGCTCGGGGTGGAACACGTTGGCCACGCCTTCAATGTCGGCGGAAATCAGGATGCGCATGGAGTCAGGTCAGAGCAATTCGGTCAGGGCGCGGCGCGTGTTGCCGTCTCGGCCGGTGACGGCGGTCGCGTGGAACAGCGCGTGCACGATGGCTTGTTCGACGCTGTCGGCGGCGGCCTGGAACAGCGGGTCGAGGTGCGATTCGTGGGTCATGGCGACGGCCGGCATGGCGCGTGTGCCTTCGTGCGGCACGGTGTAGGCGGTGGAGAACGCGAGCGCGATGTCGCCGCTGCCATGGCCGAAGACGGAGCCGGTACGCGCCAGGCCGGCGCCCGCGCGCAAGGCGAGGCGGCGCAACTGGCGGGCGTCCAGCGGCGCATCGGTGGCGAGCAGCATGATGATCGAACCTTTCTCGGGCTCTGGGGCAACGGCGGCCAGCGCTTTTGCCAGTTCCTCTCCGACACTGCGTCCCGCAAGGGTCAGGTTCTGCATCACGCCAAAGTTGGACAGCACCAGCGCACCGACCGTGCGTTTGGCGCCGTCGGCAAGCGTCACCACGCGTGAGGCAGAACCGATGCCGCCCTTCACGCCGAACGATGACATCCCACGCCCTGCCCCGACCGCGCCCTGCTCGAACGTTTGGGCTGCCGCAGCGTAGGCCGCGTCGTAGTGCACGTCCTGCACGGCAAACGCCTGCAGGTCGTTCAGGTAGCCGTCATTGCATTCGAAGACGAGCGGGTTGACAGTCGACCATGTGCGGCCGATCTGCGGATTGGCCGCAACCGCCTGGCGGATCTGCGCCTGCGCCACAGCGCCCACGGCAAACGTGTTGGTCAGCGCGATCGGCGTTTCCAGCACGCCCAGCTCATCCACCTGCACCAGGCCGATGCTCTTGCCGAAGCCGTTCAGCACCACGCTGGCGGCCGGCACCTTGTCGAGGAACGAGTCCCCGGCGTGCGGGCGCACCACGGTCACGCCGGTCTGGATGTCGCCGCCGGCAATCGTGGCGTGGCCGACGCCGACGCCGGCCACGTCGGTGATGCTGTTGCGCGCACCGGCAGGCAGCGCGCCGATGTGTGGAATGGTGAGGCGCGTCATCTCAGCGACGGTCGATCTTCGGATCCAGCGCGTCGCGCAGTCCGTCGCCCAGCAGGTTGAATGCCAGCACGGTCAGGAAGATCGCCAAACTCGGGAAGATGGCCACGTGCGGTGCCGTCACCATGTCGGCGCGCGCCTCGTTGAGCATCGCGCCCCACTCTGGCGTGGGCGGTTGTGCGCCCAGGCCCAGGAACGAGAGGCTGGCTGCGGTGATGATCGAGGTGCCGATCCGCATCGAGAAGTACACGACGATGGATGAAATCGTGCCCGGCAGGATGTGCCGCATGATGATGGTCCAGTCCGACGCGCCGATGCTGCGCGCAGCTTCCACATACGTCAGGTGCTTGAGCATGAGCGTGTTGCCGCGCACCAGCCGCGCAAATGCCGGAATGCTGAACACCGCCACGGCAAAAACGACGTTCATCATGCCGTTGCCCAGGATGGCCACAATGCCGATCGCCAGCAGGATGCCCGGGAAGGCGAACAGCACGTCGGAGATGCGCATGACGATGCGGTCCCACCAGCCTTCGTAGTAGCCGGCCAGCAGGCCGAGCACGGTGCCCACGATGGCGCCGATAATGACCGACACGAAGCCCGCTTCCAGCGAGATGCGCGTGCCCATCAGGATGCGGCTGAAGATGTCGCGGCCCAGCGAATCGACGCCGAACCAATGCTGCGCCGACGGCCCCGCGTTGAGCGCGTCGTAGTCGAAATAGTTTTCCGGATCGAACGGCACGATGTGCGGCGCGAGGATGGCGATCACCACCAGCGCGATCACGAACACACCGGCGCCCATCGCCAGATGCTGCTTGCGGAACTTGCGCCAGAACTCGCTCCACGGCGTGCGGACGGGCTCTGCAGCGGTTTGCGGCGCGACCGCCACGCTTGTTGCCTGTGTCATGGCGGTCTCCTTACTTCTTGTAGCGGATGGTCGGATTGATGATCGTGTAGAGCACGTCCACCACCAGGTTGATCAGGATGAATTCCAGCGAGAACAGCAGCACCTCGGCCTGGATGACGGGGTAATCGCGCATCTCCACTGAATCCACCAGCAGCCGACCGAGGCCCGGCCAGTTGAACACCTTCTCCACCACGATCGAGCCGCCCAGCAGGAAGCCGAACTGCAGCCCCATCATGGTCACCACGGGAATCATCGCGTTGCGCAGGCAATGCTTGATGACGACCACCGTTTCGCGCACGCCCTTGGCCCTGGCGGTGCGCACAAAATCTTCCTGCAGCACTTCGACGAACGAAGCGCGAGTGAAGCGCGCCATCACGGCAGCCACCGCAGCACCCAGCGTGAGCGAAGGCAGGATGTAGTGTTTCCAGCTCTCGGCGCCGATGGACGGCAGCCAACCGAGCTGCACCGAGAACACTTCCATCAGCAGCATGCCCAGCGCGAAAGCCGGAAACGAAATCCCCGACACCGCCAGCGTCATGCCCAGGCGATCCGGCCACTTGTTGCGCCACACGGCCGAAGCAATGCCGATGGCCATCCCGAAGATCACCGCCCACACCATGCTCGCAATCGTCAGGTTGAGCGTCGGCATGAAGCGATCTCCGATCTCTTCGCTCACCGGACGCTTGGTACGGATCGAGTTGCCGAACTCGCCGCGCACGGCGTTGGCGAAGAAGCGCACGAACTGCTCGTGCATCGGCTTGTCCAGGCCCAGGTCTTTGCGCACCAAGCCAACGGTCACGTCATCGGCCTCGGGGCCGGCCGCGAGCCGGGCCGGATCACCCGGCAGCAGGTGCACGAACAGGAACACCAGCACTGCCACGATCAGCAGTGTCGGGATCACGCCCAGCACACGTTTAATGAAGTAGTTCAGCATGGCAAATCCACCGCAGGCGGCAATTCAACGGCCCGCGCAACGGCTGCGCGGGCCGGTACGGCAATGAAACTTACTGCTTGATGTCGATATCGTCGAAGCTGAACGAGCCGTCCGGTGCCACGTAGGCACCCGAGAGGCGCTTCGAACGCGCGTAGATGATCTTCTCGGTCACCAGGAAGGCCCACGGTGCGTCTTCCCAGATACGCTTCTGGGCGTCGGTGTAGAGCTTCGACTTTTCAGCACGATCGGTGGTGCGCAGTGCGCCGGCAATGTCGGCATCGACCTGGTCGTTCTTGTAGTACGCCGTGTTCAACGATTTAGGCGGCATCGACTCGGAAGCCAGCAGCGGACGGAGTGCCCAATCCGATTCACCCGTCGACGACGACCAGCCTGCGTAGTACATGCGCACGCCGGCGTCTTCCGGCTTGGGCACGCTTTCCACGCGCTCGACGCGCTGGCCGGCTTCCAGCGCCTGCACCTGAGCCTTGATGCCGACCTGGGCCAGTTGCTGCTGCACGAACTGGATGATCTTCTGCGCCGTCGTGTGGTTGTAGGCCGACCACAGTTGCGTCTCGAAGCCGTTCGGGTAGCCCGCTTCCTTCAGCAGCTCTTTCGCCTTAGCCGGGTTGTACGGCCACGGGCCCAGCTTGACCGCGTAATCCACGCCCTGCGGCACCACGCCGTCGGCTGGCACGGCATAGCCCGAGAACGCCACCTTGGTCAGCGCATCCTTGTTGATGGCGTAGTTGATGGCCTGACGCACCTTCGGATTGTCGAACGGCTTGACGCGCGTGTTGAACGACACGTAACGCTGGATGATGGAAGGCGCGGCGATCAGGTCCACCTTCGGGCTGTTCTTGAGTACGGCCGCCTGCTCGAACGGAATGCTGAACGCGAAATCCGCCTCGCCCGTCTGCATGACGGTGGCGCGCGTGTTGTTGTCTACCACCGGCTTCCAGGTGATGGTGTCGATCTTGGGCAGCCCGTGCTTCCAGTAGCCGGCGAATTTCTTGCCCTTCAGATCATCGGTCTGCTTCCACTCGACAAACTCGAACGGGCCGGTGCCGACCGGGTGGAAAGCAATGTCCTTGCCGTACTTCTTGAGTGCCGTGGGCGAAATCATCGCGGCCGACGGGTGCGCCAGCACGTTGATGAACGGCGAGAACGGCTCCTTGAGCGTCACGCGCGCGGTGTACGGGTCCACCACTTCGGTCTTGGCGACACGGTTGAACAGGGTGTAGCGCTTGAGCTTGTTGGCCGGGTCCGTCACGCGGTCCAGGTTGGCCTTGACGGCGTTGGCATCAAACGTGGTGCCGTCGTGGAACTTCACGCCCTTGTGCAGCTTGAACGTGTAGACCAGGCCGTCCTTGCTGACCTCGTAGCTGTCGCACAGCACGTTGACGAGCTTCATGTCCTTGTCGAAGCCGAACAGGCCTTGATAGAACGACTTGGCGGCGCTGAACGACAGCGTGTCGTTCGCGTCGTACGGGTCCATCGTGGTGAAGGTCGAGTAGACCGCCATCACGGCGTCCTTGGCGGCAAAGGCCGGCATGGTGAATGCCGCCAGCGCCAGGCCGCTGGCAACCATGGCTGCGCGCGGGCCGAATGCGACTCGGTGGGCAAAGCGATTGAACATTTCCTTCCTCCTCATCAAAGATGACGTCTCACTGCATTCAATAAGCGCCGCCAATCGAATGGCGGGCAACAAAGTGGTCTGGCGCCACTTGCACCAACGGCTGCACCACCGGCAGGTCGCCAATGGCACGGATCGGGCTGGGAATTTCGTGCGTGGAGAGTTCACGCTTCAGGTGACGGCGGGCCGGGTCCGCAATCGGCACGGCTGACATCAGCTTCTTCGTATAGGCGTGCTGCGGGTTTTCGAAGATGGCGCGGCGCGGGCCGATCTCGACGATCTGGCCGAGGTACATCACCGCCACGCGATGGCTGATGCGCTCCACCACCGCCATGTCGTGCGAGATGAACAGGAACGCAACGCCAAACTCCTTCTGCAGGTCGAGCATCAGGTTGACGATCTGCGCCTGGATCGACACGTCCAGCGCCGACACCGACTCATCGGCAATCACCACCTTCGGGTTCAACGCCAACGCACGCGCAATGCAGATGCGCTGGCGCTGGCCACCCGAGAATTCGTGCGGATAGCGCGACGCATGTGCGGCCTGCAGGCCCACCTTGTCGAGCAGCCATTCCACGCGTTGCTGCGCCTCTTTGCCGGAGGCCACCTTGTGCACCAGCAGCGGCTCCATGATGGAGTAGCCGACCGGCACGCGCGGGTCCAGCGAGGCGAATGGGTCCTGGAAGATGAACTGGATGTTTCGGCGCAGCGTCTGGAGCGCGGGCCCCTTTAACTCGCCGATGTTCTGGCCGGCAAATTCGATGCTGCCGCTCTGGCTGTCCACCAGACGCAAGAGCGACCGTCCCGTCGTCGACTTGCCGCAGCCCGATTCGCCGACCAGCGCCAGCGTCTCACCAGGGTAGAGATCAAAACTGACCTGCTCCACGGCATGCACCCGGCGCGTGACGCGGCCAAAGATGCCCGTGGGCACGTCAAAGCGCGTGACGAGATCCCGCACACGCAAAATGGGTTGCACATCGTGCGACGCCGCCGGTTGCGGTGTCGTGTCGACCGCAGCGGCCGTGCCATCCACACGCAGCAGCGGAAAACGCGCTGGGCCATCGGTACCCTGCATCGAGCCCAAACGCGGCACGGCTGAGAGCAGCGCACGCGTATACGGATGAGCAGGCTGTGCAAACACGGTGGCAGATGGCCCCTCTTCCACGCGGTCGCCCTTGTACATCACGAGCACGCGGTCGGCCACCTCCGCCACCACGCCCATGTCGTGCGTGATGAACACCACCGCCATGTGCAGCTCTTGCTGCAGCGCGCGGATCAGTTGCAGGATTTCGGCCTGGATGGTCACGTCCAGCGCGGTGGTCGGCTCATCCGCAATCAGCAGCGACGGTTTGCAGGACAGCGCCATCGCAATCATCACGCGCTGACGCATGCCGCCCGACAGCTGGTGCGGATAGCGCCCCAGCACGTTGCGCGCTTCCGGAATGCGCACCAGCTCCAGCATACGCAGCGCCTCGGCCTTTGCCTGACTATGCGTCCTCCCCTGATGCAGACGAATCGACTCGGCAATCTGCTCGCCCACGGTAAACACGGGGTTGAGCGAGGTCATCGGCTCCTGGAAGATCATCGCGATGTCGGCGCCGCGCACGCCGCGCATGGCAGCGGGGCTGGCGCTGGCCAGGTCCAGCACTTCGCCGTTGCGGCGGCGCAGATGCATCTGCCCGCCGATGATCTTGCCGCCGCCGTGTTCCACCAGCCGCATCAGCGCCAGCGACGTCACCGACTTGCCCGAACCCGATTCGCCCACCACGGCCAGCGTCTCACCCCGGTCGACGTGGAACGACAGGTTGCGCACCGCGTCGACCACGCGCTCGGAAGTGGCAAAGCGCACACTCAGGTCTTGCACTTGCACGACGCGCTGATCGGGCATGGCAATGACGCTGCTGGCACTGGGCTGTTTGGTTGCTGTCACGACAAATCTCCTGCTGTCCGGCTTGGCGGGTTCGGCTTCTTACCGATAGATCGACACAACGGGCTCTTGCGCGCCGCGTGCGAACCCGCGGTACATCCCTTCGGTGTTGAACGGCAACGCGACGTTGCCCTGCGCATCCACGGCGATCAGGCCACCGCGGCCATTGATGGCCATCAGCTTGCGCATGACCACGTCGTCGGTTGCATCGGCCAATGACTTGCCGGCGTATTCCATCTGCGCGGCAACGTCGTAGGCAGCTACGGCGCGCATGAACATCTCGCCCGTGCCCGTGCACGACACCGCCGCCACGTTGTTGGCAAAGCAGCCAGCGCCAACGATGGGCGTATCGCCCACGCGGCCGACCTTCTTGTTGGTGACGCCGCCCGTGGAGGTGGCGGCCGCCAGGCGCCCTTGCGCGTCGCATGCCACGGCGCCCACGGTGCCGAACTTGCTGTCGGGGTCGATGGGTGCGGCTTCCTTGGCCACGAGCGACGCGGCATCGTGATCGAGCAGCGCCATGCCGTCCTGCTGGCGGGCGCGCTGCCATTGGGCGTAGCGCGCTTCGGTGTAGTAGTAGTCCGGCTCGACAAACTCCAGGCCCTGCGCCTGTGCGAAGGCCTCGGCGCCTTCGGAGGTGAACAGCACGTGTTCGCTGCGCTCCATCACGGCGCGAGCGGCGAGGATCGGGTTGCGCAGGCGCTTGACGCAGGTGACCGCGCCGGCCGCCAGCGTGGCGCCATCCATGATCGACGCATCGAGTTCGTACGTGCCTGCGCTGGTGAGCACCGAGCCCTTGCCGGCGTTGAACAGCGGGCACTCTTCGAGCAGGCGCACCGCTTCGGTCACCGCATCCAACGCGCTGCCGCCGTCCATGAGAATGCGCTGCCCAGCGGCCAGGATGTCATGGAGCGCTTGTTGGTAAGCGGCTTCCTTGTCGGCACTCATGGCCGTGCGGGTAATGGTGCCGGCGCCGCCGTGGATGGCGAGGATGGGCGTAGTCATGCTTGGCTCGATGTCAATCAGTTTTCAGCGGTGCGTTTGCGGCCGCGTCGGGTGGTCGTCGGGGTGCCGGGGGTGCCTGCGGCATCGTTGGCGCGGGGCGCTGGGGCGGTATGCAGCCACGGCAACACAAATTCAGTGAGTCGCTCGGCCGATTCCAGAGAGTGCGCAGAGCGATGCGCCACCGCGCCGCACAGTGCTTCGAACAGCGCCACGGCAGCCGTGTCAGATGTGGCTGAGAACTGCCGCTCCGGCCGCGCATACAACGCAATGTCGGCCAGCGGCGCGAGCGGCGATGTGGGGCTGTCGGTCAGGGCCAGCAGTTGGCAGCCTTGCTTGCCGGCCTGCTTGGCCAGCGTGATGGTGTCGGCCGCATAGCGCGGGAATGCGATGGCGATCAGCAGATCCTTCGGCCCGATCTTGCGCAGTTGGCGCGCCGCGTCCGATGCGCCGCCCGGCTGCGAAACGGAGATCACCGTGTCGCAGTACAGATCGAGCCCATGGCGCAGCAGACCCGCCAGATAGCCGCTGGCGCCAAAGCCCATCACGTAGATGCGCTGTGCGCCCAGGATGGCGTCGACCGCGCGTTCACACGCTGCGGGGTCGAGCATGCGGCGCGTAGCGTCAAGATTGGCGATGTCTTCGTTGAGTGAGGCGGCAAAGATCTCCGCGCTGGTGGCCGGGCGTGCCAGCTCGTGGCGCAGTTTTTCCACCGGCGCGAGCGTCGCCTCGAAGCCGCGCAGCAGCCCCGCACGGAACTGCGGATAGCCATCAAAGCCCAGCGCCAGCGCAAAGCGGTTGGCCGTGGCAATCGACATGTCCACCGCAGCGGCAAACTCGTCGATGCGCATGGTGGCCGCGCGGAACGGGTTCGCCAGCACGTATTCCGCCATGCGCTGGTGCGCCGGCGTGAGCGTGGCCAGGGCCGCACCAATGCGCTCGGAGACCGTCGCGTCGGCAGCGAATGCGCCTTTCGACACATCCGTGCGCTTGCTGGTGGATTTCGCCATGTTCCTGGGCCGTGAAAATTTTGTGTAAATGTATTTTCACGAATCAACCGTGTAAAGAAAAAAACTTTCATGAAGGCCTATGGTTTTCCCTAGGTCCAATACCGCCGCACAGATTGCGGGCGAGCGCGGCCTCGCCACGGTGCAATGCACCAGTCCAAACGCCGGCGGTGCGCCAGGATCGTGCAACGCAGCACGCTACAATCGCACCCTTCTCCGATTTGCCTTCAAGCGCAGTTTTTCGTGATCCGATTCGACGACCTCGTCCTCCAGCGCGGCACCAAGGTGCTGTTCGACCACGCCACCGCCACCCTCAACCCCGGTGAACGGGTCGGCCTTGTCGGCGTGAACGGCAGCGGCAAATCCACGCTGTTTTCCATGCTGCGCGGCGAGCTGCACGCCGACGGCGGCGAAGTCGCCATCCCGCCCACCTGGCAGGTCGCCCACGTGGCGCAGGAAACCCCCGCAGTCGACCGCAGCGCGCTCGACTACACGCTCGACGGCGATACCCGCCTGCGTGACATCGAACGCCGTCTCGCCGCGGCCGAAGCCGCGCACGATGGCCATGCGCAAGCTGAAGCCCACACCGCCTTTGCCGATGCAGACGGCTACACTGCCCCGGCACGCGCGCAGGCGCTGCTGCTCGGCCTCGGTTTCACGATGGCGCAGACCACGCAACCCGTGGCGAGCTTCTCGGGCGGCTGGCGCATGCGTCTGAATCTGGCGCAGGCGCTGATGTGTCCGTCCGACCTGCTGCTGCTCGATGAGCCGACCAACCACCTGGATTTGGACGCCGTGGTCTGGCTGGAAGACTGGCTGTCGCGCTACGCCGGCACGCTGGTCATGATTTCGCACGACCGCGAATTCCTCGACGGCGTGTGCAACGTCACGCTGCATATCGAAAACCAGAAGCTCAAACGCTACGGCGGCAACTACACGCAGTTCGAGACGCAACGCCTGCAGCAGATGGCGCTGCAGGAAGCGTCGTACGCGCGGCAGCAGAAGCAGATTGCGCATCTCGAATCGTTCATCACGCGCTTCAAGGCCAAAGCCAGCAAGGCCAAGCAGGCGCAGAGCCGCGTCAAGGCGCTGGAGCGCATGGAGCGCCTCGCGCCCGTGCATGCGGCGGCGGGCTTCTCGTTCGAATTTCGCGAACCTGAGGCGGCGCCCAACCCGATGCTCACGTTTGAAGGCGTCGATTGCGGCTATCCGGGCCCGAGCGCTGATGAGCCCATCACCATCCTCAAACACCTGACGTTCTCGATCCAGACGGGCCAGCGCATTGGCCTGTTGGGTGCCAACGGCCAGGGCAAGTCGACGCTGGTCAAAACGCTGGCCGAAACGCTGGCGCCGCTGTCCGGCACGATCCGGCGCGGAAAGGGCCTGCAGATCGGCTACTTCGCCCAGCACCAGCTCGAAACGCTGGACGACCATGCCTCGCCGCTGCTGCATCTGGCTCGCCTGGCGCCCGACGTGCGCGAGCAGGAACTGCGCGACTTTCTCGGCAGCTTCAACTTCCGCGGCGACATGGCGACCTCGCCCATCGAGCCGTTTTCTGGCGGCGAGAAAGCGCGCCTGGCACTCGCCCTGATCGTCTGGCAGCGCCCCAACCTGCTGCTGCTTGATGAGCCGACCAACCACCTGGATCTCGACACGCGCGAAGCGTTGACGATGGCACTCGCCCAGTTCGACGGCACGCTGATCCTCGTCTCGCACGACCGGCATCTGCTGCGCGCCACGACCGACCAGTTCCTGCTCGTCGGCCAGGGCACCGTCGCCCCGTTCGATGGCGATCTGGACGACTACCGTGACTGGCTGCTCAAGCAGGCCGCGGCCAAGCGCGCAGCCGCCAGCGCACAGGCTGCTCCGGCCGACGCCGATGGCGCGCCGGCCACCAACCGCCGCGATCAGAAGCGCGAAGAAGCCGCCGAACGTCAGCGCCTGAATGCGCTGCGCAAACCGCTGCAAAAGAACGTCGACGCCATCGAAAAACGCATGGCGCCGCTGCAGAAGGAAAAGGCCGAACTCGAAGCCTTCCTCGCCGACGGCGCCGCGTATGAAGAGGCCAACAAGGCGCGCATGATGGAAAGCCTGCGCCGGCAGGCCGAGCTGAACGCCGAACTCGACGAACTCGAAGAGCGCTGGCTCGAACTGCACGAACAACTCGAACAAATCAATTAAGGCTGGCGTGCCCGGCCAAGGAGACCTGTTGATGACATCGCCCTCGCCGGACACCGCCACGCACCAGCCACTGGCCGGCGTGCGCGTGCTCGACCTTACGCGCTTGCTGCCTGGCCCGGCCGCCACGCGCCACTTGGCTGACCTTGGCGCAGAAGTCATCAAGATCGAAGACCCCAGCCCCGGCGACTACGCGCGCGACATGATGCGCACCTCCGCTGACCGCGCGGCCGAACGCCCGAGCCTGTTCTTCCGCTCGCTCAATCGCGGCAAGACCGAAATGCGGCTCGACCTGAAACGTGCCGAAGACCGCGACGCGCTCATCGAACTCGTACGCCACGCCGATGTGCTCATCGAAAGCTTCCGCCCTGGCGTCATGGCGCGCCTCGGTGTCGGCTGGGACACGCTGCGCGCGGCCAACCCCGCGCTCGTCATGTGTTCCATCAGCGGCTACGGCCAGGACGGACCGCTCGCACAAGCCGCAGGGCACGACATCAACTACGTCGGCTATGCGGGCATGCTCGATCAGCTCGCCAGCGCGGACGGCACGCCCATCGTCCCCAACGTGCAGATCGGCGACCTGCTGGGCGGTGCGCTCACGGCGGTGGTCGGCATCCTGGCCGCGCTGGTCGACGCGCGCGCCACCGGCCGCGGCCGCTATGTCGACGTTTCCATGACGGACTCGGTATTCGCGCATAACCTGATGGCGTTCTTTGCTGTCGGCACGCGCGGCAAGGCCAGCCCCGCCGGCAGCGATCTGCTCAACGGCGGCGTGCCGTGCTACGGCGTATATCGCACGGCGGACGATCGCTTCATGGCCGTCGGCGCACTCGAATTGAAGTTCTGGCAGGTGCTGTGCGAAGTCATCGGCAAGCCTGCATGGAAAGACAAGCACTGGGCGCTCGGCCAGCGCGTCGGCGGCGACGAGGCACGGGCCGTTCGCGACGAACTTGCTGCGCTGTTCCTAACCGCCACGCAAGCCGAATGGACCGAACGTTTTGCCGATGCCGATTGCTGTGTCACGCCCGTGCTGCGCATGGAAGAAGCACTGCAGCATCCGCTCTTTGCCGAGCGCAACAGCGTCGTGAAGGAGAACGGCGAGCCCGTGCAGCTCGCCCTGCCGCTACGGTTTGGCGACTGACGAATCCGCCCGATCCAGCGTATCGAGCAGGCGAGCGGCGTCTTCCAACTGGTGCTGGCTGAACACGCGGATGCCGTGTTGGCGGAGCAGCGCAGCGGTGACGCCCTCGCCATGCTGCAACTGGCTGGAAAACGTGCCGTCGTAGAGGAATGCAGAACCGCAAGACGGGCTGCGCTCGGTGAGCACGGCGACTTGCACGCCGGCAGCCAGCGCCGCCTGCAGGGCGCGTTGCGCGCCCCGTACAAACGCTTCGGTGACGTCATGACCGTGGTGTTCGACGACACGGGCTGCGCCGCGCAGCACCGCCGCACCACCGCCTTCGCCGTGAATTTCCGCGGGCAGACGCGGCACCGGCAAACCGCCGGCCATCTCGGGGCACATCGGCACGATGCGCCCTTCCATCTGCCAGCGCGCCAGGATGCCGCCCTCGGTGACGACCGTGCCGCCGTCATAGCGCACCGGCTGGCCCAGCAGGCAGGCACTCACCAGCACGCGTTGCATGATCGGCGGCCCCGGCTCAGCGGCGCTCGCGGCGGATCATCCCCACCACCAGCGTGAGCGACAGAATCACCAGCCAGATCAACGACCACACCGGCACCGACAGGCCCAGCACCGGCGGCATCGGCCCGACGCACAAGCCATCGGCTTCGAACACCTGCGGCAACCATTTGGCAGTCGGCAGCGCGTTGACCCAGTTTTCGATCGGGTCGATCCCGCACGTTGCCTTCGGATTCAGCAGCAGCGAGACGTGGTACCCCGCCACGCACAGTCCCGCCAAGCCCGAGAGCATCCCGAGCCCGTGCCACAACAGCCGCGTGGCCGACGACAGCGCCGCCAGCAGCGAGAACACGCCAATGCCCAGGAACGCAAACCGCTGGAGGATGCACAGCGGGCACGGCTGCAGCCCCTCAACGTGCTGCAGGTACAGCGCATAGCCGACCAACCCGAAGGAGATCACGGCAATCAGCAGGAAAAAGGCGCGCGAGTTGGCTTGCATGGCGGCGTCAGTTCAGAGGGAGTCGTGGAGAAAAGTTGGCGGATTATCGCACCGCAACGGCACGCGCATTTTCAAATGGCACCAGCGATACCGTTGCGAAATTTTGAACGATCAAGCCTCCAGCGCCCGCACGCGGTCGATGGCCTGCTCGATACGTTCAACGGCAATAACCTCCAGCCCGTCGATCGCCTGCTTCGGGGCGTTGGATTTCGGGATCACGGCAATCGAGAAGCCCAGCTTGGCGGCTTCCTTGAGGCGCTCCTGGCCGCGCGGTGTCGGGCGGATTTCTCCTGCAAGGCCGATCTCGCCAAACACCACCAGCCCACGCGGCAGCGCCTTGTTGCGCATCGACGAATGAATCGCCAGCAGCACCGCCAAGTCCGCCGCCGGTTCGGTAATCTTCACGCCGCCCACCGCGTTCAGGAACACGTCCTGGTCAAAACACGCAATGCCGGCATGACGGTGCAACACCGCCAGCAACATCGCCAGGCGGTTCTGCTCCAGGCCCACCGCCAGACGACGCGGGTTCGGCACGTTGGCTGTATCCACCAGCGCCTGGATTTCGACCAGCAGCGGCCGCGTACCTTCCTGCGTGACGAGCACGCACGAGCCCGGCACCACCTGCTCGTGCTGCGAGAGGAACAGCGCCGACGGATTGGCCACGCCGCGCAGGCCGCGCTCCGTCATCGCAAACACGCCCAGCTCGTTGACGGCGCCGAAACGGTTCTTGAACGCCCGCACCAGCCGGTAGGCGGAATGCGTGTCGCCCTCGAAATACAACACCGTATCGACGATGTGTTCGAGGACTCGCGGGCCCGCCAGCGCGCCCTCCTTGGTTACATGGCCGACCAGAATGGTGGTCACATCCAGCCGCTTGGCAATGCGCGTCAGCTGCGCCGCGCACTCGCGCACCTGGGCCACGGAGCCCGGCGCCGAGGTCAGCGCCTCCGAATACAGCGTCTGGATCGAATCGATGACGACCACCTCGGGCTTTTCCACCTCGATGGTCGCCTGGATGCGCTCAAGCTGGATCTCCGCCAGCAGCGCAAGGTTCGGGCTTTCGATGCCCAGGCGGCGCGCACGCAGCGCGATCTGCGAGCCGGACTCTTCGCCGCTCACATACAGCACCCGCCGATCGGCCGACAGGTTCGACAGCGCCTGCAGCAACAGCGTCGATTTGCCGATGCCCGGATCACCGCCGATCAGCACCACACCGCCGCTGACAAGGCCACCGCCCAGTACGCGGTCAAATTCGTCGATGCCGCTGGAGAAGCGCGGCACATCCACCGCGTCGATGTCCGACAGCTTGCGCACCGTCGCGCTGGATGCGAGCGACTGGAAGCGCGCACCGGCACCGGACGTCGGCTGCGCGACGGTTTCCACCAGCGTGTTCCACTGCTGGCAATTCGGGCACTGCCCCGCCCATTTCGGCGCCGTACCGCCACATTCAGTGCACGTATAGACCGTCTTGCTCTTGGCCAAACAACCCCCTGCTTGCGGCACCGCGCCTGGGCGGCGGCCGCTTGATCTTTGTATTGATGGTGCCGCGCTCAGGCAGCCTTACCCAGGTCGCTGGCGTCTGCCGTGCTGACCGGCTCGACCGACACGGGCACGCGCGGCGCCAGTGCGCACATCAGCTCATAACCGACCGTGCCGGAAGCGTGTGCGACGTCGTCGATCGGCAAGCCTTCGCCCCACAGCGTGACGGGTGTGCCGACACGCGCCTCGGGCACGCCGGCCAGGTCAACGGTAATCATGTCCATCGACACCCGGCCCACGATGTGCGTGCGCACGCCATCGACCAGCACCGGCGTATGGTTGCCGTCCCAGCCCGGCGCATGGCGCGGGTAACCATCGGCATAACCGCACGCGACGATGCCGATGCGCATCGGGTGCTCCACGGTAAAGCGCGAGCCGTAACCAATCGTCGCGCCCGGCTGCAGATCCTGGATGGCGATCAGTTCGCTCTTGAGCGACATGGCGGGCATCAGGCCCGTGCCGTCAATGTCCGCCGCCACGCCCGTCGGCGATGCGCCGTACATGATCACGCCCGGGCGCACCCAGTCACGATGCGCCTTCGGATGCCACAGCGTGGCCGCGGAGTTGGAAAGCGACGCCTCGCCCGGCAAACCTTGCGTAGCCTGCTCAAACGCGACAAGTTGATGCTCGATGCCACGCGGGCCGTCGGCATCGGAAAAATGCGTCATGTGGACGATCGTGCCGACGCCCGAAATGGCGCGGGCGCGTTCCCATGCAGCGCGGTAGGCGGCGGGCGCGAAGCCCAGGCGGCTCATGCCCGTATTGATCTTGAGCTGCACGCTGATGGGGCCCTTCAGGCGCGCCAGTTCCAGCATGCGCAGCTGCTCTTCGCAGTGAACGGTGGTGGTCAGGCGGTACTGCTCGACGATGGCCAGATCTTCCGGCTTGAAAAAACCTTCGAGCAAGAGAACCGGCCCCTGCCACCCGAGCTGGCGCAGGCGGACGGCCTCGTCCAGGTCGAGCAGACCAAAACCATCGGTCTGGCGCAGACCTTCATACGCGCGTTCGATGCCGTGGCCGTACGCGTTGGCTTTAACGACAGCCCACACGCGCGAATTGGGCGCATGGCGGCGGGCAACCTGGAGATTATTGGCAAGTGCTGGGCCGTGGATGACGGCCTGGATGGGTCTTGGCATGACGGCAAACCTGCAAAACGTGAATGCGATGGCGCGCTCGTGGCGCGGCGTCGGTGCTGCAATGCAACAGGCAAATAGGCTGTGAGCGGGCCGTGCGCCCGGCCTCACGCGCTGAGCGTTCTATTTGACCACAGGACGCCAACTGGTTCGCGCCTGTCATGAGCCTGCCAAAAAAGAAAGTGCGCCGCCGTCACCGGGAGCGCACAAGTTTCGTGATATAAAGCCGTTCAATTTAGGCATGGGAAAACCGTCGTGATGCGCTGCCGGCATGGAGAAAGTTGGGCACCAGCCACTTCTTTTTGCGCGATGGCGTCACATCCGATTTGACCATGCAAACAGGCGAGACCAAAACAAGCTGCGGGCGGAACGCATGGCCCCAACGCCTGTCAGTGAAGATTCCCGCGGTTGCCCGGCGATGCATGTCTTGCAGCACCGGACGGGCCCCGCCCAAGGGAACCACAATCCGGGGAGCCCGCGCGGGCGCTGGCTTCAAGGCCTCCACCGCGCACCTGTGCGCTGCGCGGCGGGTCAGCCGATGCATCGCCTGGCCGGCACCTCGAGGGGGCGCTTCCGAGTTCCGGCACGCTGCCGGCACGACGTGAAGACGAACATGGCACCGCGGTCTACGGGGACGAATTCGAAGGTATGAAGAAGGGTTTTTACACCATCATGGCGGCGCAATTTTTTTCGTCGCTCGCCGACAATGCGCTGCTGATTGCCGCCATCGCCCTTCTGACCGAGATGCATGCGCCGCAGTGGATGACCCCGCTGCTCAAGTTGTTCTTCGTGCTCTCTTACGTTCTACTTGCCGCTTTCGTGGGCGCGTTTGCAGATTCCCGGCCCAAGGGCAAGGTGATGCTCATCACCAATGCCATCAAGCTGATTGGTTGTGGCGTGATGCTTTCCGGCCTGCACCCGTTGCTCGCCTACGGTGTGGTCGGCTTCGGTGCGGCGGCGTATTCGCCGGCCAAGTACGGCATCCTGACCGAACTCCTTCCCCCTGAAAAACTTGTCGCCGCCAATGGGTGGATCGAAGGACTGACCGTCGGCTCGATCATCCTGGGCACCGTGCTAGGCGGCGCGCTGATCTCGAATCATGTATCGGCGTGGCTGCTGTCGTTCGACATTCCTGGGCTGGAGCGCATCAACACCCCGGCCGAAGCGGCCATGCTGGTGATCATGGTGATCTACCTGATCGCGGCACTGTTCAACACGCGCATTCCCGATACCGGTGCACGCTATCCGCAGCAGGAAAAGAACCCGGTACGCCTGGTTTCAGAGTTTGCCGACTGCTTCAACGCCCTGTGGCACGACAAGCTAGGCCAGATCTCCCTGGCCGTGACGACGCTGTTTTGGGGTGCCGGCGCCACGCTGCAGTTCATCGTGCTGAAGTGGGCTGAACAATCGCTGGAACTGAACCTCTCGCAGGGCGCCATCCTCCAGGCCGTGGTGGCTGTGGGCGTGGCCGCGGGGGCGATGGCTGCCGCCGTCAAAATCCCGCTGCGCCGCTCGCTTGACGTGCTGCCGGTGGGTGTGGCGATGGGCGCGGTGGTCATGCTGATGGCGTTCTACACCAAGCACACGATTCCCGAGATCACGTTCCACATCGGCGGGATGAAGCTGCCGTTGTACATGATGATTGCCTACCTGTTCCTGATGCTGGTGGGCGCCATGTCTGGCTTTTTCGTGGTGCCGATGAACGCGCTGCTGCAGCACCGCGGGCATGTGTTGCTCTCTGCCGGGCACTCGATTGCGGTGCAGAACTTCAACGAGAACGTGTCTGTGCTGCTGATGCTGTGCCTGTACGCGCTGCTCATCAAGTTGAACGTGTCGGTGGGCGTGGTGATCGTATCGTTCGGCATCTTCGTCTGCCTGACGATGGCGCTGGTCATGCGCCGGCATCGCGTCAACGAGAAGCTGTTCCACACCGCCGCGCTCATCGGCGAAGACAAGCACCACTGACGCAGTGCCCGCCCCGCCGGACGGGGCTTACTGGCCGCCGCGCTCCGCGTAGATCTTGCGCGCCAGACACAGGTCTTCCCATGCACGGGCCTTGTCTGTCGGCGTCCGCAGCAGATAGGCCGGGTGATAGGTCACCACCACGGGCACGCCTTCCACTTCATGCACCTTGCCGCGCAGCTTGCCGACAGGCGTTTGCGTCTGCAGCAGGTTCTGCGCAGCAATGCGACCCAGCACGACGATGATGCGCGGCTTGACCAGCGCAATCTGACGTTTGAGATACGGATCGCACATCGCTGCTTCGTCCGGCTCCGGATCCCGATTGCCGGGTGGGCGGCACTTGAGCACGTTGGCGATGAACACGCCTTTTTCGCGCGACAGGCCAATCGATCGCAGCATGCTGTCGAGCAGCTTGCCGGCCTGGCCGACGAACGGTTCGCCCTGCTTGTCTTCCTGCTCGCCCGGCGCTTCACCGATCAGCATCCATTCGGCCTGACGGTCGCCAACGCCGAATACGGTGTTTGTGCGGCGCTCGCACAGCTTGCACGACGTGCAGTTGGAAACGGCGGCTTCGAGCTGCGCCCAATCGAATGCGGCGATGCGCTGAGCGCGCGGGGCAGCCGAATCCGGCGGCGCCTCGATGACAGGCGGCTCGACTCGCGCAGCCGCAGGCTCTGCAGCCGCAAACGCGGGGGCTTCAGCCTCCGCGGCAACCGGCTCTGCAACGGCAACCTCGACGGCCTCGTCCGCAGCCGGCTCAGCCCCGCGCAATGTCCATTCGGTCGAAACGCCCAGCGCTTCCAGCATTCGGGATCGACGATTCATGCAGCCTCCACCCCGCTCGCTTCACACACCATGCGCATGACGAGCGCATCTTCGCGCGTGTTGTTCTCAGCCGGGTAATAGCGCTTGCGCCGACCGATCTCGGCAAACCCGACACGGTGATACAGCGCAATCGCGCCGATGTTGGAGGGGCGTACCTCCAGCAGCAAGCTGCCGAAACCATGCACCAACGTGAGCGCAGTTGCCAGACGCAGCAGCCAACGGCCCAGCCCTTGCCGCTGCCACGCCGGCGCCACGGTCACGTTGAGCAGGTGCATCTCGTCGACCACCGGCATGAGAATCAAATAGCCCGCGACCTCGTTGCCGCCATCCCGCAGGACAATGCCGAGGTGACCGGACTTGAGCGAATCCTCAAAGTTGCCGCGGGACCAGGGAAACGTGAACGCCGCCTGCTCGACCGCCGCGACGCCAGCCAGATCGCGTGCGGTCATGCGCTCCGCACGCCAGCCCGCAGGCAACGGCGCTTGCGCGATAACGCCGGCCAGCGTGTTCTCGATCAGGCTCATGGCTGTGCACCCCCTGCGGCAGCCTTAGCCTGTTGCACAGCCTGCCGCTCTTCAATGGTGAGCGCGACCTTGTCACGCACATACAGCGGCGCCGCATCTTCGGGCCGCACCGTATGGCCGGCAGCCAAAAGGCGCAGACCCACGGCGATGATCTCGCGGGCGTGCGGCGCGACTTCCGGCAACACAGCGGCAGCGCCTGCCGCAATGCTCAACTGATCACCGAACACTGCTGCGGCATTGCCCGCCAGCCAGTACGCTTGCGGCGGCGCGGCAACGCTATGCGGCCCGCTTACCTGGATGGGCGAAAGTGCATGCCAGCCCGAGGCGTCCTGGGCCGCATCGGCGGGTACGAAGCTGGCCCAGTAGCACTCTTCCATGCGCGCATCGAGGGCGATGGTCACGGCCGTGCCGGCCGGCAGCGTTGCGCGCGTCAGTTCTGCGCAGGCGACGAGGGAATTGACCGGCACGACGGGCAAGTCCGCACCAAACGCCAAACCCTGCGCGACGCCGCATGCCGTACGCAAACCGGTGAACGAACCAGGGCCGGCGCCAAAGGCAATCGCCGCACAATCGGCCAGGGCGATGCCCGCCTCGGCCAGCAACTCGGATGCCGCCGGCAGCACCCGGCTACTGGAGCGCGGACCGGTGTGTTCATGACGGAACAGCGTGCGCGTGCCGTCACCAAGGGCGACGGAACAGAACTCGGTGGAGGTATCGAAAGCAAGAATCCAGGGCATGGCGGCATTGTACCGGCTGGTGTGGCGCCTGAATGCGCAAACCCGTGGCTGCGCCTCGGGAAACCGGGCCAAAAGTCGCGCAGAAAACCGAAGCCGTCCTCGAATTCAAACGGCCCAGCCATACAACCCCGGCGCTATCATCGCCAGACCATTGTTTTCAGCCGGGAATCATCATGAGCGACTTGCAAGCCCGTTTCGACCAAGCCCAAATCGACGTCAAGGGCCTCTCCGAACGCCCCGCCAACATGACGCTGCTGCGCCTGTATGCGCTGTACAAGCAAGGCGCCGAAGGCGACGCACACGGCGACAAGCCGGGCTTTACCGACATCGTCGGCCGCTACAAGTTCGAGGCCTGGGAAGGCCTGAAGGGCACGTCGCAGGACGAAGCCAAGCAAAAGTACATCGACCTTGTCGAAGAACTGAAGAGTGGCGCAACGACCTGAGCGTCGAATCGCCAAACGAAGAACCGGGCCCCGCGCCCGGTTTTTTATTGCGCCGCAGGAATGGCGGATGGCAGCTCTCGGCGGCGCATGCGCCACGCGGCCAGCACGGCAAGTGCGCACAGCGTGCCGAGAAAGATGAATGTCTCGTCGAAGGCCAGGATGCGCGCCTCGGGGTCGACCGCTGCACCGTGCACGGTTTCGATGCCGCGCACGGCGAGCCGCCATTGCAGAAAAATCCCCGTGGCCGACACGCCGATCGCCCCACCCAACTGGCGCAGGAAATTGACAGCGCTGGAGCCTTGCGCAATCAACGTGAAATCGACACCACGCATGGCGCCAAGGCTCAGCGATGGCAGCACGAAGCCAAGCCCGATCCGCCCAATGATGGCGATGGCGATCAGCAGCAGATAGCTTGTTGCCCGCGTGTTGGTTGCCATCAGGAAGAACGAAAGCGCCAGCGCTGCCAGCCCAAACGACACCAGCCGGAATGGCTCGATTCGATTGGTCAGCCGTCCGGCCAGCATGATCGTCACGGCCAGCACCAGGCCTGCGGGCAGCAGTACCAGCCCTGCGCGCGACGGCGCATAGGCCAGCGCCACCTGCATATACACCGGCACCAGGTACGTCGAACCGTACAGCCCCGCCCCGTAGATGAAGGCCACCACCGCCCCCATCGCAAACTGCCGATAGCTGAAGAGCCGCAGGTTCAACAACGGCGACTCCACCCGCCGCTGCCAGAATACGAAGCCCGCCACACACACGGCCGACACCAGCATCAGCACGATGCCATGCGCGGCATCGCCATGCAGAGCGACCAGCCCATTGAGTAGAGTGACCGTCGCGCCGCCGATGAGCAGCAGGCCGCGCCAATCAAGCGGTTTGGGCTCACCGGCCATCGACGAATTGACGGCCATGAAGCGCCGCGCCATCGCCCACCCAATCAACGTAAACGGCATCACCACGAAGAAGATCGAGCGCCAGCCGAACAACTCCACCAGGAAGCCGCCCACGCTCGGGCCTACGGCCGGGGCCAGCACGACGCCAAAGCCGAACAGGCCGAACGCCTTGCCCTGCTCCCGCTCCGGAAATACGCGCAGGATCAGGATGTTGGGCAGCGGCTGCATGATGCCTGCCGCAATGCCTTCCACGACACGCATGGCGATCATCACTTCGTAATTCGGCGACAGACCACCCGCCAGCCCGCCCACACCCAGCAGCAGCAACGCACCGATGAACGTGCGACGCAGCCCGAAGCGCAGCAGCAGCCAGGGCGTCAGCAGCATCGACAAGGTCATCGCCACCATGAAGCTGGCCGACACCCATTGCGCGCGTTCCTGCCCGAGCACGAAATGCCGGCTCAGATCGGGAATCGCCACGTTGACGATGGTGGCCGAGATGACGGAGGACACCGCCCCCACCATCAGCGTGAAGAGAACGAGCCACTTGAAGCGCTCGCCGTAACGCGCGCGCAGGGCCTCCAGGGTGGGCGTGAATGTCGTCATGGTCTCGTTGTTGTGATGTGTGAGACGACCAAAGGCAAGCAAAGCAACCCGGCCGGCGCCTCCTCCAGCGCCGACTGGGCGGGACACGTCAGCCGAGGCGGCCGGTGGCGGCAATCTCGCGGATACGGCGCACGGTGTCGATGTCGGATTCGCGATAGGCGGATTTGACGATCTCGGCGTAGCGCGTGTCGCCGGTTTCGTCGGCGTTGGGCAGCGTGGTGTCGTAGACGAAACGGATGAACGCGGCGTTGGCCTCGTTGCTCTCGATCGTCATGGTCAGCGACCCACCGGCGTGTTCGCCGGTGGCCGCGGTGGTGTAGGTCACGCGCTTGTGCGGCTCGAGCGTCACGCGATCCTGGATGCGCGCCTTGCCGAAAACGAGTTCGCGTTCGACCCAGCCGTCGCCCTCAGCGGTGATGATGCATTCGTCCAGGCTTTCGACAAATTCGGTTTGCTCGCGCACGCGCAATACCAGGCCTTGCCAGATCTGGTTCAGGGTCAGCGTGTCGATGAGGGGGTTCAGTGGATCGTTGACTTCCACCAGGTGTTCAAAGCGCAAAGCGGCCTCCGAAAGATTTCGTGACATTATCGCGCGGCTTGACCGGCCTTGCGGCAAAAGAAAAACGCCGGCGGGTTGCCCCGGCCGGCGTTTCCTCTGCGCGCTTTAAGCGTCGCTTACCTTCAGATTTCTTCGTACAACGGCAGCGTCAGGAATTCTGCAAAGTCTTCCGACGTCGACATCTGTTCGAAGATTTCCGCAGCGCGGTCAAAGTGGCCCACCGCGCCCGTCTCCTTCACCTTGGCCAATTCTTCCGGGATCAGCTTGCGCACCAGTTCAGCCGTGACCTTGGTGCCGTCTTCCAGCTTGCCCTTCGGCGAGCGGATCCATTGCCACACCTGCGAGCGCGAGATTTCTGCCGTAGCGGCATCTTCCATCAGGTTGTGGATCGGCACGCAACCGTTGCCGGCCAGCCAGGCGCCCAGGTAGTGGATGCCAACGTTGATGTTCATGCGCAGGCCGCCTTCGGTGATCGGCGTTTCCGGCTGGAAGTCCAGCAGGTCGGCAGCCTTCACTTCCACGTCCGGGCGTTGCTTCTCGAACTGGTTCAGCTTGTCGCCCAGCACGGCCACGAATTCCTTCATGGCCGGCTCGACCAGGCCCGGGTGGGCCACCCAACCGCCGTCGTAGCCGTCGGTCGCGTCGCGCTTCTTGTCGTTGATGATGCCGGCCATGGCGATGGCGTTCTTCTCCGGATCGTTCTTGATCGGGATCAGCGCGCTCATGCCGCCGATGGCGGGCGCACCACGCTTGTGGCAGGTCTTGAGCAGCAGCAGCGCGTAGGCGCGCATGAACGGCGAGGTCATCGTCACCTTGGCGCGGTCGGCCAGGCAGAAGTTCTTGTCGACCTTGAACTTCTTGATGCACGAGAAGATGTAGTCCCAACGGCCAGCGTTCAGGCCAGCGCTGTGCTCGCGCAGTTCGTACAGGATTTCTTCCATCTCGAACGCGGCGAGGATAGTTTCGATCAGCACGGTGGCCTTGATCGTGCCTTGCGGCAGACCGATCTCGTTCTGCGCCATCACGAAGATGTCGTTCCACAGGCGCGCTTCCAGATGGCTTTCCATCTTCGGCAGATAGAAGAATGGGCCGGCGCCACGAGCGATCTGTTCCTTGGCGTTATGGAACAGGAACAGCGCAAAGTCGAAGATGCCGCCGGACACGCGCTCGCCATCGATCAGCACATGCTTCTCGTCCAGGTGCCAGCCGCGCGGACGCACTTGCAGCGTGGCGATCTTGTCGTTGAGCTTGTAGGTCTTGCCGTTCTGCTCCAGCGTGAGCGTGCGGCGGATGGCGGCCTTCAGGTTGACCTGGCCCTGGATCTGGTTATGCCAGCTCGGCGAATTCGAATCTTCGAAGTCGGTCATGTAGCTGTCCGCGCCCGAATTGAACGCGTTGATGACCATCTTGGCATCGACCGGGCCAGTGATTTCCACACGGCGGCAGTGCAGTGCCGGCGGAATCGGGGCGACCTTCCAGTCGCCTTCACGCACGGCCTTCGTTTCCGGCAGGAAATCCGGGCGCTCGCCGGCGTCCAGGCGCTTGGCGCGCTCGACACGGGCAGCCAGCAGCTCCTTACGACGCGGCTGGAAGGCACGATGCAGCTTGGCAACCAGCGCCAGCGCTTCGGGGGTCAGAATGTCTTCGTAGGCCGGCAGAATCTCGGCCTTGATCTCCATGCCTTGGGGCAGCGTGAGCGCCATGGTTGTTCTCCAGAAGATGATGTGAGGGTTGAACGTGTTTTGGTCTTAATTTGGTCCTATGGCTGGACCGATTGAATGCAATGCCTTAAGTCGCTTGTGTTGCCTGCACGAACTGCAGCAGATCGCGCATGTCGTGGCCTGCCGCGGTGGGCGCCACGTCGAGTGCCTCGGGCGGATGCCCCAGGCGGTTGATCCAGAACGTTGTGAAGCCGTACCACGTCGCGCCGCACGCATCCCAGCCATTGGACGAGACAAACAGAATCTGTTCCGCCGGCACGCCAAACGCTTGTGGCGCCAGCGCATAGGCTTGGGGCGCAGTCTTGTAGAGCTTGACCGCATCGACCGACAGCACGTGATCGAACAGCCCGGACATCCCCGCACTCTTCACGGCAATGTCGAGCATCTGCGGGTTGCCGTTGGAGAGGATGCCCAGCGGCAAGCCCATCTCACGCAGGCGGCGCAGCGCGGGCACGTTCTCGGGAAACGCAGACAGGCACGCATATTCGCGCATCAGCGTGGCCTCGTCGTGGGCGGAAAGCTCGACGCCCAGGCGTGCCGCGGCATAGCGCAGCGCATCGACGGTGATGTCCCAGAACGGCTTGTAGTGTTCGCCCGAGGGGCCGGCCAGCGAGCGGATGCGCGTGTAATCGATCTGCTTGTCGCGCCAGAGCACCGACAGCGCCTCGCCCTTGCCGGCAAACAGTTGCTCGGCACGCGCGGCCACGGAGTACACGTCAAACAACGTGCCATAGGCATCGAAGACCACCGCGCGAATCGAACGCATCTGAAGCTCCACGGACCCGAAGGCCCCGCAATTGGGCGTTCCATCACGCAGAACGCCTTGCCGACCTTCGCAACGAGGGCCATTGTAGAAAAGCTGACGCACCGCACAAAGACGCCAATGGTCACTTGATCTTTGACTTTTACTGATGGAATGACGAGTGATAACCTTTATATTCGTCACAATCCCGCAGACCTCGGTTGCCACGGTATACATCAGGCATGGATCATTTCAAGCAGCTCGAAACCTTTGTCGCCGTCGCAACACGCGGCAGCCTATCCGCCGCCGCCGCCGCTGAGGGCGTGGCGCCTGCCATCATCGGGCGCCGCATCGACGCGCTGGAAGAACGCCTGGGCGTCAAGCTCCTGGTGCGCACCACGCGGCGCATCACCCTCACGTTCGAGGGTTCGGCGTTCCTGGAGGATTGCCAGCGGATTCTCAACGACCTGCACAACGCCGAGGCAAGCGTCTCGGCCGGTGGCGTAAAAGCCAGCGGGCACCTGCGTGTGACCGCCCCCGCCGGTTTTGGCCGCCGCCATGTCGCGCCCATGGTGCCGGACTTTATCGAGGCCCACCCGGATGTCTCGATGACGCTGGACCTGGGCGACCGGGTGGTCGACCTCGTCAACGAAGGCTTCGATTGCGCGATCCGCCTGGGCGATCTGCCCGATTCGAGCCTCGTGTCGATCCGCCTGTGGGAAAACCGCCGCGTGGTGGTGGCCGCACCGTCATATCTCGAGCGCCGCGGCGTTCCGACGCAGGTTGAGCAGCTTTCGACGCACAACTGCCTGGCCTTCGGCGCCAGCGCCAACGTGCAGCGCGGCTGGGTCTTCCAGCAAGGCGGCAAGGCCGTCACCGTCAAGGTGTCCGGCACGATGGAATGCACGGACGGCGCCGTGCTGCGCGAGTGGTGCCTGCAAGGTTATGGCCTGGCGTGGCGCTCCTGGTGGGAGGTCGGGCACGACATTGCCACGGGCAAGCTGGTGACGGTGCTCGATGCCTTTGAAGCGCCGCCGATCGGCATCCACGCGGTGTTTCCGCAGCGCAAGCATCTGCCGCTGCGCGTGCGCCTCTTTATCGATTTCCTCAAGAACACGTATGGCAACCCGGCCTATTGGCGCCGGGCAGACGCCATCATCGGAATGGATTAGCAATCACCCCGAGTGGGTGAAACACCGCGTGCGGCCTACAATCAAGACAAGAACGTCTTCCGCATCCCACTCAGGAGGCCGCATGTTCCAGCACATCCTCATCCCCACCGATGGTTCCGAGCTGTCGCGCAAGGCGGTGGCGGGCGCGCTCGACTTTGCCAAGACGCTGGGCGCGCGTCTGACGGCCTACACCTGCCTTGAGGAATATCCATACACACCGTTCTCCGAGATCGTCGTGGAGACGCCCCAGGCGTTCAAGGAGCGCGTCGAAGCACAGGCGCGCGTGGTGCTCAAGGACGTTGAAGATGCCGCCCGCAGCGCCGGCATCAACTGCGACACCGACATGAGCTGCTTTGCCGTGCCTTACATGGGCATCATCGACGCGGCCGAGCGCCATGGCTGCGACGTCATCTTCATGGCATCCCACGGCCGGCGCGGGCTGGCCGGGCTGCTGCTCGGCAGTGAAACGCAGAAGGTGCTCACGCACACCGAGATTCCAGTGATCGTCTATCGCTGAAGTCTCACCCTGCCCGCACGATAAATAGCCGCCTTTTGAGGCGGCTTTTTTTTCTCCTTGACTCTTGTCTTGCTGGCGCATACAACTTTGTACACAAAACAAAAACATGTTGTGTACATTTTTGCGCACAACGCCTGCACGGCTTGGAAACCGGCAAAACCAAAGGAGACAGCATGACCAGCACCACCGCTTCGGCGGCGCAGGCGGTTGATTCGCCACACGCGCATCCCAACGTCGTCATCAAACCGCATTACGACCCGCGGCTTACCAACGAAGACCTCGCCCCGCTACGCAAGCAGACCTGGGGCACCTACAACATCTTCGCGTTCTGGATGTCCGACGTGCACAGCGTGGGCGGTTATCTGACGGCAGCGAGCCTGTTCTCGCTGGGCCTGTCGAGCCTGCAGGTGCTGTTCGCGCTGCTGGTGGGCATCGTCATCGTGCAGGTGTTCTGCAACCTCGTCGCCAAACCCAGCCAGGCGACCGGCACGCCGTATCCGGTGATCTGCCGCGCGTCGTTCGGTGTGCTGGGCGCAAACATTCCGGCCATCATCCGCGGGCTGATCGCGGTGGCGTGGTATGGCATCCAGACCTATCTGGCATCGAGCGCGTTCCTGGTGCTGGCGCTGAAGTTCATGCCGCAACTCGCGCCGTATGCCGACGTGGCGCAGCATGGCTTTGTGGGCTTGTCGACGCTGGGTTGGGCGGCGTTCATGCTGCTGTGGGTGCTGCAGGCGTTCGTGTTCTGGCACGGCATGGAATCGATCCGCAAGTTCATCGACTGGGCGGGCCCGGCGGTGTACGTGGTGATGATCGCGCTGGCCGCATGGCTCGTGCACAAGGCCGGCTGGAACAACATCAACCTCACGCTTTCCTTCCTCAAATACGAGGGCTGGGATGCGGTGCCAGTGGTGCTGGGCGGGATCGCGCTGGTGGTGTCGTACTTCTCTGGCCCGATGCTGAACTTCGGTGACTTCTCCCGCTACGGCAAGGATTTCACCTCCGTCAAACGCGGCAACTTCTGGGGGCTTCCGGTCAACTTCCTCGGCTTCGCGCTGCTGACGGTCATCACCACGTCGGCCACGCTGCCGGTGTTTGGCGAGATGATCTCCGACCCCGTCGCCGTCGTTGCCCGCATCGACAACATTACGGCCGTGGTGCTCGGTGCGCTCACGTTCATGATCGCGACCATCGGCATCAACATCGTCGCCAACTTCGTGTCGCCGGCGTTCGACTTTTCCAACGTGGCGCCGCAACACATCAGCTGGCGCACGGGCGGCATGATTGCGGCGGTCGCGTCGATCTTCATCACGCCCTGGAACCTCTACAACAACCCCGAGGTGATCCACTACACGATCGACGTGCTGGGCGCGTTCATCGGCCCGCTGTTCGGCATCCTGATCGCGGACTACTACTTCGTGCAACGGCAGCAGGTGCATGTCGACGATCTCTACACGCTGCGCCCCACCGGCCGCTACTGGTACCGCAACGGCTACAACCCGGCTGCCGTTTTGACGCTGATCCCGTCCGCGCTGATCCCGATGGCATGCGTTGTGTTCGAACGGCTGCACGCGCTGGCCAACTACAGCTGGTTCATCGGCGTGGGCATCGCGCTGGTGCTCTACACCGTGCTCAGCCGCAAGCAAGGCACCCTCACCCGCTAATCCGAATCATCCACGCGTCAAGAACATGGACATCCGCATCATCAACCCCAACACCACGACGAGCATGACCGCGCTCATCGGCCGCTGCGCGCAAGCCGCGGCCGCATCGGGCACGCGCATCACGGCGGTGAGCCCGAAGATGGGCCCGGCTTCCATTGAAAGCCATTACGACGAGGCGCTCTCGGTGCCCGGCATCCTGGAGGAAATCCGCCACGGCGAATGCGATGGCGCCGACGCCTACGTCATCGCCTGCTTCGGCGACCCGGGCCTCTACGCCGCACGTGAACTCGCGCACGGCCCCGTGATCGGCATTGCTGAAGCCGCCATGCACATGGCCAGCCTGATCGGCAACAGCTTCAGCGTCGTGACGACGCTGGAGCGCACCGTCGGCATGGCGTGGCACCTGGCAGAGCGCTACGGCATGCGGCATGCGTGCCGCAACGTCCACGCAAGCGACCTGCCCGTGCTGGACCTGGAGAAGCCCGGCTCCAACGCACGCCAGATCATCCTCGACGCCTGCCGCAGCGCGCTTGCGCAAGACCGCAGCGACTGCATCGTGCTCGGCTGTGCCGGCATGGCAGACCTGTGTGAAGACCTGAGCGCCGAGCTGCGCGTGCCTGTCATCGACGGCGTGGTGGCTGCGGTAAAGCTGGTCGAGGCGCTGGTCGGCATGCGGCTTTCCACCAGCAAGCGCGGCGACTGGGCGCGGCCGCTCCCGAAACCCTATACCGGAATGCTTGCTCCGTTTGCACTGGCGTAGTGCAAGGCGGAGTGGCGCATTTGCTACCATGCACCATTCCGCTTTTTCTTCTGCACCGCCACCTGCCATGCCCGCACCCGCACGGGAACCTGCCGACAGCCAACCGGCTGCCGAACCGATCTACCAGGGCCTGCTGACGGCCATCATGGAGCACCGACTGCCGGCCGGCACCAAGCTGGTCGAAGAGCGGCTGTGCGAAGCCACCGGCGCGGGCCGGCCGCGCATCCGCCAGGTGCTGGCCCGGCTGGCGCATGAGCATCTGGTGACCCTCGTGCCCAACAAGGGCGCGTTCGTCGCGCAGCCTTCCGTAAAAGAGGCGCGCGACGTTTTCCAGACCCGCCGCATCATCGAACCCGAACTGGCCAGCATGCTCGCAAACGCATGCACGCCGGCAAAAGCCAAACGCCTGCGCGAACACATTGCGGCGGAACACGCGGCACGCGAACGCGGCGACCGCGCGGCCACCATCCGTCTATCCGGCGAATATCACGTCCTGATTGCCGAGATGGCCGGCAACCATGTGCTGGAACGGCTCACGCGCGAAGCGGTGTCGCGCACGTGCCTGATCATCACGCTCTATGACCGCCCCGGCCTGCCCGCCTGCCCCGAGCACGAGCACGACACCCTGACCGAAGCGATCGCCACCGGCGATGCCGCGCGTGCACACGACCTGATGCGCGAGCATCTGGAGCACATCGAGCACTCGCTCGACCTGCACGCGACTCCCACATCGGCGCTGGATCTCGAATCGATTTTCAAGCGCGCCTGATCGGCCACGCCGCAACGCACCGCACCGCACTAAGCCGCAATCGCACAGAAAAAAAAAACCGCGCCGTTGAGGAAGCGCGGTTCGAGAGGCCGGTGTGTGGTCAGCACGGCCGGCCCGGGAGCCTGGATGCCGGATGCGTCGGCAACCTCAGGCCACCTTCTTGGCTTGCGCCGTTTCTTCGAAGAATTGTTCGTCTTCCGTCGAGCCCTTCAGCGCCGTGGTCGACGCCTCGCGCTCGATGGTCTGCGTCACGGCATCGAAGTAGCCCGTGCCGACTTCGCGCTGGTGCTTCACCGCCGTGAAGCCCTTTTCCGCCGCCTTGAACTCGGCCTCTTGCAGCTCCACGAACGCGCTCATCTGGTTGCGGGCATAGCCGTAGGCCAGGTTGAACATCGAGTAGTTCAGGGCATGGAAACCCGCCAGCGTGATGAACTGGAACTTGTAGCCCATTGCGCCGAGTTCCTTCTGGAATCGGGCGATCGTCACGTCGTCCAGGTTCTTCTTCCAGTTGAACGACGGCGAGCAGTTGTAGGCCAGCATCTTGCCGGGGAACTTGGCGTGGATGGCCTCGGCAAACTTCTTGGCGTATTCCAGATCGGGCTTACCGGTTTCGCACCACACGAGGTCGGCCACTTCCGCATACGCCAGACCGCGCGAGATGGCCTGCTGCAGACCCGGCTTGGTGCGGTAGAAACCTTCGACGGTGCGCTCGCCGGTGCAGAACGGCTTGTCGTTCTCGTCCACATCGGTGGTCAGCAGGTCGGCAGCTTCTGCGTCAGTGCGGGCGATCAGCACAGTCGGCACGCCCATCACGTCAGCAGCCAGACGCGCGGCCACGAGCTTGCTCACGGCCTCACGCGTCGGCACCAGCACCTTGCCGCCCATGTGGCCGCACTTTTTCACAGCCGCAAGTTGGTCTTCAAAGTGCACGCCTGCGGCACCGGCCTCGATCATGGCCTTCATCAGTTCGAACGCGTTCAGCACGCCGCCGAAACCCGCTTCCGCATCCGCCACGATCGGTGCGAAGAAGTCGATGTCGTCCTTGCCTTCCGACCACTGGATCTGGTCAGCGCGCTGGAACGTGTTGTTGATCTTCTTGACGACCTTGGGCACCGAATCCACCGAGTACAGCGACTGGTCCGGATACATCTCGCCGTTGCTGTTGGCATCGCCCGCCACCTGCCAGCCCGACAGATAGATCGCCTTCAGGCCAGCCTTGACCTGCTGCATGGCCTGGTTGCCCGTGAGCGCGCCCAGCGCGTTGACGAAGGGCTCGTTGTTGATCAGGTTCCACAGCTTTTCGGCACCACGCTTGGCCAGCGTGTGTTCGATCTGCAGCGAGCCGCGCAGGCGCACGACATCTTCAGCGGTGTAACCACGCTTGATGCCCTTCCAACGCGGGTTGGTATCCCATTCCTTCTGCAGCTTTTGCACTTCGAGTTCGCGTGACATCGCACTCTCCTGTTTGATCGCATCCATCAAATAAAAACCGGGTAACTCACTCTGCGCCTTGAGCCGCTCGCACCTTCTTGGGGCGCAGCCAGGTGGCTCAAGTCATATGTCTTATATAAGAGTGTAGAAATGGCCGGTGCAGCGCAACAAGGAGAACATGCGCAGGGATTGAAGTTTTTACCTCATATTTTTCAATGACTTACCAACCGTGTTTCATGATGCGGAAAGATTTTTTCTATCATGAAAGAACGTGATGGTGCTGTGCGATGCAGAATTTTTGCGGACCAAAACCACTTTCCGCATTGTGAAAAATCGTGGGCATCTGTCCGTCACATCATCGGGGCACAAAAAACGCCGCAGATGCGGCGTTCAGGATGGTGATGATCGCGTGTGCGCTCAGGACGGGCGCTCTAAGTCCGCCAATACATCCCACTGCAGAAGATCCGGCGCCTTGCCCCGCGGGGCCGCTGCTACAAACAGATAGATCGCATCGATGAAACCGGCCCGAAACTCGCGCGGCAGCGCATGCGTGATGCCGTCGATTTTCGAGCGCAGCCGCATGGCCACGAAGGGCCGGCCGGCACGCGCATCAATGTGCGTACGGAAGAGAAATTCCTTGGCTTCGAGGGCGCCCGATTGGTAATGGCGTAGCGCGTTCAACGTGCACCTCCGTAAAACGGAGGCCAGGAGATGCAAGACGGTGGCGAGGGATAAGACGCGGGGCGATGCCCGCTTGATGCGAAAGACATGACGTCTCCTAGATGAAGAGGCCAGCCGCTCGCTGCTAAACGAGGGTGGCGGGCCTGACGACGGCGTTAGCAGACCGGCCATCTAGAAACCGGCAGACCCGAAGGTCTCACCGCCCGGCCCGCCATGAAGCATAGGCGTGCACAAGCACCGGACATTGTCCGTCTAGATGGCACATCTGGTGGGCTGCTAAACCCGGCTGCTCGAACGAACAGCGCGCGAATTATATCGTGCGCCCCTCCCCCTCCAAATCGGAATCAACCTCGAGACAGGCGATGCGCCACCCAGTCTCCACACGTGATGGCGGGCCGCCCGGCAATGTGCTGCGGGCTAACCGGATAGACAATGCAATCGATCGGTTCGCTGCCGAGCATGACGGCGTGGTTCTCGCGCAGGAACAGCGCATCGCCGCCGGGGTAGACCTCTTCGATCTCGTCCAGCACGGGGACGAGCGCCGCATCGATGCGATACACATCGCCACGCACGGCGGTGCCAGTCGGATCGAGCACGAGCCCGGGATACGCGCCAAAGTCATACAGTCGGCCATGCAACATGGCAGTACCGAGCAGCTCCGGCTCAGGAATGCCGCGCTTGGCCGCGGCAACCCGCAGATCGTTCGCCTCGCCGGCACGCAGCGTGCCGTAGACGAACACGTGGATGGCGTTGGCGCGGATCATTCCAGCATGTCCTGCGAGACCAGCACGCCGTCTTCGTCGGCATAGACCCACTCGCCAGACTGGATGTACGCGCCCGGCATCTGCACGCCCACTTCGCGCTGCCCGGCGTTTTTCTTGATGCTCTTGCGCGGGTGCACCGCCAGGGCGTGGATGCCGACGTTGCATTCGGCCAGCTCGCGCGTATCGCGCACGCAGCCGTTGAGCAGAATGCCCTCCCAGCCGTTCTCTTCGGCCAGCTTGCCGAGATTGCCGCCCACCAGCGCGCAGCGCAGCGAGCCGCCGCCGTCAATCACCAGCACGCGGCCAGCGCCCTGCTCTTCCAGCGCGGCGCGTACCAGGCCGTTGTCTTCAAACACCTTGAGCGTGGAAGCCGGGCCGGCAAACGCGGCGCGCTTGCCAAAGCTGCGGAACACCGGCGTAAGCACACGCAGGCTGCCGTACACCAGCTTGTCTTCGTGCATGTCGCACAAATCAGTCACGGGAATCATCGTCATGGCAATGGATGGTTTGGCGTTAGCAAAAACAGAAAAGCGAAAGCGGAATCAACTGCGCGACTGTGCACGCAACGAATCGATCGTCGCGCGCGGGCTGATGATGTTCGGATCGGTCTGCACCTCAATGACGGACGCAACGCTTGCCGCCAGCGCGGTTTCCACCGCCGACTGGAAGCCTTCGAGCGAACGTACCGTATGCCCCTCGGCGCCGTAGGCTCTGGCGAGCGCGGCAAAGTCGGGGTTGCGCAGCTCGGTCCCGCTCACGTGCTCGGGGTACTCGCGCTCCTGGTGCATGCGGATGGTGCCGTACATGCCGTTGTTGACCACGATAAAGATCACCGGCGCGTTGTACTGCATGGCGGTCGCCAGCTCCTGGCCGTTCATCAGGAAGCAACCGTCGCCAGCCATGCAGATGACGGGCGTGTCAGGGCAGATGATCTTGCCCGCCACTGCGGCGGGCGCCCCATAGCCCATCGCCCCGCTCGTCGGCGCGAGCTGCGTACGCGAGCCCGACGCCAGCGCACCATACTGATAGAAGCGATGCAGCCACGTGGCGTAGTTGCCGGCGCCGTTGGTCAGGATGCTGTTGTGCGGCAGACGCTCGCGCAGCCATTGCATGGCGCGGGCCATGTCGATGCCCTTGCCACCGAACGGCGGCGGCGCGATGTTGGCGCGGTAGTCGGCGTTGGCGGCTTCTGTCCAGTCGGACCACCGCGGCGGCGCATCAGGCGACATACTATCCAGCGCTTCGGCCATCGCGGGCATCGACGCGTGAATCATCAGGTCGGCCTGGTAGACGCGCCCCAACTCTTCTGCGCCGGCATGCACATGCACCAAGGTCTGCTTTGGGCGCGGCACATCGAAGAGCATGTAGCCCGAGGTCGTCATCTCGCCCAGGCGTGTGCCGATGGCGAGTACCAAGTCGGCGTCTTTGACGCGCGCTGCGAGCTTCGGGTTGATGGCGATACCGACATCGCCGGCGTAATTCGGGTGGCGGTTGTCGAACAGGTCTTGCCGGCGGAACACGCAGCCTGCGGGCAGATTCCAGCGCTCGGCAAAGGCTTGCATGCGGGCGGCAGCTTGCGGCGTCCAGCCGGAACCGCCCAGCAGCAGCATCGGCCGCTCGGCGTTCTGCAACAGCGTCTTCAGTTGCGCAAGGTCATGCGGGCCGGGCCACGCCATCGCGCGAGGCATTGGCGGCACATCGGCCACGGTGGCGACGTCGGTCAGCATGTCTTCGGGCAGCGCCAGCACAACCGGGCCGGGGCGGCCCGCGGTGGCGGTCTGGAAAGCGCGTGCGATGTGTTCGGGGATGCGCTCGACGCTATCGATCTGCGCGACCCACTTGGCCATCTGCCCGAACATGCGGCGGTAGTCGATTTCCTGGAACGCTTCGCGATCGACGAAATCGCGGCCGACCTGGCCGATGAAGAGGATCAGCGGCGTGGAGTCTTGAAACGCTGTGTGGACGCCAATGCTGGCGTTGGCGGCGCCCGGCCCGCGTGTGCAGAAGACGATGCCGGGGCGGCCGGTGAGCTTGCCGTAGGCATCCGCCATGTTGGCGGCGCCGCCCTCTTGCCGGCAGACGATGAAGCGTGCGCGGTCGCGGCGCTGGTAGAAGCCTTCGAGCACCGAGAGGTAGCTCTCGCCGGGCACGCCGAAGGCCACATCGACGCCGTGGGCCACCAGTGCATCAACAAGAATCTGGCCGCCGTGGCGTGGCTCGGCAACGTGGCTGGCGGGGCGTGCGGCTGGTGTCTCCATGGCGGGTGCTCTCGCTCTCTCGATCCGTTGACGACACGAAGGATCATAGCGGACCCGCCCCTGCGGCGACTACATCTGCCGGAACAAATGCGCGTATTGCCGCGCCACCGGCAGCGTCTCCGCGCGCCCGCGTATCTTCAGCCCCAGGCGGCCCAGCGACAGATGCACGGCACTCGACACATGCGCCACGTTGACCACCGTGCCGCGATGCACCTGCCAGAAGTGCTCGGGGTCCAACTGGGTCAGCAAATCGCGCAGGCTGGTACGGATGAGGGATTCGCCACTGCCGGCCACCACGTTGACGTACTTGTCAGTCGCTTCCAAGTAGATCACGTCATCCACCGGGATGAAGCGCACCTCCTGCCCGACCAGCGCCTTGATGAAGCGCAGATAGCCGCCCTGCGGGGTGGCACGCGTTTGGGCAGCGCCCTGCAGCCCGGCAAGGCGCTCGACGAGTTCAGCCAGCGTCTGCGCTGGGTCCGTGGCGGCGGCGGTGGCGCCGGCGTTGCCGTTCGGGCGCGCGCCGAGCCGGTCCTTCAGCCTCTTGACGGTCTCGGCCAGGCGCTCGGTCTGAACGGGCTTGAGCACGTAGTCGACCGCGGCTTGCTCAAAGGCGTCGAGCGCGAACTGGTCATATGCGGTAACGAACGCCACCAGCGGACGCATCTCCCGCTGCGATAGTTCGCGCGCCACATCAATGCCCGACAACCCCGGCATGCGGATGTCGAGAAAGACCACATCAGGCCCCTGCCCATCGGCCGCATCGTCAATTACATCGAGCACGGATTGGCCATCGTGCACGGCCGGCAGCAGCGTGGCATCGGGCCAGAGCGCCGTCAGCTCAGCGACGAGGTTTTCAGCCAGTGCCGGTTCGTCGTCGGCAATGAGCACGCGTGGGGAAGCAGGCATCGATCAGGTTCCGGCGGATGCGCGCGATGAGAGCGCGCCGGTGGCGTTGGCGGTTGAGCGCGAGAAGCGGCAGCGCCATTCCGGCGCGTCGGGTTGAGACGGTGCAGGCGACGTTTCGTGCGCCAGCGGCAATTCGACGATGATCGTCACGCCGTGCGGCACGGTCTCGGTGATGGTCAGGCGCGCATCGCCGTCAAACAGGCGCGACAGGCGTTCGCGCACGTGCGTAAGGCCCAGCCCCGAGCCCGTGGCGCCGTCGTTGCCGAAACCGACGCCCGTGTCGCGCACTTCCAGCACGAGGCGCTCGCCCTCGCTGCCTGCAGCCAAGCGAGCAGACAGGGCGATCTCCCCGCCCTCGCGCGCAGGTTCGATGCCGTGCACCACGGCGTTTTCCACCAGCGGCTGAATCAGCATCGGCGGGATGACGATGTTGGCGATGGCATCGTCCAGCGCCAAGGAGAAACGCAGGCGATTGCCAAAGCGCAACGCCTGGATGTCGAGATACGCGCGCAGCAGCGCAAATTCCTGAGCCAGCGTGCACTGCTCGGCGCGCGCGTGCGAGAGCGAGCTGCGCAGAAAGCCGATCAGATGCTGCAGCAGGCGCCGCGCGCCGGCCGGGTCCCGCGCAATCAGCACATCGACGTGGGCCAGTGAATTGAACAGGAAGTGGGGCTCGATCTGTGCCTGCAGCGCCATCAACTGCGCGCGCACGACCTGCTTCTCGGCCTCTTCGCGCTCCAGCGCGTCGAGCGCAGCCTGGCGCTGCAATGCCGCCAGCTTGCCGCGTGACCAGTAGTAATACGTTGCGCCAAGGGCGGCCAGCATGGCGATGATGAAACTCATGCGCAGGCTGTCGGCGCGCCAGGGTTCCGGGTTCGGGTTGTGCAAGCACAGGATCGTCCGCGCGATCCACTGGCCAAACGGCACGCCGATCAGCACCGCGCCCACGATGATCCACGGGAACACCTTTTTGTTGGGCGGCCCGTCACCCCAGAGCACGTGGCGCGGTATGCCGATCAACGAGAACATCGACAGCCCGATCGCCTGGCTGAATACGAAGTCTTTCCAGAAGGTCTCTTCTGGCCGGATACCGAACGCAAGCACGGCCGCAATCAGCGTATTGATGACGATGATGACCGCATAGCGGATCACCCAGCGCCGGGCAAGGTGCAGGCAGTCTGCAAGCGAAGGGAGCGACACATTGGCGAACATGCGGGCGATCTTACCGGACGGTTCTCCGGGGTTGAAGCTTGGGGTTTCCCGCATTAACGGCGGCCGGCCTGCTCGCGCAGACGGGCGAGTTCCTGATCGACCATGCGCTGGTAGCCGTTGCCCTGGCTCCAGGCCAAGCTCAGGCCGTGCGCAGCCAGGCCCAACCCCCAGCCCAGCAGCGGCCACACAAACCAGAACTGCCCGTGCGATAGCGCAATCGCCGCCAACCCTGCGTTCACGGCCAGGAACGACAGCAGGTGAATGCGGAACCCCAGGCGAGCGCCGGCGCGGTGGCGAGCGCGGCGCAGCAGCACGTCGTCGGATTCAACGGATTGCGAAATTGGGGTGTAAGGCACGGCGGACATGGCGGTCTCTGGCGGAACCGAGGATGCCCGCAGTATAGGAATGACGCCTGGGCAGGCGCCATGCGGATGCGACGAATGGTGCAATTGGGCGGATGAACGGCGCGCAACCGGCTCCGCCTGCGGGACGATTACGCCGCCAGTGCCTCCCGCGCGGATTGCGCCACCACCGTGGAAGCCACTGCCTCCGCCACTGTCTCGCGGGAGAGGTGTGGCGCGAACATGCCGATGAAGTCGTGCGCGTAGCCCCGCAGATACGCGCCGCGGCGCACCGCCACACGCGTCGTGTTCGGCTCGAACAAGTGATCTGCCCCGATGCAGACGAGGTTGTCGTCCTTGCGCCCGTCATACGCCATCGACGCGATGATGCCCACTCCCACATCCAGCGCCACGTAGGTCTTGATCACGTCGGCGTCCATGGCGGTCAGCACGATTTCGGGGTGCAGGCAGGCGCCGGCAAATGCCGCGTCGATGTTGCGGCGGCCCGTGAAGCCCGCGTCGTACGTGATGAGGGGGTATTGCGCCACGTCTTCCAGCGTCGGGAGCGGGTTCTTCGTCAGCGGATGGTCCGGGCTGACTACCAGCACGTGACGCCAGCGGTACGCCTCGAACGACGTCAACCCCGGCTCGTTGGCCACGGCCTCGGTGGCGATACCGATATCGGCCTGCCCCGTCAGCAGCAGTTCGACGATGTGCGAGGGCGATGCCTCCTGCAGTGCCAGCGTGACGTGCGGATACTCCTTGCGGAACGACTGCACCACCTTCGGCAGCGCATAGCGGGCCTGCGTGTGCGTGGTCGCCACGGTCAGGCGGCCGGATTGTCGGCCGGAGAATTCCTCGCCGGCCTGGCGCAGGTTTTCGGCTTCGAGCAGCAGGCGCTCGACAATGCGGACGATCTCGCGGCCCGGTTCGGTCAGGCCCGTCAGCCGCTTGCCGTAGCGCTCGAAAATCTCCACGCCAAGCTCATCCTCCAGCTCGCGAATCTGCCGCGACACACCGGGCTGCGACGTGTACAGCGCGTTGGCGACTTCGGTCAGGTTGAACTGGCGGCGCACCGCCTCGCGGATGGAACGCAGTTGCTGGAAGTTCATGGCTCGTGTCCTCTCGTATGGGTTGTCGTCGGAGCGTCGTGTTACACGGCGGCCTGCGCGACGGGCCGTGCATTGCCTTGCGCGAACACGCGGATCGCGCGCGGGCGCACCACCAGCGTTTCACCTTCACGGAAGCCCTCGGCGCGAAAGCGCTCGATGGGCAGGGAGACTTCGATGATGTCGTCAGTGTCTTCGCGCTCCAGCTCCAGCTGCGCGATGGCGCCCAGCGTGAGCGCGCGGCGCAGCGTCACGGGAATGCCCTCGGCGCCAGGCGCATAGCGCTCCAGATCGATCTCATGCGGGCGCACGAAGGCCACCGCCTGATCGGCGCGCGACGAATCCACGCCGCCCGACGGCACGGCGATGGCCGAATCACCCACGTGCAGCACGCTGCCGCCCTCGCCTTCTTCCAGGCGGCCGTGGAACAGGTTCACGTTGCCCAGGAAGCCGTAGACGAACGGCGTGGCCGGCGTGTTGTAGACCGCATCGGGGCTGCCGACCTGCTCCACTTGGCCGCGGTTCATCAGCACCACGTTGTCGGCCACTTCCAGCGCCTCTTCCTGGTCGTGCGTCACGAACAGGCTCGTGACATGCAGATCGTCGTGCAGGCGGCGCAGCCAGCGGCGCAGTTCCTTGCGCACCTTGGCGTCGAGCGCGCCGAAGGGTTCGTCGAGCAGCAGCACACGCGGTTCCACCGCCAGCGCGCGCGCCAGGGCAATGCGCTGACGCTGTCCGCCTGACAGCTGCGGCGGGTAACGATCGGCCAGCCAATCCAGCTGCACAAGTTCCAGCAGTTCCTTCACCTTGGCGCGGATCCGCGCTTCGCCCGGCCGCTGCGCACGCGGTTTCACACGCAGGCCGAAGGCCACGTTCTCGAACACCGTCATGTGCTTGAACAGCGCGTAATGCTGGAACACAAAACCGACCTGGCGCTCGCGCACATGCTGGTCCGATGCGTCTTCGCCGTTCAGGTGGATGCTGCCCGAATCGGCATGCTCCAGCCCCGCGATGATGCGCAGCAGCGTGGTCTTGCCGCAGCCAGACGGACCCAGCAGCGCAGTCAGTTCGCCCTGCTTGAAGTCGAGCGAGACATCGTTGAGGGCCACGAAGTTGCCAAAGCGCTTGGTGATGTGTTGAACCTGGATGCTCATGCTGCGTTCACCTCATTACACATATCGATAACTCGCCCGTCGCGGTGTCGGTGACCGGCAACATTCGCGGTCGTGCGCATCCCCGCTGCGCGGGGCCCCTGCTTACTGCTCATGCTGCCCCTTCGAGCGGAGATTGCACGGAGACGTGCGAATGCGAAATCGATGGTGACGATAACGGTGCGACGCGCGCGCCCGGGCCTTCGCCCACGCCGGCATCTGCATCAGCCAGCTCGCGGCGGCTGCGCCATTCGACCAGCGTCTTCAGCGCCAGCGTGACGAGCGCCAGCAATGTCAGCAGCGACGCCACGGCAAATGCGGCCGCAAAGTTGTATTCGTTGTAGAGAATTTCCACGTGCAGCGGCATCGTGTTGGTCAGCCCGCGAATGTGGCCCGACACCACCGACACTGCGCCAAATTCGCCCATCGCCCGCGCGTTGCAGAGGATCACGCCGTACAACAGGCCCCACTTGATGTTCGGCAGCGTCACGCGAAAGAACGTCTGCCAGCCCGATGCGCCGAGCACGATGGCGGCCTCTTCCTCTTCGCTGCCCTGCGCCTGCATGAGCGGAATCAGCTCGCGCGCCACAAACGGAAACGTGACAAACACCGTCGCCAGCACAATGCCGGGCACCGCAAAGATGACCTTGAAGTCGTGGTCCGACAGATACGGCCCGAACCACCCCTGCGCGCCAAACAGCAGCACGTAGATCAACCCGGCAATGACGGGCGACACCGAGAACGGCAAGTCGATCAACGTCAGCAGCAGGTTCTTGCCGCGAAACTCGAACTTGGCGATTGCCCACGCCGCCGCCACGCCAAACACCACGTTCAGCGGCACGGCAATCGCCGCAATCGTGAGCGTGAGGCCGATTGCCGAGAGCGCATCGGGCTCGACGAGCGCTTCGAGATACACGTCGACGCCCTTCTTGAACGCCTCGACAAACACGCTCGCCAGCGGCACGAACAGGAACAGCGCCAGGAACACGAACGAAACGAGGATCAGCGTTGCGCGCACCCACGCAGATTCTGCGGTGGCGCCACGGCGGCCCACAGCGGGCGCCTGACCGAGTTGACGGGAGACAGTACCGGCCATGTCAGGCTCCTGCTGCCGCATGGGCGGTCGGGGGTTCTGGGGCACGCTCGATGGCGTCATTGCGATTGCCACGGCGGCGCGTCCAGGCTTGCAGCAGGTTGATCACCAGCAGCAGCGTGAACGAGATACCGAGCATGACAACGGCAATGGCCGTGGCGCCTGCGTAATCGAATTGCTCCAGCTTGGAATAGATCATCAGCGGCGTGATTTCGGAAACCATCGGCATGTTGCCGGCAATGAAGATGACCGAGCCGTACTCTCCGGTGGCGCGCGCAAAAGCCAGCGCAAAACCGGTCAGCAATGCGGGCAGCAAGGTCGGCAGAATCACGCGAATGAAGGTCTGCCAGCGCGTGGCGCCCAGGCTGGCTGCCGCTTCTTCCAGTTCGGCCTCCAGGTCTTCGAGCACCGGCTGCACCGTGCGCACGACAAACGGCAGGCCGATAAACGTCAGCGCCACCACGATGCCCAGCGGCGTGAACGCGACCTTCAGCCCCAGCGGCTCCAGCCGTGAGCCGATCCAGCCATTCGGCGCGTACAACGCGGTGAGCGCAATGCCGGCCACCGCGGTCGGCAGCGCAAACGGCAGATCCACCAGCGCATCGATCAGCCGCTTGCCCGGGAAGCGATAGCGCACCAGCACCCACGCCACGATCAGCCCGAACACGAGGTTGATCACCGCGGCAATCAATGAGGCACCGAACGTCAGCTTGTACGACGCCACCACACGCGGCGCGGTGACGGTCGTCCAGAACGCGTCCCACGTCATGGTGAACGTCTTGAGGACCGTTGCCGACAGCGGGATCAGGACGATCAGCGCGAGATACAGGAGCGAGAAGCCCAGCGCCAGCCCGAAGCCGGGCAGCACATTGGCGGGCTTAGGCCGCCTGGACAAAGAAAACGCAGAAGACAGGCTCATCAGCGCACCGATAAAAAAGGGCCGCAGAGCAAAACACTGCGGCCGATATGCAGATGAACCGATTGTGGCGGACCGTTCTTATGACGAAAACGAATATTTGCGCATGTGCATCATCGTTTTAGATATAAGGAGTGCTGGGTAAGACATCCCACTGCGCTTGCCAGTCGGCGCCGTCGCGGGTGGTGTCCTGTGCACTTGCCCGGCCGATCAGGCGGTCGAGCAAGTCCAGGCCGGCGTCCCATTCACCGAGGTTGGAGTCGGCGTTGATATGGCCGGCCTCGCCGGCGTCGACGAATTCCGTGCCCCACCTCGCGGCCCAGTCGATGGCGCTGCCTTGCGGCATCCACGGATCGTTACGGCTGGCGACGAGCGTGGCCGGAAACGGCAGCGTATGGCCGGGCAGCAGATCCCGCACGCCAAACTTGTCCGGATCCGCCGGCGCGACGAGCAGCACCGCCGCCACCGCCGCCTTGGTCTGCACCGCCCAGTGCAACGACGCCAGGCAGCCAAAGCTATGCGCCACCAGGATCACCGGGCGCCGGCTGCGCGTCGGCGGACGCTCGGCGACTGCCGCATCCACCGCTTCGCCCACACGGGCAGACCAGCGCGGCAGATCTGGCGTCGCCCAGTCGCTCTGCTCCACGCGGCGCCACGCCGGGAAGCGCTGCTCCCAGCGCGTCTGCCAGTGGCCGGGGCCGCTGCCATGCAAGCCAGGAACGGTCAGGATGACGGCGTCTGCCGGCCACTGCCAGGCGGATGCGTCCGATGCGGTTGCGGGTGCGCTGCGTGCCATACCGTGCTCATTGCGTCAGAGAAATGACGCCGCGCATTGCTGCTGTTGCACCAGCGGCGCCTGCGCCATCGGTATCACCAGTGGCGTGGGTGCAGCCTCCGGCTCGGGTTCCGCGCCGGGCAGGATGCTGCCCTGCACATACGTGATACCTGCAGCGCGGGCCAGTTCCAGGTCGCTCGGGCGCTCGCAACGCCGCAACGCCAGCGTCACGCCCAGCTCACGCGCCGAATCGGCCAGCGACACCACGTTACGCGTACGCCAATCACGCCGCGCATCGAGCTTCAGATAAGCCGGCCTGGCGTGCACGAGCAGCGCGCCCGCTTCCGCCGGGTCCGATGCCTGCACGGCCACGGCGAAACCGTTGCGCCGGTAGTTGTCCACCACGAACAGCAACAGCCCCAGATCGTCATTGGCCGTGGACGGCACCTGGATGACCAACTGCTCGGGATGCAGCCCCAGCGCCGTCACCGCACGGTGAAACGCCTTGCCGTGGTCGGCCGCCACCGCCGCCAGCAACCGGCCATGCACATTGACGACCAGCCGCCGCGCATCGGTGCGGGAAAAATAGTTGAGCGTATGCACCAGCCGGCACAGGCGGTCCAGCTCGACCAGCGTGCCGTCATCCGACGCCAGCGAAAACACCTTCCACGGGTTCAGGCCGAGATCTCCGTCGCGCGTCCAGGTGCGCATCAGCGCTTCGTGGCCGGCGGGTGCGAGCGCGCCTTCGGCGGCAAGCTGCCAGACCGGTTCAAACAGGCTGGTCAGCGCGCAGTGGAAGAACTGGCCCTGCACGCGGCCGGCGGCGTCGCGCCACAAGTGGCGGTCCGGCGTCGGGGCGCTGGGCAGCGTGCCGAGAAATTGTGCGAGTGCGGTGGTGTGCATCAGGCTCATGGGTGAGGCTCCTTGTTGGGTCGCCGTCTCCTCCCCGTCCTTACAGTTTGGCGATCGAGACTTCAGTCGCCTTCACCAGCGCAACCACTTCGCTACCGATCTTCAGGCCGAGGTTGTCGACCGAGCGCGTGGTGATGACCGAGGTGACGATGCCTGCCGGGGTCTCCACGTCGATCTCCGAGAGCACGTCGCCCCGGATGATCTCCTTGATCTGCCCGCGAAACTGGTTGCGTACGTTAATCGCTTGGATGCTCATGATGTTCCTTCTTAGATGACAACGGCACTACGTGCCAATGAATGTTTTCAGCAGAAAGGTTTGCAGCGCCTTACACGGCCCAGCGCACGGCGGTGGCGGACACGTCAAAGGGTGATGCCCACGCCGTGTGCGAGCGCACATCGGTCACTTCGTTCGGATCGATCTTGCGCTGCATCACGCGATTGAGGATCGCCTCTTCCAGCCGGGCAAACGCGGGCGAACCACGATGGCGCGGACGCGGCAGATCAATGCGTTCGTCCAGCGCAATGCGGCCGTCTTCGATCAGCACCACGCGGTCGGCCAGCGCCACCGCCTCGGCCACATCGTGCGTGACCAGCACGGCGGTAAAGCCAAGGCGTTGCCACAGGCCTTCGATGAGGTTCTGCATGTCGATGCGGGTAAGCGCATCCAGCGCGCCCAGCGGCTCGTCCAGCAGCAGCAAGCGCGGCCGATGCACCAGCGCACGCGCCAATGCCACGCGCTGGCGCTGCCCGCCCGACAGGCGTGCCGGCCACTCGCCTGCCCGCTCGGCCAGACCGACTTGCGCCAGCACTTCAGCGGCCTGCGCGCGCTGTGTTTTCGGCAAGCCCAACGCGACGTTGTCGAGCACCTTCTTCCACGGCAGCAGGCGGGCATCCTGGAACATCACGCGCGCATCGTCGTGCAGGCCGTCTTCAGCTTCGCCATCGCGACGCAGGTGGCCATCGTCGATGCCTTCCAACCCGGCAATCAACCGCAGCAGCGTGCTCTTGCCGCAGCCGCTGCGCCCGACGATGACAACAAACTCGCCCGGGGTGATGTCCAGATCGATACCGTGCAGCACTTCACGGTCGCCATAGCGTTTGACGACGTGCTCGATGTGCAATGCGGTGCCGGCCAGCGCGGCGTGTTCAGTGGCGTTGCTTTGCATGCGTCTCTCCAATTCAGCCTCAGGCCGCCGCTTGATAACCAGGGTGCCAGCGCAGCCAGAAGCGCTCCAGCGCACGCGACAGCCAATCCGCCAGCTTGCCCAGCAGCGCGTACAGCAGGATGCCCAGCAGCACCACGTCGGTCTGCAGGAACTCGCGCGCATTCATCGTCATGTAGCCGATGCCGGCCTGCGCAGACACCGTCTCCGCCACAATCAGCGTCACCCACATCAGGCCGAGCGAGAAGCGCACGCCCACCAGGATCTGCGGCAGCGCCCCCGGCAGGATCACCTCGCGATACAGCTGCGCACGCGACAGGCCGTAGCTCCGTGCCATCTCCACCAGGGCCGGATCGACCGAGCGGATGCCGTGATACGTGTTCAGGTAGATCGGAAAGAACACGCCCAGCGAGACAAGAAATAGCTTGGCCGACTCGTCGATGCCGAACCACAGGATCACCAGCGGAATCAGCGCCAGCACCGGGATGTTGCGGACCATCTGCAGCGTGGTGTCGAGCAGTGTCTCGGCGGTGCGGAAGGTGCCAGTCAGCAAGCCCAGCGCCAGCCCCAGCGAACCACCGATCGCAAAGCCCAGCAGCGCGCGCCACGTGCTCACGGCCACGTGCGTCCACAGCTCGCCGGAGCGTGCGAGCGCAATAGCGGCCTTTGCCACGTCCAGTGGTGCCGGCAGGATGCGGTTCGACAGCCAGCCCCATTGGGCCGAGGCCTGCCACAGCACCAGCAGCACCAGCGGCACGATCCACGGGGCCAGGCGCTGCTGGGTGGACCGCAGGAAGGTGTTCGCCTTCGGTTTCTTCGATGTTGATTTCGTTGTCGACTCGGATGCCATCGCCCGGCTCCTCTAGGCTCAGCTTGCCGCCACGCGCGGCACGATGCCGGTGGCAATCACTTCGCCAAACGGGCCGTTCAGCACGTTGCCCGGCAGCTTGTCGCGCACCGAGCGCGGCAACAGCGGGAACACCAGTTCGGCAAAGCGGTAGGCCTCTTCCAGATGCGGATAACCCGAGAGCACGAACGTATCGATGCCCAGCTCCGCGTATTCCTGCATGCGCGCGGCCACGGTGTGCGGATCGCCCACCAGCGCCGTGCCGGCACCACCGCGCACCAGACCCACGCCGGCCCACAGGTTCGGGCTGATTTCCAGATCGGCACGCGTGCGCTTGCCGCCGTTGGCATGCAGCGCGGCCATGCGTTGCTGGCCGGCCGAATCCATCTTGCGGAACGCCTCTTGCGCGCGCGCCACGGTGTCGTCGTCAAGCTTGCTGATGAGCTTGTCTGCAGCCGCCCAGGCTTCTTCATCCGTCTCGCGCACGATCACGTGCAGGCGGATACCGAAGCGCACGGTGCGGCCATGCTTGGCAGCGCGCGCCCGCACGTCGGCCAGCTTTTCGGCCACGGCGGCAGGCGGTTCGCCCCAGGTGAGATACGTGTCGACCTGCTCCGCTGCGAGTTCGTGCGCCGCCTCCGACGACCCACCGAAATACACCGGCGGATGCGGCCGCTGCACGGGCGGATACAGCACCTTCGCGCCCTTCACGCTGAGGTGCTTGCCGGTGTAATCCAACGCAGCGCCTTCGTGGCTGGCCGCCAGCGTTTCGCGCCAGATGCGGATGAATTCTTCCGAGGCTTCGTAGCGTTGCGCGTGGTCCAGGAACAGGCCATCGCCGGCCAGCTCCGACGGGTCACCACCCGTGACGAGGTTCACCAGCAAGCGGCCATTCGACAAACGGTCGTACGTGGCGGCCATGCGCGCGGCCAGCGTCGGCGCCATCAGCCCCGGGCGCACCGCCACCAGAAAGCGCAGACGCTTCGTCACCGGAATCAGGCTCGCGGCCACGATCCACGGGTCTTCGCACGAGCGGCCGGTGGGAATCAGCACGCCCTCGTAGCCGAGCGTATCGGCGGCCACGGCCACCTGCTGCAGATAGGTGTGATCGACCTGGCGCGCGCCCTCGGCAGTGCCGAGATAACGGCTGTCGCCGTGCGTCGGGATGAACCAGAAAACTTGCATGAAAGCTCCTTGGACTGTGTTGTTCTCAGATCAGCGCAACGACTCAAGCGCGGGCAATGGCCAGTTGCGCCGGGGTCGGGTGCCAGACCAGTTCGATCGGCTTGACCGGGCGCGGAATCAGCCCCAGCCCGTGGAAGGCATCGGCCACGCGCTGCTGCTCGGCAACCGCTTCGGGCGTGACGGGCCGCACGGGCGACGGCGGCCGGCGCGACAGGAACAGGTGCACCGTTGCCAGCGATAGCCCCGAGAAATCTGCAATGCGCTGGGCGGCCTCCTTGCGGTTGTCCTGCACGAGGCGGTCGGCGCGCGACAGCTCTGCAAAGATGGCGGCGATGGTGTCGCCGTGCTTGTCCGTAAAGGCCGTCGGCGCGAAGTAGAACGAGTTGTTGGACGTGAGCGTGCGGCCGGTGGCCAGCACGCGCGGCTTGATCGCCAGTTCGGTGGCGGCGTAGTACGGATCCCAGATGCCCCAGGCGTCGACGCTGCCGCGCTCGAAGGCGGCACGCGCATCGGCCGGCGTCAGGTACACGGGCTGGATGTCGGCAAAGCTCAGCCCGCCCTTCTGCAGGCCCCGCACGATCAGGAAATGCGCGCTCGAACCCTTTTGCAGCGCCACGCGCTTGCCCTTCAGGTCGGCCAGCGTCTTGAGCGTCGAATCCTGCTGCACGAGGATGGCGGAGCTGTCCGGCTTGGGCGGCTCCACGCCTACGTAGCGCAAATCCTTGCCGGCAGCCTGCGCGAACACCGGCGGCGTATCGCCCGTGATGGCGAGGTCGAGACTGCCTGCAGACAGCGCTTCGAGTTGCTGCGGCCCGGCCGGAAACTCCAGCCAACTGATCTTCGTGCCCGGAAAGCGCTGCTCCAGCGCCCGGTTCTCTTTCACGATGACGAGGTTGACCGCGCTCTTCTGGAACCCGATGCGTAGTTGCGCGGGCGGCGTTACCTTGGGCAGGCCGGCAGCCGCCGGGGCCGCGGTTGCGGCATTGGCAGCATGCGCGACTGGCCCAAGCGTGGCGAGCGATGCGCCTGCCACGGTGGCACTCAGCAGGCGGCGACGTTGGATGTCGATGGTCATGGCAATCAGCGCGCAGCTTGTTGCGTCGTCGGCTGCCACGCAGAGTCGGCCACCTTCACCGGACGCGGAATCAGCTTCAGTGCGTGGAACGTATCGGCAATGCGCTGCTGATCAGCCAGGGCTTCTGCGCCGACGGGCTGGATGCCATAGGCAATGCGCGACACCGAACGTGCCACCACGGCCGGCTCCAGGCCGAGCTGCGGGCCGAGGATGTTCGTCACGTCCCTCGGATTGGCAGCGGCCCACGTGTCGGTCTTCTTCAGTTCATCCAGCACGATGTTCAGCACATCGGGCCGCGCGCCTGCATAGCCCTTCGATGCCAGGAAATACTGTGAGTTGTTGACCACGCCGGTGCCGTCGGCCAGCACGCGCGCGCCCAGTTGCTGTTCGGCTGCGGCAAAGAACGGGTCCCAGATCACCCAGGCGTCGATGGCGCCGCGCTCGAAGGCGGCACGTGCGTCGGCAGGCGTGAGGTACACGGGCTGGATATCGCTGTAAGGCACATTGGCCTTTTCCAGCAGCTTCACCAGCAGGTAATGCACGTTCGAGCCCTTGTTGAAGGCGACGCGCTTGCCTTTGAGATCAGCCACGCTCTTGAGCGGCGAAGTCTTCGGCACGATGATCGCCTCGCCGCCCGGCGCGGGCGGCTGGTTGCCGACATAGACGAGGTGCGCGCCAGCAGCCAACGCGAAGATCGTTGGCGCTTCACCCGTGGTGCCGAAATCGATGGCGCCCACGTTCAGCCCTTCCAGCAACTGGGGGCCCGCCGGAAACTCGGTCCACTTCACTTCGATGCCTTGCGAAGCGAGGCGCTTTTCCAACGTGCCGCGTGCTTTGAGCACCGTCAGCGTGCCGTATTTCTGATAGCCGATGCGCAGTTGCTTGGCAGCAGTCGGGGGCGGCGCATCGCTGTTGGCAAATGCGGCGGGTGCGCCAAGCATGGCAAGCAGCGTGGCGGCAATGGTCAGAGTCCTGCGCAGGGGCGAGTGGGTTTTCATGGCAAGTTCGGTTGATGCGGGGTGTATGGGCGGCACGATCCGCGCGCAGCGGCTGCGCGACGTGACAACAACGGGAAAGCAGTGAGCCTGTGTGTAAGGCGGCGTGGTCAGCGCATCACGCCAGACATCGCATTCGCTCGATGTCGGCCTGCGTGTTGGCCTGCGTATGCGCGAGCGTTGCGGCACGCACCGCGCTGCGGCTTGAAACGATGACCTGCGCCACAGCCGGATGCCGTGCCAGCGCCAGTGCCTGATGCACGCGCTCCACGCCGTCATCCAGGCGCTGCTGCAGCGATGGGTCGACGCTCACGCCGTCATTCGCCACAACGATCTGCGAGTCGACTGCAAAGATGCCCGGCAGGATCGAGCGCGCCGCCAGCGCCGTCAGCACAGGGCGCAGCGCGTAGTCGATCGCCAGCGTGTGGGCGAGGCTGCCGCCGGTGGCAATCGGCAGCACGACCTTGTCGCGCAGCCCGCTCTGCGGCAGCAGATCGAGAAACGTCTTGAGCAGCCCGCTGTAGGCCGCCTTGTAGACCGGCGTGGCAAGAATCACCACGCCTGCCGCTTCCACCCGCGCCACCGCATCGGCGATGGCGGGGTCGGACACCTGCGTACCCAGCAGCGCGTCGGCTGGAAGGCTGCGCAGGTCCAGGTGGTCCGCCTGCTCGCCGGCACGTTGGAGCTGCGCACGCACGTGGCCCAGCAGGCGCGCGGATCGCGATTGCGCCGAAGGGCTGCCGGAAATCGTCAGGATTTGCATGATGCGGATCACCCGATGTCGTTACGTCGTGTGGGCTTACTTGCCCGGTTGATAGAGCTGATCAAACTGCCCGCCATCGGCAAAGTGCGTCTTCTGCGCCTTCTGCCAGCCGCCGAACGTGTCGTCGATGGTCATGAGCTTCACCTTCGGGAATTCGCTCTCGTGCTTCTTGGCCACGGCCGGGTCGGTCGGTCGATAGAAGTTCTTCGCACCGATCTCCTGCCCTTGCGGCGTGTACAGGAACTTGAGATACGCCTCCGCGGCCTTGCGCGTGCACTTCTTGTCGGCCACCTTGTCCACCACCGCCACCGGCGGCTCAGCCAGGATGGAAATCGACGGCACCACCACGTCAAATTTGTCCTTGCCTTCCACGCGCGAGGCCAGCAGCGCTTCGTCTTCCCACGCGATCAGCACATCGCCGATACCGCGCTCGGTAAAGGTGGTGGTCGCACCGCGCGCGCCCGAATCGAGCACCGGCACGTTCTTGTAGAGCTTCTGCACGAAGTCCTTGGCGGTGGCGTCCGAACCGCCCGGCTGCTTCAGTGCGTAGGCCCAAGCGGCCAGGTAATTCCAGCGTGCGCCGCCGGAGGTCTTCGGGTTGGGCGTGATGACGGCGATGCCGGGCTTGACCAGGTCATTCCAGTCCTTGATGCCCTTCGGGTTGCCCTTGCGCACCAGGAAGACGATGGTCGACGTGTACGGCGAGGCGTTGTGCGGCAGGCGCTTCTGCCACTCCTTGGCCGTCAGGCCGCGCTCGGCGATCGCGTCGATGTCGTAGCCCAGCGCCAGCGTCACCACATCGGCATCCAGCCCGTCGATCACGGAGCGGGCCTGCTTGCCCGAACCGCCATGCGAAGCGCGCAGGGTGATGTCCTCACCCGTTTCGGCCTTCCACTTCTTGGCGAATTCGGTGTTGATTTCCTTGTACAGCTCGCGCGTCGGGTCGTACGACACATTCAGCAGTGTCGTTGCCGCATGCGCACCCACGGTTCCCCCCGCCACGATGGCAGCCGCCGTAGCACGTACAAGCGTGTTGAAAACAAACTTGCGAATCATCTTGCAGCTCCGTTTCTGATCTCTGATGGATTTGGAATAGGAGCAAGACTACCGAGCGGGTCTTGTGCGGGGAACGAATGGTTTCAGGGAATGTTCATCGGTTTTTGCATAAAGGCGGGGATTGGGGCTGCGTGGATGCGGGGCCAAGGGCTGTGAGCGGGGGTGCAGGCGTGGCGCTTGAGGGTCAAACCCTCGGCTTTGGGTGTTGGAGAGCCGAGCTTGGGCCTTGGACAGCGGGACTCCGGGGGTTTTGGGTGGAATTCAAGCCTTGGACGGTTGAATCGCCCCGCTGCCAGTAGACACCTGTGAGCCTCAAACTAGAGGTTAGACAGGAGTTGCGATGAGTGCGCAGAGATACACCGAAGAATTCAAGGTCGAGGCGGTCAATCAGGTCTTGGACAGA